>JAUNUR010000029.1 GCA_030538085.1 Pseudomonadota bacterium | reverse complement strand
ACGCTTTTGGGTTCCCTCCGCTTCGCTCCGGCGCCGCTTACCTTCAACGTTAGGCCTCAGGAGCAACAATGAGCTACAACATCCAGATCTTCCACCCCATAGTTCGTAAGCAAGTTGAGCAAGGACGAAAGATAGATGAGTTCGAGCACCCGCCTCTTGATCCATCTGCCGTCGAGAGGTTTGTCAGTAATCTGGCCAAGTATGATTACAACCTCGAGACTACAACTTCAGACTGTCGTGAATTTGCAAAGCACATCGACGACTGCCCAATACAGGTTTCGGTATTTACAACAGAGATAGCATTTTCAGTTCCATATTGGGAGAACTCTGACGACGCCATCTTTGAGGCGCTACAGGATGCAAGCGAACTCTTTGAGTCCGAATATATGGCCTTGTTCAACCCGCAAGTCGGTGAGTGGGCTGAGGCCTAACAATTCATTCAAGCCGACGCCACTTCATGGCGCGGCTTAATTCAGGCGTTAGGCCGCTTGTTAAACATTATCGCGGAGGCAGATCATGGGGTTTTATTTGCGGAAAAGCATCAGCGTTGGTCCGCTAAGATTCAACTTATCAAAATCTGGGGTTGGAGTTTCCACTGGAATAAAGGGCCTTAGAGTAGGCATTGGCCCAAGAGGAAATTATGTCCACATGGGCCGCCATGGCCTATATTACAGGGCTACTTTGCCATCTACCGCAAGCCAAGGCGAAGATCATCACTCAATTAATCGAAATCTCGCACAAGATGTTCAAATTCCAGATGGAACTCACGCGCCTCTTGTCGAAATCGAGTCGGCAGATATTTCTAAAATAGTAGAATCGTCATCAAGGGAGCTTCTTGACGAGATAAAGAATAAAAATTCGAAGATAAGGATTTGGCCCATTGCAGCATGCGTTTCGGCTGGCATCGCACTTCTCACATTTAATTTAGGCCTACCCACTTGGCTTGTCATTGCCATTGCAACAATTTGTGTTGTTGGTGTTTATATAACTTACATTAGAGATTCACTTAATAAAACAGTGGTTCTTTTTTACGACTTCGATTCAGAAATGGAGGCTGCGTACCAAGAACTCCACTCTGCAGCTACAAAACTATCCGGTTGTTCATGCGCTTGGCACATTGAAGCATCCGGCAAAGTTTATGATAGAAAATATCATGCTGGCGCCAGTGATTTGGTGCGACGCAAGCGCACGATGATTTTTAGAGGATCCCCGCCGTACCTGAAAACCAATATTGAGACTGTCGCAATTGGAGTAGGCAGGCAGACTCTTCATTTCTTCCCAGACCGTATTCTTATTTACGATCAATCTGGTGTTGGCTCTGTAAATTACAAAGAACTTAATTTAGACGTATCCGCTACTCAGTTCATTGAAAGTGAGGCTGTCCCGCGTGACGCGAAGGTAATAGGACGAACTTGGAAATATGTTAATAAGTCTGGAGGCCCAGACAAAAGGTTTAAAGACAACATCCAACTTCCGATTTGCCAATACGAAGAAATTTCACTGAGAACTGCATCAGGACTTAATGAAGTGATCCAAATATCGCGTACTGGGCTGGGCGGATTGTTTGCCGGAGCCATTACGACATTGGGAAAGAAGATGCCCAATGAGCGCTAAGACATAGTTCTAGCGGCCTAACAATTCGTTCAAGCCGACGTTGCTTCGTGGCGCCGGCTTTTGTGGTAGCGTCTACCACAACGCCGCGCCACTACGCAACGCGGCTTAACTCAGGCGTTAGGTGCCGGATCAAGGAAAATCATGGACTGGACTTACAACACAATTTGGCACGACCAACTACCTCCAGATTATTTGGTATTTGCGGATTTTAGAAACAGTTCACGATTCAACGGCAGTCTTAAAGATAAAAGGTATATTTTTGCTGATAGATTTAAGTCATGCACAGCGGATTTTGTTGACTTCCCGCCCGTTGGCTTAGTTGACTACCTCTATATTTGGTCGTCAAATATAAAGTCATTGAACGGAATATCTAAGCTTAGCGGAATAAAGCGCTTAGAGGTGCAGTACTGTCTAAAGCTTGAAAATGATTTAGGTTTATCGCAGCTAGGCGACTCACTAAAATGGTTGCACATTAATCAATCCAAAAAACTCTCCCCAAGCGAAGAGCTTTTCAGTCTCTATAATCTTCGGGTTTTGTGCTTGAATGAATGTGGACCTATTCATAATCTTGAATTTCTACATCGTTTGCCACATTTGCTAGATTTCAGATTTGTGAATACGAAAATATTAAGTGGAGACCTTACGCCTTTACTTGAGCACCCAACTCTTTGTTCGGCCGGTTTTGTTAATAAAAAGCATTACAACCTTAAAAAGAAAGAGGTGGATGAACATTTCCGGCTAAAGCGCGATAAGGCAATTGAAAAAGTTTACAGAGATAGTTATGAAACTTATAGATACATCAATGCCAGCACCTAACAAGTCGTTCAAGCCGACGTTGCTTTGTGGCCTTGCCTTGTTACACTACTCTACGCCGCCGCACGTCCACTTCGCAACGCGGCTTAACTCAAGCGTTAGGCATTTATGTCGTGTAAGAAGTCAGAGAAATCAGGGTCGGATGACGATTTCGCTCACCGCTTTCAAGTCGTGAGTGTTTGAGCCATGTGGGATCCCATCATTCTGATTTTTCCTATTCTCGGCTTCATTTTATTTTACGGAAAACTGATATTCGCCTTCAGGAAATCGAGGCCTCGATTGTTATTTTATTTGTCGCTCTGGAGCCTCGTTTTTTTAGCCATTTACTTATTTTTGCCGGAGGCGTTTTTTGGCGTCGGCATCCTGTTATTGATAATGACATCGAAAACCATCACACGCTACATCCTTGGGTAGATTTTCGGCAAGGGCTGCGTGGATGATGGGCGGAGGAATGCGGTGTTGGAGCCAATTTAGGCTGGCACATTCGGGTTGTGTCACGGTTGCGCTTCTTCTTGCCTAACCCGTCGGTCAAGCGGACGCCCAAAAGCAATGCGTTTGCTTCGTAAATTGCACGCATTGCTTATGGGTTCCCTCCGCTTCGCTCAGTCGCCGCTTACCTTTAATGTTAGGCACCACAGGAGAGGTTATGGGAGTCGAGCTATACATCACCCGCGCAGAGTTCTGGGCGGACAATGAGGCCTCACCCATCACTGAGCATGAGTGGTTGTCATACATCGAGTCTGATCCCGAGCTTTCACTCGATACCTCGCAAGGCGACTACTTCGCGCGCTGGCATGGAAATTCGGCCTATGAGGAGCCATGGCTGGATTGGTTCCAAGGCAACATCAGTACAAAGTGGCCCGACACCGCTCTGTACCAAAAGATGCTTCAAATTGCTCATGCTCTAGGTGGCCACGTGCAAGATGATGACGGCACCGTGTACCAGTCCTTGACGGACTGGCAGTTTGATCCGCACTCCGCGGGTGGTGCCTAACAATTCATTCAAGCCGACGCCGCTCCGCGGCGCGGCTTAATTCCGGCGTTATACCAGATCAAGTATGTCAAAAACAAAGAAGGCAGTTTTGATTGTAGTTGCCGTATTGGCAATTGGTTTTGTTGTTCCTGAAAGAATCAGAATTCCAGTCGTTGGTGCGTCTAAGGCAGACTGGAATCAAAAGTCCTTTTGGTTTGAGCCTTGGGGCACATCCGGGGTTCACAAAGGTATAGATATCTTTGGCCGGCTAGGTTCTGCCGTGGCTAGCACAACAGACGGCATCGTTCTTTATACCGGTCAAATTCCCAAAGGAGGCAATGTCGTTGTTGTTCTGGGGCCAAAGTGGCGGTTTCACTACTTTGCTCATTTAAACACGATAGACACATCGATATTCAGCTTGGTAGGCGCAGGCAGCTTAATTGGCACAGTGGGTGATAGCGGCAATGCTAAAGGCAAACCGCCACACTTACATTATTCTATAGTTCGCCTCATGCCGGCGCCTTGGGCCATTGATCGTTCAACGCAAGGCTATAAAAAGGCGTTCTTTATCGATCCAGGTTCATACTTGGGTGGGTAGGTATAACAAGTCATTCAAGCGGAGTGCGCTACGCGCGCCCGCTTAACTCCAGCGTTATCCATTACATCGGAAAATCGCATGTCTGATATCACCTATCCAACCTGTAATTACAATGAACCAACCTCTGTGCTTGAAGCATTCATCGGTGCTATGAATCAGTGGGAATTGCTATCTTACAAGTTGTCAAGGGAATATAGGAGTGACGAAAATCCTTCAGGGTACTTTGAGGTCACAAATAAATTCATGGAGAAAGTTTTTTCCTTGTATTGCACCCCTAAAGAAAGACCTTATGGGCGGAATGGTGGTTTTTCAAGGCCTCCGCAGTATGATCCTCTCACTGAAAAAATAACTTTTTCCCAAGCGTATGGGAAAAAATGGCATGTAGAAACCATCCGCGACCATTCGTTATATGGCGGAAAGTTGCTTTATGTTCTACAAAAATCACAAGGGGAATGGAGGGTTGATAGTGTGAAAATCATGCGCGGAGAAAAGTGGTGCGCAACAATACTTTAATGGCTAACTCAAGCTACAAAGGCTTCCCCAAAATAGCAAGCACGATCAATCCTGCATCCATCGCTGAGCGATGGATGCAGGATTGGGGGGTTGAATCTCTACGGGGTCGTATTCCCCACCGCTTGCGGCGTTTCCAGCAACGCTCCTGAAGGGGCGGGAAGCGAAGCGGCGAATACTCCGCAGCTTGTTGCGGAGAAGGTTATTGAAAACGCTTATCGCCCTTGCTTCAACTCTCGCGTGGCTTTCATGGCCTCGGCAGGCTGCATGGCGTCCCAGCGGCAACCCTGAAGAACGATCATGTGGGCCGATCTTGAGTAGATGGCGATCTCATAAAAACGAGTTTCACCCAGCTTCAACTCAATGGGCGGCGACAGGCAGTACACATCCTTAAATGCGGCGTTGTTCAGGCGGTAGGTGCTACAGCTTCCTTGAAGTAACTGCCGTCACCCACCGCTGCGCAGCCACTCAGGGCACCCGCGATCAGGCCGGTTGCCGCCAGCGTCGTTGCCCATCCAGTGTTATGAAACCAATGCATCTTCATGACCGACCTTTCGTGTGGGGCTGCCGTGATATTCGAGCGCGGCCTTGATGAAGGCATTGAACAACGGGTGGCCGTCCCAGGGCGTGCTCTTGAATTCGGGGTGGAACTGCACGCCGATGAACCACGGGTGCACGCTCGTGGGCAGCTCGACGATCTCGGTCAGTTGCTCGCGCTGGGTCAGCGCCGAGATCACCAGACCAGCCTTGCGCAACTGGTCGAGGTAGTTGACGTTGGCCTCGTAGCGGTGGCGGTGGCGCTCGGTCACCACGTCGCCGTAGATGCCGTGGGCCAGCGTGCCGGGTTGCACGTCGGAGCTTTGCGCGCCCAGGCGCATGGTGCCGCCCAGGTCTGACTGGGCATCGCGCGTCTGGATGCTGCCGTCCTTGTCCTTCCACTCGGTGATGAGGGCGATCACCGGATGCGGCGTGGCCGGGTCGAACTCGGTGCTGTTGGCGCCTTCCAGGCCCGCCACGTGGCGCGCATATTCGATGGTGGCCACCTGCATGCCCAGGCAGATGCCGAGGTAGGGCACCTGGTGCTCGCGGGCGTAGCGCGCGGTGGCGATCTTGCCTTCCACCCCGCGCGAGCCAAAGCCGCCCGGCACCAGGATGGCGTCGAACCGCGCCAGCTGCTCCACGCTGGCGGGTGTGATGGTCTCGGAGTCGATGTGCTCGATGTGCACGCGCGCATGGTTGTGCATGCCGCCGTGGCGCAGCGCTTCGTTGACCGACTTGTAGCTGTCCGACAGCTCGACGTACTTGCCCACCATGGCGATGCGCACTTCGTGGCGCGGGTTCTCCACCTCGTGCACCAGATCGTCCCAGCGTTTCAGGTTGGCGGGCGGCGTGTTCAGGCGCAGCTTGTCGCAGATCAGGCCGTCCAGGCCCTGCTCGTGCAGTAGGCGCGGCACCTTGTAGATGCTGTCCACGTCGGGCATGCTGATCACGCCCCAGGGCTGCACGTTGGTGAACAGGCTGATTTTTTCGCGCTCCTCCTGCGGGATCAGGCGGTCGGCGCGGCAAAGCAAAGCGTCGGGCTGGATGCCGATTTCGCGCAGCTTCTGCACGGTGTGCTGGGTGGGTTTGGTTTTCAGCTCGCCGGCGGCGGCGATCCACGGCAGGTAGGTCAGGTGCACGAAGGCCGAGTTGTTCTGGCCCAGGCGCAGGCTGAGCTGGCGCACGGCTTCCAGAAAGGGCAGCGATTCGATGTCGCCCACGGTGCCACCGATCTCGACGATGGCCACGTCCACCGCGTTGGCCGTGCCCACGCCAGCGCCGCGCTTGATGAAGTCCTGTATCTCGCCCGTCACGTGCGGGATCACCTGCACCGTCTTGCCCAGGTAGTCGCCACGGCGCTCCTTTTCGAGCACGCTCTTGTAGATCTGGCCGGTGGTGAAGTTGTTGGCGCGCTTCATCCGCGTGGTGATGAAGCGCTCGTAGTGGCCCAGGTCCAGGTCGGTCTCGGCGCCGTCGTCGGTGACGAACACTTCGCCGTGCTGGAAGGGACTCATGGTGCCCGGATCGACGTTGATGTACGGGTCGAGCTTGATGAGGGTGACTTTGAGGCCGCGCGATTCGAGGATCGCGGCGAGTGACGCCGAGGCGATTCCCTTGCCCAGGGAAGACACCACACCGCCGGTGACGAAGACGAATTTGGTCATCTCAGGACGAAGGGTGATGCCTTCGTTCGGTGGGAAATTCCGATTATAGGAAAGCTGGTTCGTCCGCCGCCTTTGCTACATTGCCGTCATGAACACGAACACTATTCCGAATGCCGCTGACGGCGAGCTGGCTGGCCGCCACATCGTGCTGGGTCTGTCCGGCGGGGCGGCCTGTTTCAAGGCGGCGGAATTCAGCCGCCTGCTCGTCAAGGCCGGCGCCACCGTACAGGTGGTGATGACCGAGGCGGCCTGCCAGTTCATCACCCCGGTGGCGATGCAGTCACTGTCGGGCCGGCCGGTGTACGTGTCGCAGTGGGACCCGCGGCCCGACAACAACATGGCGCACATCAACCTCAGCCGCGAGGCCGATGCCATCGTCGTCGCGCCGGCCAGCGCCGATTTCATCGCGCAGTTGGCGCAGGGCAGGGCGGGCGAGCTGCTGGCGCTGCTGTGTCTGGCGCGGCCGATGAACTGCGTGCCGCTGTTGCTGGGGCCGGCCATGAACCGCGAAATGTGGGCGCACCCCGCCACGCAGCGCAACCTGCGGCAGGTGACGGAAGACGGCGCGCACATGCTGGGCGTGGCGCATGGCGATCAGGCCTGTGGTGAGTTCGGTGATGGCCGCATGCTGGAGGCGGCTGAGCTGCTGGAAGAGCTGATCGCCTTTCTGGCGCCCAAGCCGTTGCTGGGCCAGCGCGTGCTGGTCACGGCGGGGCCGACCTTTGAGGCCATCGACCCTGTGCGCGGCATCACCAACCACTCAAGCGGCAAGATGGGATTTGCCATTGCCCGCGCGGCGCGCGAGGCGGGGGCCGAGGTGACGCTGGTTGCCGGCCCGGTGCATCTGCCCACGCCGCGTGGCGTGCGGCGCGTCGACGTGCAATCGGCGCGCGACATGCACGCCGCCGCCGTGGGCCAGGCGCCCAATGCCGACATTTTCATCGCCACGGCGGCGGTGGCCGACTGGCGGCCTGCCAATGCCGCCGAGCAGAAGATCAAGAAGGACGGCTCGGGCGAGGTGCCGCAACTGGCCTTTGTCGAGAACCCCGACATCCTGGCCGACATCGCGCGTTCGGCGCGGGCGCAAGGCGGCGAGCTGTACTGCGTCGGCTTTGCCGCCGAAAGCGAGAACCTTCAGGCCAACGCCCAGGCCAAGCGCGCGCGCAAGGGCGTGCCGCTGCTGGTGGCCAACATCGGCCCGGCCACTTTCGGCAAGGACGACAACGCCCTGCTGCTGGTGGACGAGGGCGGCGTGCTTGAACTGCCGCACGCCAGCAAGCGGGTGCTGGCGCAGCAACTGATTGCGGAAATCGCGCGGCGCGTGGCGTATAGCACGGCCTGATTTCGTTTCTATTGAGAGTTTCTTCAGGACAAGCCTATGTAACGCCTTCACCTCATCCCGTCATTGCGGCGAAGGCCGCAATCCACGCGGTGTCCGTGGGTCAATACCGTGTCAAGGTGACGCCCTATGGATTGCGGCCTTCGCCGCAATGACGAGGGAATATGAGGAGGCTTTTCTGATGGCCCGCGCTGTCGTGATTTTTGAAAATCTCGATGGATTCCAGCTTGCGCTGGAATGACGGGCAGGTCGCCGCTTTGATTTGGAACGGGAGTGAGAGCCCGGCGGGGCGTGCCGCGCCGGGGGATCAGCGGAAGAACAGCAGCGTGAGCACCACGAACAGGGGCAGCAGGATGCCGAAGCTCCAGGCCATGTAGCCGAAGAAGCTGGGCATCTTCACGCCGCGGTCCTCGGCGATGGCCTTGACCATCAGGTTGGGCGCGTTGCCGATGTAGGTGAGCGCGCCCATGAACACCGAGCCCGCGCTGACGGCTGCCAGCGTGGTGGCCAGCGGGCCCATCAACTGCACCGGGTCGCCGCCGGCGGTGTTGAAGAACACCAGGTAGGTGGGCGCGTTGTCGAGGAAGCCGCTCAACATGCCGGTGGCCCAGAAGTACATGGCCGGGTTGGGCGTGCCGTCGGCGTTGGTCACGGCGCGGACCACGGCGCCGAAGGGGCCGTCCGTGCCGGCCTGCAGCATGGCAATGACCGGGATGATGGTCAGGAAGATGCCAGCGAACAGTTTGGCCACTTCCTTCATGGGTTCCCAGTTGAACTGGTTGCTGTCATGCACGTCCTTGGGCGTGATGGCCAGCGAGATGATGGTGACGACGATCATGCCCAGGTCGCGCACCAGACCCGGCAGCGCCACGTCGGTGCCGAAGACGTTGAACACCACGCCGGGCTTCCAGATGCCACTCATCAGCACCAGCGCCACCACGCAGCCCAGCAGCAGGAAGTTGACGGCGCCGTCGAAGCCGAAGCGGTGGTCGTCGGGCGTGGGGTCGGCGGGTGCTACGCCTTCCTTCTTGTACATCCAGGTGTCGAGCAGGAAGAACATCACCAGCAGCACGACCATCAGGAGCAGCGTGTCGGGCCAGATGTGCGCCGCCGTCCAGAAGAAGGTGACGCCCTTCAGGAAGCCCAGGAACAGCGGCGGATCGCCCAGCGGCGTGAGCGAGCCGCCGATGTTGCTGACGATGAAGATGAAGAAGATGACGACATGCGCGCAGCTCTTGCGGTTGTCGTTGGCGCGGATCAGCGGGCGGATGAGCAGCATCGACGCGCCCGTGGTGCCCATGAAGCTGGCCAGGATGCCGCCCACCAGCAGGATGCCGGTGTTGAGCAGCGGCGTGCCGTGCAGGTTGCCGCGGATGTAGATGCCGCCCGAGACGGTGAACAGCGCCGTCAGCAGCAGGATGAAAGGAATGTATTCGGCCAGCAGCGCGTGCACCAGACCAGCGCCCGCCGCCGCGATGCCGAACACGGCCGCGAACGGCAGCAGGAACGCCAGCGCCCAGGCCGCCGCGATCTTGCCGAAGTGGTGATGCCAGAACATGGGGCCGGCCAGCGGCCAGATGGCGATCGACAGCAGGATGCCGACGAAGGGTACGGCCCACAGCAGCGACAACTGGCTGCCGTCCAGCGTGGCGGCCCGCGCCGGGGCGGCCAGCGCCAGCAGCATCAGCAGCGCGCCCAGGCGACTGAACCAGAAGAATGGGCGGCGGGTGATGCTGGTGGATGCTGGAGTCATGCCTTTGGAGTCGCGGTGTGATGATGAATGAAATGAGGTTCCAGCGCTTGTCGATAAAGCGCTGGGCGCTATTTTTATAATAGCTTGCCGGATCAGCGCAACAACGGTGCCGGCCGGTTGATGGGCACCGCCGCTGGCGGCGCTGGCAGGTCGAACACCTGGCGCAGGTAGGTCAGGTAGCCCTCGTCCTCCACCATGGTCTTGCCCGGTGTGTCGGAGATCTTGGCCACGGGCTGGCCGTTGCACTCGATCACCTTCAGCACGATCTGCAGTGCCGCTGGCCCCACGTCATTGGTCAGGTTGGTGCCGACGCCGAAGGCCACCTGGATGCGGCCGTCGAAGCGTTCGAACAGCTCGATGCAGCGCGGCACGGTGAGCCCGTCGCTGAAGATGATGGTCTTGGTACGCGGGTCGCAGCGGTTGGCCTGGTAGTGCTCGATCATGCGCTCGCCCCACTTGAAGGGGTCGCCTGAATCGTGCCGCGCGCCGTCGAACAGCTTGCAGAAATACATGTCGAAGTCGCGCAGGAAGGCGTTCATGCCGTACACGTCGGACAGCGCGATGCCAAGGTCGCCGCGGTATTCCTGCGCCCACTTCTCGAACGCGAACACTTGCGTGTCGCGCAGGCGCGGGCCCAGCGCCTGGCAGGCTTGCAGGTATTCGTGCGCCATGGTGCCCATGGGGCGCAGGTTCAACTCCTTGGCGAACAGCACGTTGCTGGTGCCGGTGAGCTGCCCCGTGGCGCCCAGGCGCCGCTGCATGGTCTGCAGCACCTCGCGCTGCCATTCGCGCGAGAAACGGCGGCGCGTGCCGTAGTCGGCGATGCGGATGCCTTGCAGCCCGGGCGTTTCAACCAGCTTGAGCTTGGCGTCCAGCCGGCGCCGGCCCTCGTCGAAATCCAGGTTCGGCGCGGTGTTGCGGTAGTACACCTCGCTCACGATGGCCAGCACCGGAATCTCGAACATGATGGTGTGCAGCCAGGGGCCGCGCACGCGGATGTCGATTTCGCCATTGGCCTGCGGCGTGAGGGTGATGTATTTTTCGTTCAGCTTGAACAGGCCGAGAAAGTCGACGAAGTCGCTCTTGATGAAGCGCATCGAGCGGACGTAGGCCAGCTCGTCCTCGGTGAAGCGCAACTCGCACAGCTGGCGGATCTCATCGCGGATTTCGTCGATGTAGGGCGCCAGCTGCACATCGGCCGAGCGGCACTTGAACTTGTATTCGACCTCCGCGCCCGGAAATTGATGCAGCACCGCCTGCATCATGGTGAATTTGTACAGGTCGGTGTCGAGCAGGCTTTGAATGATGCCGGGCATGGTTGTCTCGTGTGCGTCGCCCGTCGTCGGGCGGCGGCGGGCCAATGAATCAGTGTAACGACATTGCACGGGGCGAGGCGCTGGGCCATGAGCCCATGCTCTGAGCGCAGGCTCTCAGTGAGTTGGCGCGCCTGGCGGTGTGCAGGCCGCCGAAGGCGCGCTTACTGGACGGCGTCGGCCGGCTGGCGCTGCAGCATGGCGAGCACGTTCGCGATCTTCTCGCGCAGCTCGCGCCGGTCGCAGATGAAGTCGACCGCGCCTTTCTGGCGCAGGAACTCGGCGCGCTGAAAGCCCTCCGGCAGCTTCACGCGGACCGTGTTCTCGATCACGCGCGGGCCGGCGAAGCCGATCATGGCCTTGGGCTCAGCGATCACCACGTCGGCGACGAAGGCGAAGCTGGCCGACACGCCGCCGGTGGTGGGATCGGTCAGCACGCTGATGTAGGGCAGCCCCTTTTTCGCCAGCCGCGTGAGCGCGGCGTTGGTCTTGGCCATCTGCATCAGGCTGAGCACGCCCTCCTGCATGCGCGCGCCGCCGCTGGCGGTGAAGCAGATGAAGGGCACTTTCTGTTCGATGGCGTTTTCCACGCCACGCACGAAGCGCTCGCCCACCACCGAGCCCATCGAGCCGGTCATGAAATCGAACTCGAAGCAGGCGCAGACCACGCTGATGCCCCGCACCGCGCCACCCAGCACCACCAGGGCATCGGTCTCGCCGGTGGCTTCCATCGCGCTCTTGATGCGCTCGGGGTACTTGCGGCTGTCCTTGAACCGCAGTGCGTCCACGGGCACCACTTCCTGGCCGATCTCGTAGCGGCCCTCGTTGTCGAGAAACACATTGAGCCGCTCGCGCGCGCCGATGCGGTGGTGGTGGCCGCACTGCGGACAGACGTTCTGGTTCTGATCCAGGTCGGTCTTGTACAGCACCGTGTCGCAATCGGGGCACTTGATCCACAGCCCCTCCGGCATCTGCCGACGCTCGGAATTCTCGGATTTCTGAATCTTGGGTGGCAGGAGTTTTTCAAGCCAGCTGCTCATGTGACGCTCCTTGAGTGATAGCGGCGATTATGCTGGTTTGCCGTCCCGGAAATAACTTGCCCATGAAATCTCCGGGTCGGCACACCAGGATCATGCATCCAGCGCGGCGCGGATGGGGCGCAGGAAATCCATCGCGGCGGCCACCACGCGCTCGTGCGGCTGGGCTTCGATCACCTGGATCAGGCGGCTGCCGATGACCACGGCATCGGCCACCTTGCCGATGGCCTTGGCGGTTTCGGCATCGCGGATGCCGAAACCCACGCCCACGGGAATGTGCACGTGCTGGCGAATGCGCGGCAGCATGGCCTCGACCTCGGCCGTGTTGAGCGCGCCCGAGCCGGTGACGCCCTTGAGCGACACGTAATAGATGTAGCCGCTGGCGACCTGGGCCACCTGCCGCATGCGCTGCTCGGTGGAGGTGGGGGCCAGCAGGAAGATCAGGTCCATGCCGTGCGCGCGCAGCTGGGTGGCGAAGTCGACGCACTCCTCGGGCGGGTAGTCGACGATCAGCAGGCCATCCACGCCGGCGGCGGCGGCGTCGCGGATGAAGGCGTTGTCGCCTTCTGCCTGACCATGCTTCTGGTCGTAGCGCTCCACCGGGTTGGCGTAGCCCATCAGCACCACGGGGGTGTTCTGATCTTTTTCGCGGAAGGTTTTCACCATCGCCAGCACCTGCGCCAGCCCGATGCCCAGCGACAGCGCGCGGTCGCCCGCTTTCTGGATCACGGCGCCGTCGGCGCTGGGGTCGGAAAAGGGCACGCCAAGTTCGATGATATCGGCGCCGGCGGCCACCATGCCGTGCATCAGCGCGGGCGTGATGTCGGCGTAGGGAAAGCCGGCGGTCACGTAGGGAATGAGGGCCTTGCGGCCACTGGCCTTCAGCCCGGCCAGGGTGGTGTCGATGCGGCTCATGGCTTGGCTCCCGGTTTGGCGGCGCCCTTGACCACGTGACCGCGCATCGAAGGCCTGTCGTAAAAATCAACGCCATCCAGATCGGCCACGGTGCCGATGTCCTTGTCGCCCCGGCCGGACAGGCATACCAGGATGGATTGATCCGGTCGCATGGTCGGCGCCAGCTTCATGGCGTAGGCCATGGCGTGGCTGGATTCGAGCGCCGGGATGATGCCCTCGGCGCGGCACAGGTGGTGGAAGGCGGCCAGCGCCTCGGCATCGGTGGCGCCCACGTATTCGGCGCGGCCGGTGTCCTTGAGCCACGCATGCTCGGGGCCGACGCCGGGGTAGTCCAGGCCGGCTGAGATGCTGTGCGTTTCCGTGATCTGGCCGTTGTCGTCCTGCAGGATGTAGGTGCGGTTGCCATGCAGCACGCCGCTGGAGCCGCGCTGCAGGCTGGCGGAATGCTTGCCGCTGTCCAGCCCCTGGCCGGCGGCCTCGACGCCGATCAGGCGCGTTTTCTCGTACGGGATGTAGGGGTAGAAGATGCCCATGGCGTTGCTGCCGCCGCCCACGCAGGCGATGACGGCGTCGGGCTGCTGGGCCGCGCATTTTTGCTCGGTCAGCATCTCAGGCATCTGCGTCAGGCACTCCTGGCCGATCACGCTTTGGAAGTCACGCACCATCATGGGGTAGGGGTGCGGGCCGGCCACGGTGCCGATGATGTAGAAGGTGTTGTCCACGTTCGCCACCCAGTCGCGCATGGCTTCGTTCAGCGCGTCCTTCAGGGTTTTGCTGCCGCTTTCGACCGGAATCACGGTGGCGCCCAGCAGTTTCATGCGGTAGACGTTGGGCGACTGGCGCTTCACGTCTTCCGCGCCCATGTACACCACGCACTCCAGCCCGTAGCGGGCGCAGATGGTGGCCGTGGCCACGCCGTGCTGGCCGGCGCCCGTTTCGGCGATGATGCGCGGCTTGCCCATGCGCTTGGCGAGCATGGCCTGGCCGATGACGTTGTTGATCTTGTGCGCGCCGGTGTGGTTGAGGTCTTCGCGCTTGAGGTAGATCTGCGCGCCGCCCAGCTCGCGGCTGGTGCGCGCGGCGTGGTAGACGGGCGAAGGGCGGCCCACGTAGTGCGCCAGCTCGTATTTGAATTCGTTGAGGAACCCCGCGTCGTGCTGGTACTTCGCGTAGGCGTCCTTCAGTTCGTTGATGGCGTAGGTCAGCGTTTCGCTGATGAAACTGCCGCCGTAGCGGCCGAAATGGCCGTTGGAGTCAGGAAGGCAATAAGGCGTCATGGATGGGTTTTTAGTCAATGCGCGGCCGGTCTGCTCGCAGACGCAGCCGGGCATTATCAGGTTTGCAGCGTTTCCCCCAGCGATTGGGCGATATGCAGCAGGCGTGGCAGGTCGTCGGCACGGGCCACGGCCAGATCGTGGCAGTCGCCCTGGGTGGGCAATTGCACCAGGCACAGGCCCCGTGGGCGCAGATACGCGCGGGCCGCGGCGATGCCATCGGAAACGCTGCCGCTATTGTCGCTCGCCAGCCAGTCGAAGCCTTGCAGTTCGGGGATGGTCAAGCTGGCGGCCAGGTTTTCCAGTGCGTCGGTGTCTTTCCAGTCGATGATGGCGGCCAGGTCTTCTTCCAGCAGCGCCCATCGCATCAGGTGCAGCAAGGCCGCGGCGGCGGGCTGGTCGGCACGCAGACAGGCGATGGCCGCTGCTTCATCGTTTTCGTTTTCGTCTTCTTCGCCGGAGCTTCCGCCGGCGGGTTCCAACTGCTGACGCACGTGCTGCGCCACCCGGGCGGCACGATGGGCATCGCCCAGACAGAAGATGGCGCTCAGCTCGGCCAAGGTGTTCCATGGCGCTTCGGCCACGACGTCGGCGGCGGTGACGTGGCGATGCGGGGCGTCCAGCCCAAACTGCTGGCGCCGGGCTTGCCTGATTTCCTGGTTGAGCTGGTCCAGGGGCATGTCACGGGCCAGCACGTCGCCGTCCAGCGATACCTGGTACACCCACTGGTCATCGGTCAGGTACATGGCGCCGTCGATGAGCGGTTCCGCGAAAAACAGCTGCGTTGGCACATAGGGCGTGGCACACACCAGCTGGCCGGTGATGGTGAAGATGTGGATGCAGCCATCTTGCGCCTGAGCCAGGAGCCGATCCTTGCCCAGCACCTTGGGAGGCTTATCGGCGGGGCGCAGCGGGTGGATGGCCCGGTATTGGCAGGGCAGCACTTCCTGACCCCGGATATCAAGGATGCCGAACAAGCAGCTTTCGTCGGACTCGCTCGTCGGCGGTGCCTGCTTGCACACCGTGGCGATGCGTTTGGTTTTGTGGAACGGGGAAATGCTGCGGTAGCGATCCGCCGATACCAGAACCTGGCCGCCGTCATCCATCAAACCCTCGAAGGTGTGTGGATTGTCTGGCTGTGCCGGGTTGGGTACGCGGCGCTGGAAGTGCACCAAACCATCGTCGCTGTAGTTGACGTTGCTGATGTTTTCCAGCAAAGGCGACAGATCGGGCAGGCGGCGCAACTGGCCGGGATTGAGCGCGGCTTCGTCAGCGGCTGAACCCGTGCAGGGCTGGGTGTAGAGCACGTGGGGCGCGCATATGTCCAGCAAGGTGTCCGGCAGCAGCGGCGTGACGGGCAGGCCGTTCACATCCCACACGCGGGCGTTCAGGCGCAGCGGCGGGTATTCAGGCGTACTGGTGGCTGGGGGTGGAGGAACATCCTGCTGGCAGGCCAGCCAGCCCCAGTGCAGGCTGCACTCGTCGGGGCCTGTTTCAACCCGGGTCATGCCTTCGTGCAGGGGCAGCAGCCAGCGCCCGTAGGGGGTGACGATGCCTATCGGGTCCGCGAATTCACGCGCACCCTGGCGCTGCACCACCCAGGCTGGAATGGCGTCCAGCCAGCGCAGCGCCTGCAGGCCCGCCAGCGTGGGTACGCGCGCGGCCACTTCTTCAAACGGATCGTCCAGCAGCCAGGCGCGCGCGGCCACGGCGGGCGACCACCAGCCGCACTCCCGTGACCAGTGCGCCAGCAGGTGGGCCAGTTCAGGCGCCAGGTGCTGCGGGCTGCTGGCGTGCAGGGCGTCAGTCAACGTGGCCGCGCGTGCCTGCAGGCCTTTGACGAAGCGCGGCCATGCTTTCTTGCCTTGTTTGGCTGGCGGTTGGCTGTCCCAGATGTCCAGCACCAGCCAGGCAAAAGGAGCTTTTTCCAGCACGGCCTGCACTTGCGCCAGGCTGGCGGCCAGTTCAGGGTGGTGGTGGTGCGCCAGCGCGGTCAGTGCCCGCCAGCGTGCACGGGCCTCGGGCATGGGCGTGACCAGGCATTGGTTGTCGCATGGGTCGGCATAGGCGCGCCATGGCGCGGCGGCGGATTGCTCGCCCAGCAGCAGCAGAAACAAGTCGGGAATGTGGTCGAACCACTCGGCCAGCCCGCTCAGACCAACGCTTTCGGGGGCTTCTGGCGCGTAGTCGAAAGCGTCGTTGACGCTGGGAAACTGCCGGGCTGAAAACAGGATGCAGGGACGAGGCATGTGTGCGGCTTCAGCGGCTTGCATCCGCCTGGCGCACGGCGGCGATGAATTGCCGGATTTTGTCGGCGTCCTTGATGCCTTTTCGGGGTTTGCCGTCTGGCCCGTCTGCCTCGACGCCGGAGGACACGTCAACCGCGAGCGAGAAACCGCGCCCACGCAGCGCCGCGATGCCGCTGCCTACGTTGGCGGGCGTGAGTCCGCCAGACAGGACGAGATGGGCGGGTATGTGGGGTGGCAGGCAAGACCAATCGAATGTTTTACCGCCACCGCCGAAGCCGTCGACGTGAGCATCGAGCAGGATGGCCTGCGCGGCGCTGAAATCCCGGGCGAAGCTTGCCAGGTCGGGCGCGTTGGCGGGCGGCGCCGGGATGCGCGCCGCGCGCAGAAAGGGGCGGCCCGTGGCATTCGCGGCTGTCAGGCAGTCGGCGGCCGACTCATCACCATGAAATTGCAACACGGCGCCGGCCACGCGATCACAGGCAGCTTCTATATGGGTCGCCACTTCATTGACGAACAGCAGTACCGGGGTGACGAAGGGCGGCAGGCGGCGGGCCAGTTCGGCGGCACGCGCGGGCGTGACGAAGCGCGGGCTTTTCGGGTAGAGCACGAAGCCGATGGCATCGGCCCCGGCGTCCACGGCGGCGTCCACATCGGCCTCGCGCGTGAGGCCGCAGATCTTGATGCGGGTGCGGTGGGGGCGGGCGCTGCTCATGGCAGCCAATCATAGGCCGCCGTGCACTCCGGCAGCCCCCAGCGTGTGTCGTAGCGGGGGCCTAGGAAGTACAGTCCGTCAGGCGCGAAAGTGGGCGCGGCGGCATCGCGGTCGCGCGCGGCCAGCACTTCGGCCATCCAGCCGGGTGGCTGCAACCCCTGCCCCACGGTGACCAGGGAGCCCATGATGTTGCGGATCATGTGGTGCAGGAAAGCGCTGGCCTCGAAATCGAAGCGCCAGTAGGTGCCGCGCCGGGTGATGTCGAGCCGTGTGAGTTGCTTGACGGGCGACAACGCCTGGCAGGCCGAGGCGCGGAATGACGTGAAGTCATGCTCGCCCATCAGGTGGCTGGCGGCTTGCCGCATGGCATCGCCATCCAGCGGGCGGAACGTCCAGCCCGCGCGCCCGGCCTCCACGCTGGGGCGCACGGGCGATTCGAGCAGCACGTAGGCGTATCGGCGGGCGAGGGCGGCGGCGCGGGCATGAAAGGCTTCGGGCACGGTCTGAGCCCATTGCACGGCGATATCCGATGGCAGGAAGCGGTTGGTGCCGCGTACCCAGGAAAAGGGCTCGCGCACCAGGTTGGTGTCGAAATGCACCACCTGCATCAGCCCGTGCACGCCAGCGTCGGTGCGGCCAGCGCACAGCGTGGCGATGGGCACGGTGGCGAACTGGCCCAGCGCGGACTCAAGCCGATCTTGCACCGTTTGCCCCGAAGGCTGGCTTTGCCAGCCTTGGTAGGCGGTGCCGAGATAGCTGATGCCGAGCGCGATTCTCACGATGCCGTCATTGTGGCCGCAAGGCGCACGATGGAAAGACAAAGCGGCGCCACGAGAGCGCCGCTTTTCGATGGGTCAGGTGCCCTGTCAGTTGAGTTCCGCCAGGAAACGCTCCGCGCGCGCGCGCATCGACCCGGACGACTCGGCAATCACTTCCTTCACCAGGGCGCGAGCGCCGTCGGTGTCGCCAATGGCGTGGAACTCCTGTGCCAGGGACAGTTTGGTGCCCAGCGGGTCCTCGTCAACGTCCTCGGGTTGCTCGGTCTTCAGTTCGCCACCAGAGCGCGAATCAGGGTCCGTCGACAGCGCATCCATGTCGAAATCGATCATGCCCGCGTTGTCGTCGAGCACCGGCGGCGCGGCGACCTCGATTGGACGCTGCGGCTCCGGGGGCGCCACGGGTGGCCGCGTCGGCGTCTCGGAGGGGGGTGAAAAGTCCAGATCCAGATCGAAGTCCAGAGCCGCGTGATCATCCATGGCGGGAGCGGGCGCGGCGGGCACTTGCGTGCGAGCAACGGCCGCACTGGCGACAGCAGCTGCGGCGGCCGGCGCAGCCACGGGAGCCGGTGCTGGCGCCGTGGCGCGCACCGGTGCGCTGTCCAGGTCAAGATCAAGGTCCAGCGGCACGCTTGCGCTGGTGTAATCTGCGGCCTCTGAAGAGGGATGCGGCTCGGTATCGGCGCCGAAGCTGGCGTGCGCCGACGGCATTGGCGTGGGCTTGGTGGACGGCACGCCGCCCGGTTGATAGAGGTTGTTGCCTGGCTCCAGCTCGCTGCCCAGGCTGGTGATGGCCAGCCAATCCGGCCCCTGGCCCTGGGTGAGGGCGTGAGCCTCGGTGGCGATGGCCTCGAACGCGCGGGCATCGCGGCGCTTGGCATAGATTTCAGCCAGCTTGCGATGGATCGACGTGCGGCCCGGATGCGTGCGCAAGGCTTCCTTGAGAATTTCCTCGGCCTGCATGTCACGGCCATATGCCAGGTACACATCGGCTTCCGCAACGGGGTCGACGTCGCCAGCGGCGTCCAGTTGGCTAGGCGAATAGGCCATGGACGAGTGGCCGGTGACCGAGCCACCACCGTCCTTGGTGTTAACGCGCTGGCCGCCGCTGGCGCCGAAAAAAGAATCGGGCTGCAATCTGCTTTCAATGAACGAGCTGTCCAGTGGCGCCGTATCCTTTCTGCGCTGACGCAAGCGATACCAGCCAAAGCCCGCCAGCAAAGCCAGCAGGCCGGCGCCAGCGATGGGAACCAGCGGGTTCTCCATCAAGCTGCCGAGGAATGAAGGCTCCTCGACGGGGGCGGGTGGCGTGACCACGCGTGGGCGGGGAGCGGGAGGAGGTGTCGGCGCGGGAGCAGCCGCGGCGGCGGCTGCTGCGGCAGCCGATGCAGCCGCTTCTGCCTCACTGGCGGCAGAAGTGACTTCCGCCACGACGGGGGCGACGGCCGATGCAGCCGCCGAGGCGGCACTGGCGGCAGCCGCTGCAGTGACGGATGCGGCATCCACCACCGCCGATTCCGCCGCTGAAGCGGGCGTGGCCACCGGTGCTGGCGTGGGCGTCGTGGCGTTTGGAGCCTCGGTCGGCACGTTGATGGCCGGCACCGTGGGGGTCGTGGGAGCGGGAGCAGCCGCGCCACTGCCGGACGCCGTTTGCAGGCGCGACAGTTCGCTGATGTTCTTGTTCAGCTCGGCCACGCGGTCGGCTTGCTCCTTGGCCTGGCGCGACTGGGCGACTTGCGACTCGGTACCGCTGGCCGTGCCGCCCCTGGACAGCTTCAGGCGGTCTTGCACGGGTGCCGCGGCTTGGCTGTCTTGCACCTGTGCCTGCACGCCACCGGATGCACGGCCCGTGGCGGCGGCCACGCGCGTGCTGCCCGAGCGCATGGCGACGCCGCGGCGGTAGGCGTTGAAGTCGCGGCTTTGGGCCACCACCGCGCGGCGGGCGGCCCGGTGAGATGTGCCAGCAGCCTGTTCAGCCGTGGGCATGTTGATGACGGCGCCGGCCTTCATCAAGTTGACGTTGCCGCGAATGAAGGCGTTGGGGTTGGCGCGCAGCATGGCGACCAGCATCTGGTCCAGCGACACGCCATCCGCGCGGTGAGCGGCCGCGAGGGCGTAGGCGGTGTCGCCACGCTGCACGGTGACCTGATCGCCGCCGCCGCTTGCCGCCGGCGCGGCCCGCGCCGGCGCGCGGCTTGGGCGCGCCGCGCCACCGTCGGCGGGCGTTGTTTGCACCACGCTTGGCGTGGGCGTTATCTGCGTGGGTGCCGAGCCCACGGGCTGCGACGGAACCTGCGACTGCGTGATCGTGACGGGCGCGGGCGCCGCGCGGGCAGGCGGGTCGAGCAGCATGGTGTAGTCGCGCACCACCCGGCCGCTGGACGAGCTGGCGTCGATCACGATGCCCAGGAAAGGCTCGCTGACGGGGCGGTCACCGACAACGCGCAGATACGCCTGTCCGTTGGGGCGGCGGTGCAAGGTGATGCGGGCGCCATTCAAGGCCGGAGAGTATTCGACTCCCGCTGATTGAAAGGCCTCGGGCGAAGCGATGGAGGCCTGGAAGGTCGCGGCTTCGTCCGATGAAATCTGCGGTACCTCGATTTCAGCGCGAAGCGGCTCGCCCAGCGCCGAACGCACCGTGACGGCGCCCAAGGCCATCGCTTGCGCATTCAAACTGGCGCCAAACATCGCCAGCGCGATGGCTGAAGCCATCACGCCCCTCGTCCATGGCTGCTTGGCCATTCCCTGTCCTTTCGACCCCGGGCGGGTCTGTACGGTTTTATTCTGCATGACTGGTGTTGGGCAGGCCAAGCCTCGCCGGAACGAATATGAAAATCGACATTAACATCAACAAATTAGGCTGACAAGCTGAGACACTGGTTAACGATCCTCACACGTTCATACGAGGTCGAAACCTCCCCGGCCTTGTTGCCCTTTGACAACGGGCGGCGCCATTTGGGCGCCGCCCGCTATCGTTTTCAAGAAACGGCTCAGGCCGTCAGCAAGATCCGCAGCATGCGGCGCAGCGGTTCGGCGGCGCCCCACAGCAACTGATCGCCGATGGTAAACGCACCCACGTATTCCGGCCCCATCGCCAGCTTGCGGATGCGGCCAACCGGGATGGTCATGGTGCCGGTCACGGCCACGGGCGTCAGGTCGCGGATCGTGTCCTCGCGGTTGTTGGGCACCACCTTCACCCAAGCGTTATCGGCGGCGATCATGGCTTCGATATCGGCCACGGGTACGTCCTTCTTCAGCTTGAAGGTCAGCGCCTGGCTGTGGCAGCGCATGGCGCCCACGCGCACGCAGAAACCGTCCACCGGCACGGCGGGCGCGCCAAAGCCTTCGCCCGTGCCCAGGATCTTGTTGGTCTCGGCCATGCCCTTCCATTCCTCGCGGCTCATGCCGTTGCCCAGATCCTTGTCGATCCACGGGATCAGCGAGCCACCCAGCGGCACGCCGAAATTGGCCACTTCGTCGCCTGACAGTGCCCGCTGCTTGGCGGCCACCATGCGGTCGATCTCCAGAATGGCGCTCTTGGGGTCTTGCAGCAGCGCCTTGACCTCGGCGTTCAGCGTGCCGTACTGCGTCAGCAACTCGCGCATGTGCTGCGCGCCGCCGCCGCTGGCCGCCTGGTAGGTCTGCGTGCTCATCCACTCGACCAGACCGGCCTTGTAAAGGGCGCCCACGCCCATCAGCATGCAGCTGACGGTGCAGTTGCCGCCGATCCAGTTGTTGCCGCCGTTGGCCAGCGCGTTCTGGATCACGGGCATGTTCACGGGGTCGAGCACGATGACCGCGTCGTCCTTCATGCGCAGTGTGCTGGCGGCGTCGATCCAGTGGCCCTTCCAGCCAGCGGCGCGCAGCTTGGGGAATACCTCGGTGGTGTAGTCGCCACCCTGGCAGGTCAGGATGATGTCGCACTTGCTCAAGGCATCAATGTCGTGCGCATCCTTCAGGGTCTTCTCGTTCTTCGCCATCGCGGGCGCGGTACCGCCCGCGTTGCTGGTGGAGAAGAAAATGGGCTCGATCAGGTCGAAGTCCTTTTCGGCCTGCATGCGATCCATCAGGACCGAGCCAACCATGCCTCGCCAGCCGACGAGGCCTACAACGTTGCCGATCTTGTTCATTGTCAGTCGCGCCTTTCAAACAAAGTGAATCTGTCTGACCTGCCGGGCTCGTCTGGCTCCGGTAGGCGGCGCGCACGACGAACCACGGGCTGGTCAGCCCTTTTTGGTGGTCGTGGTAATGCGGGGAGCGAGGGGGGGGAACGCCTGTGCGCTCGACACGGAGGCCGAGGCGATAGCCGGACTGAAGTGGTCAGCTGCGTTCATGGTGGGCAATTGTAATGCAGCGCTTGCTGACTGGATGGCAGCGGCCCGACCAACAAAAGGGTTGTTGGGAGCAGGGGCGTTGAAATTGCCAACCATGTCCGTGGAAGATGGACGAGATCCCGCACGTCATCAGTCAACGTGGCCGTAGAATCGTCGCCCGCAAGCTACAAATGATGTAGCGTTTTCAGAAAGGCTTTCGCTTGGACACCGTCCTGCTGGTCAAGGCCGCGATCATGGGCATCGTGGAGGGTTTGACCGAGTTTCTCCCCATCTCTTCCACTGGTCACCTGATCCTGGCGGGCAGCCTGCTGAACATGGGCGGCGAGGCGGCCAACGTGTTCAAGATCGCCATCCAGACCGGCGCCATCTTCGCCGTGGTGCTGGTGTACTGGCAGAAGATTCGCCACACGGTGGTGGCGCTGCCGCGTGACAAGGCGGCGCAGCGCTTTGCGTTGAACGTGGTGATTGCCTTCTTCCCGGCCGTCATCCTGGGCCTGCTGTTTGGCGAGGCCATCGATGCACACCTGTTTACCCCTCAGGTGGTGGCCACCACCTTCATCCTGGGCGCCTTCGTCATCCTGTGGGCTGAGCGCCGGCCGCAGAGCGCCGCACGCGTGCAGAGCGTGGACGACATGACGCCGATGGACGCGCTGAAAGTGGGCCTGGTGCAGTGCTTCGCCATGATCCCCGGCACCAGCCGCAGCGGCGCCACCATCATCGGCGGCATGCTGCTGGGCCTGTCGCGCAAGGCGGCGACGGATTTCTCGTTCTTCCTCGCCATCCCCACGCTGATCGGCGCGGGCGTGTACAGCCTGTTCAAGGCCCGCCACCTGCTGAGCTGGGCCGATGCGCCGGTGTTCGCCGTGGGGCTGGTGTTCTCGTTCATCAGCGCCTGGATCTGCGTGCGCTGGCTGCTGCGCTACATCTCCAGCCACAGCTTCGTGCCGTTTGCGTGGTACCGCATCGCCTTCGGGGTGATCGTGCTGCTGACGTGGTGGATGGGGTGGGTGGCGTGGGAGGCGTGAGCTTTGCGGAAACGCTGGCCACGCTGCCGCCGGTTGATCATCTGCGCGGGCTCGATGTGATTGACGCCGCCGACGCCGTCGTGCACCACATCCCCGCCGCGCCGGGCAAGCTGGGTTCGCTGCGCATCTACCACGCGCTGGCGAAAGCGTTTGATGGGCAACTGAGCAAGGCAGCCATTGCCCAAGGCCTGGAATGGTTCGCCGAGCACGTGGTCGAGGCGCGGGCGCACCCCGGCTCGCACCCCAATATCGACCTGCTGCTGGCGCAGCAAGTCGCGCCGCAGGGCTGGCGCCTGGTGCCGCTACCGGCCTGATCACGGCTGGTCGCGCCTGGCGCACTGTCGGCTTCGGCTGACTTTACATTTCTTCAACCAGCGCTCATCAGAGGGCAGGTTGCCGCCGCTACGATGGCGGCACGCGCGATGCCTGCCTGGCCATCGCGCTCCGACCGACTACCCGCAAGAACAACCGCACTGACCCGGCACCCCGCGCGCCGGGCCCTGAACGACCCGGATACGCATGTCCAACCAGCCTAACGACCCGCCCACGCTCCACGCCACATCGCCCGCGCCGGTGCGGCCGCGCAACCGCTGGCTGGGCCGCGTGCTGGCGCTGCTGTTCGTGCTGGGCCTGGCGGGCAGTGCTTGGTGGCTGGTGCAGCGTGCCAAGGCGCCGGCCACGCCCGCTGCCCGCCCAGGTGGCGGAGGCGGGCCGGGTGGTGGTGGTGGTGGCGCCGGCATGATGGGTGGTGGCGGCCCATCGGCCACGGTGGGTGCGGCGCGGGCACGCCAGGGCGATCTGCCCATCGTCATCGACGCACTCGGCACCGTCACGCCCGTCACCCAGGTGGTGCTGCGCCCGCAGGTGTCGGGCGTGCTGACCGAGGTGCTGTTCACCGAAGGGCAGGCGGTGCAGAAGGGCCAGTTGCTGGCGCGCGTCGATCCGCGTCCGTTCGAGCAGGCGCTGGCGCAGGCGCAGGGCGAGCGCGCGCGCATCCAGGCGCAGCTGTCGGCCGCGCGCGTCACGCTGGGCCGCTACGAGACGCTGTGGAAGCAGGATTCCATCGCCCGGCAGGACGTGGACACGCAGGTGGCGCTGGTCAAGCAGCTCGAAGGCCAGGTGCAGAGCAGCACCGCCAGCGAAGGCAACGCACGCATCAACCTGGGCTATGCGCGCATCACCGCGCCCATCAGCGGCCGCATCGGCCTGCGCGCGGTGGATCCCGGCAACATGGTGCAGGCTGGCGGTACCACCGGCATCGCCACCATCACGCAGATGGCGCCCATCGACGTGAAGTTTGCCGTGCCGCAGGACCGCGTGCAGGACGTGCTGGCGGCGCAGCGTGGCGGCGCTGCCGCCGGGCCGCCCCAAGGCGGCGCCAGCCCCCTCGGGGGGCAGCGGACCTCGCGCAGCGGGGAAGCGTGGGGGCCAACTTCCGTTCTGCCCGTGAGTGCGCTGGACCGCACGCGCAACGATGCGCTGGCGCAGGGGCGCTTCCTGACGTTGGACAACGTCATCGACACCGCCACCGGCACGCTGCAGGCCAAGGCGCGCTTCGACAACGCGGGTGGCAACCTGTTCCCCAACCAGTTCGTCAACGTGCGCCTGCAACTGGGCGCCACGCCCGGCGTGCTGGTGCCGGTGACGGCCGTGCGCACCGGGCCGGAGGGTGACTACGTCTACGTGGTCGATGCCGAGCGAGTGGCGCACATGCGGCCGGTGAAGCGCGGCGGCGCCACGGTGGACGACGTGCTCATCACCTCGGGCGTGCAGGCGGGCGAGCTGGTCGTCACCGAAGGCGGCGACCGGGTCAAGGATGGCGGCAAGGTCGCGCTAGCGGGCGAGGCGCGCGGGCCGAGGGGCGGTGCCTCGGGCGCGCCAGGTGCGCGCGGGTCGCGCGGTGGTGCCAGCGGCGCGGCGCGTGTGGGCAGCGCGCCGGTGCCTGCTGCTGCTTCCGAGTCGAATCGGCCTCCAGTCGCCGCCAATCCTGCGCAAGTAGCTCCTGATTCAGGAGCATCTGCACTGGCCAGACCCGCCAGTGGTGCCTGGATGGATCGCCTGCCGCCCGATGTGCGCGAGAAGGTGATGGCGATGCCGCCGGAGGAGCGGCGAGCGTATCTGCAGAAGTTGCGCGAGCAGCGTGGTGCTCAGGGCCCGACGCAATGATGGCCGGTTGACGAGTTCGCACGCATGACGTCCCCAGCTTTCTCAGCTCTCCTTCGAGCGCGCCAACGCTGCCGCATAGACCGCGCTGCGCTCTCGTTTGCCGACGGCGATCACGGTCACGGTGACGATGCCGTCATCGACCTGATACACAAGCCGAAAGCCCGCTGCACGCAGCTTGATCTTGTAGAGATCGCGCGCGCCGTGCAGCGCGGCGCTGGGCACGCGGGGCTGTTCCAGCCGCTCGGCCAGCTTCTTCTTGAACTGCTCGCGCACGGGCGCGCTGAGCTGGCGCCACTCCTTCAGCGCCGACTCCTTGAAGCGCAGGCTATAGCTCATCGAGCATCACGGCGATCGAGGCCTCGTGCTGGCGCTGCTCGACCAGTTTCAGCAACTGGGCGTCGTCGATCAATTCCATCATCGCCTCGTACGCCGCGGCCGGCACGCAATAGAACGCCGGCGCGTTGCGGTTCAGCACCGCAATCGGCATGCCGTTGCCGCTGGCAACCACTTTCATGGGGTTGGCTTTGAGCTCGGAAATGCTGGCCGCGGTGTGGGCAAGAACAGGGTGGGGCATGGCAGGACTCCTTTCGAGACCTAAATATAGGTCTTTTAACTGGTCTTTTCAAGATAGAAGGTGGGTGGTACAGCCATGAACCCCTCCCGCCTCTTCATCCACCGCCCCGTCGCCACTGGCCTGTTCATGCTGGCCATCGTGCTGTCGGGGTTGCTGGGGCTGCGCTTTCTGCCACTGGCGGCGCTGCCGCAGGTGGATTACCCGACGATCCAGGTGCAGACGCTGTACCCCGGCGCCAGCCCCGACGTGATGAGCCGCACCGTCACCGCGCCGCTGGAGCGGCAGTTCGGCCAGATGGCGGGGCTGGCGCGCATGAGCAGCACCAGCGCAGCGGGGGTGTCGATCGTCACGCTGCAGTTCGGGCTGAAGGAGTCGATGGCGGCGGCCGAGCAGCAGGTGCAGGCGGCCATCAACGCGGGCGGCTCGCTGCTGCCGGCCGACCTGCCGGCGCCGCCGGTGTACGCCAAGGTGAACCCGGCCGACGCGCCGATCCTGACGCTGGCGATCACCTCCGACAGCCTGCCGCTGACCGAGGTGCAGAACATGGTCAACACGCGGCTGGCGCAGAAGATCAGCCAGATCAGCGGCGTGGGCTTGGTCACGCTGGCGGGCGGGCAGCGACCCGCCGTGCGCGTGCAGGGCAACCTGGAGGCGCTGGCCAGCATGGGCCTGGGGCTGGACAGCCTGCGCACGGCCATCAACGGCGCCAACGTGAGCAGCGCCAAGGGCAGCTTCGACGGCCCGCGCCGCGCCTACACCATCAACAGCAACGACCAGCTGCTGACGGCCGAGCAGTACCGCGAACTGATCGTGAGCTACCGCGGCGGCGCGCCGGTGCGGCTGAAGGACGTGGCCGAGGTGATTCCGGGCTCGGAGAACAGCCGCCTGGGCGCCTGGGCCGGCATCAAGGAGGGCGGCACCGTGCAGGCCATGGGTGCGGCCAACGCGCCGGCCGCCGGGCAGACGAGTGGCGAGCTGGTGCACGCCATCATCCTGAACGTGCAGCGCCAGCCCGGCGCCAACGTGATTGCCACGGTCGACGCCATCAAGCAGCAATTGCCCGAGCTGACACAGGGCCTGCCTGAGAGCGTGCGCGTGGCGGTGCTGACCGACCGCACGCAGGGCATTCGCGCCTCGGTGCAGCACGTGCAGATCGAGCTGCTGCTGGCGGTGGTGATGGTGGTGCTGGTGATCTTCTTCTTCCTGCACAGCCTGCGCGCCACGCTGATCGCCAGCATCGCGGTGCCGATCTCGCTGGTCGGCTCGGCGGGGGTGATGTACCTGCTGGGCTATTCGCTGAACAACCTGACGCTGATGGCGCTGACGATTGCGACGGGGTTTGTGGTGGACGATGCCATCGTCGTCATAGAAAACATCTCCAGGCACCGCGAGATGGGCAAGTCGCCCTGGCAGGCAGCCATCGACGGCGCGGGCGAGATCGGCTTCACCATCATCTCGCTCACGGTGTCGCTGGTGGCGGTGCTGATTCCGCTGCTGTTCATGCAGGAGGTGATTGGCCGCCTGTTCCGCGAGTTCGCGGTGACGCTGGCGCTGACGATTTTGATCTCCGCCGTGGTGTCGCTGACCTTGGTGCCGATGATGTCCGCCCGCTGGCTGGAGCCGCTGGACCACGCCCAGGGCCGCATCGGCGGCGCCATGCAGCGCGGCATGGACCGCGTGATCGCGCAGTACGACCGCGGCCTGCACTGGGTGCTGGCGCACCAGCCGCTGACGCTGCTGATCGCGCTGGGCACGCTGCTGCTGACGGTGCTGATGTACTGGGCCATCCCCAAAGGCCTGTTCCCCACGCAGAGCACCGGCCAGCTGCAGTTGCGCGTGCAGGCGCCGGCCGATGTGTCGTTCGACCGCATGGCGGCGCTGCAGGGCACGGCGGCCGAGGCCGTGTTGGGCGACGGCGCGGTGCAGTCGGTCAGCTCGGTGGTCGGCGTGGACGCGGCCAACAACACCATGCTGAGCAACGGGCGGCTGGTGGTGAACCTGCGGCCGCGCGGTCTGTTTGGCGAATCGCAGCCCGCCATCATGGAGCGCCTGCGCACCAGCGCCGAGCGCGCCGCGCCGGGCACGACGGTGTTGGTGCAGCCCACGCAAGATCTGACGGTGGACAGCGAAAGTGGCGCCACCGAATACCGCTTTGCGCTGGAGGGCGTGAACACCGCCGAGGTCGATGCCTGGGCGCAGCGCCTGGCCGTTCGGCTGCGCGACCTGCCCGAGCTGCGCGGCACCGCCACCGATGCCGGGGCGCAGGGCAAGGCGGCCTTCGTGCAGGTGGACCGCGATAGCGCCTCGCGCCTCGGCATCACGGCCAGCAGCATCGACGACGCGCTGTACAACGCCTTCGGCCAGCGCATCGTCTCGACCATCTTCACCGAGACCAACCACTACCGCGTGATCCTGGAGGCGCAGCGCGACGACGCGGCCAGCCTGCACGCGCTGATGAATTTGCCCCTTCGCACGGCGGGCGGCGCGACCACGCCGCTGTCGAGCATTGCCGCCATCGTGGAGCAGCCCGCGCCGCTGCAGGTGACGCGCGTGGCGCAGTACCCCGCCGCCACGGTGGGGTTCGACCTGGCGCCGGGCGTGTCGCTGGGCGCGGCGGTGCGGGCCATCAAGGCGGCGGCGCAGGCCGAGGGGCTGCCGCAGGGCATCACGCTGCGCATGACGGGTTCGGCGGGCGCCTACGAGGGTTCTCTGTCGAACCAGCTGTGGCTGATTCTGGCGGCCCTGGTGTGCGTGTACATCGTGCTGGGCGTGCTGTACGAGAGCTATATCCACCCGTTGACGATTCTGTCCACGCTGCCGTCGGCGGGAGTGGGCGCGCTGCTGGCGCTGTGGGTGACGGGGCACCCGCTGGACATCGTGGGGATCATCGGCCTGATCCTGCTGATCGGCATCGTGAAGAAGAACGCGATCATGATGATCGACTTTGCGCTGGATGCCGAGCGGCACCAGGGCATGGCGCCGCAGGAGGCGATTCATCAGGCGGCGCTGCTGCGTTTCAGGCCCATTTTGATGACGACCCTGGCGGCGTTGGCGGCGGCGCTGCCGATGATGCTGGCGTTTGGGGATGGGGCGGAGTTGCGGCGGCCGCTGGGGTTGGCGATTTTTGGCGGGCTGGTGTTGTCGCAGTTGCTGACGTTGTTCACGACGCCGGTGATTTATCTGTGGTTTGACCGGGTGGCGGCGCGGGTTCGGGGGCGCGGGGGTGTGGCTGAAGAGGTGGGACATGCGTGAGAAGGCATGTCTAGGTGCTTTTGAAAAGATAGCTGCTTGCGTAGGTGGGTCGGGCGTTAGAGGCTGTTTTGATGTGTTGCTCCCTCGCCCCTTTGGGGAGAGGGTGGGGGTGAGGGGCTTGGGCGTTGGAAGCGCTGCTGGCCGGGATGTGCGCCCGGCGGCGCAGTCACTTTCTTTTGTTTCGCCAAAAGAAAGTAACCAAAGAAAAGGCGACCCCACTGGCTGCGTCCCTCCGCTGCGCTGCGGGCAACCTGCGGTGCTCGCGGGCGGGGTGTGCTGCGGAACTCGCTTCGTTCACTGCGTTCTCTACGCTCAAACAACCGCAGCGAGTCAGATCACGATGCGTGTGCATGCTGCGCTGCACCCGCTCACCCCGCCCGTTGCGCTCCTCGGCGCATCCAGAGGGGAGGGGGGCAGCCACGCGGGCCATCGCTGCGCTCGGCCCTGGGCTTTCTCTTTTTGTGGTAGCGGGCTTGCCCGCGATAAGCGCATCCGAAGAGCAGATGCTCTATCGCGGGCAAGCCCGCTCCCACAGTCTGTGTCCCAGTCTCATCCCAAGGCACCCATCCCCCCGTCATTCCGGCGCAGGCCGGAATCCATGGCGGTCTCGTCCAGCACCGTTGTTCATGTGCACCACGTGGATTCCGGCCTGCGCCGGAATGACGGTACTGGGCGTCTAGAAGCGCAAACTGATCCAGCCCAGGCCGAGCGCAGCGATGGCCCGTTCGGATCTGCACTCCCCTCTGGCCGTGCCGAGAAGCGCAGGGCGTGGGGCGGGCATGGGCTGCGCAGCAAGCCCATGCTTCGTGCTCTGACTCGCTGCGGTTGTTTGAGCGCAGCGCTGCAAGCGCGAAGCGAGTTCCGCAGCGCCGCCCCACGACCGAGCATCGCAGGTTGCCCGCAGCGAAGCGGAGGGACACGGCAAGTGGGGCGCACTTCTTTTGCCTACTTTTCTTGTGCGAGCAAGAAAAGTAGGTCGCCCGCCGGGGCGAATTCCCGGCCATCAGCGCATCCAACGCCCCAGCCCCTCACCCCCACCCTCTCCCCAAAGGGGCGAGGGAGCAACACCCCAGGAGAGACCAAGTGAACCTCTCCCGCCCCTTCATCCACCGCCCCGTCGCCACCGTCCTCCTCACCCTGGGCATCGCGCTCGCAGGCATCGTCGCCTTCTTCCTGCTCCCCGTTGCCCGCCTGCCCGCGGTCGACTTCCCCTTCATCAGCGTCAGCGCCAGCCTCAGTGGCGCCAGCCCATCCGACATGGCACGCGGCGTCGCCACGCCGCTGGAGCGCTACCTCGGCACCATCCCCGGCGTCAACGAAATGACGTCGTGGAGCAGCACCGGCCAGACCCGCGTGATGCTGCAGTTCGACCTCAACCGCAACATCGACGATGCCGCGCGCGAGGTGCAGGCCGCCATCAACGCCGCCCGCGTCGACCTGCCCGCAACGCTGCGCAGCAACCCCACCTACCGCAAGCGCAACCCGGCGGCGCAGCCCTTCCTCATCCTCGCGCTCACCTCCGACACGCGCACGCCGGGGCAGGTGTACGACGCCGTCAGCAACATCGTCAGCCAGCGGCTGGCGCAGGTGCCCGGCGTGGGCGATGTGGAACTGGGCGGCGGTTCGCTGCCCGCCGTGCGGGTGGAGCTGAACCCGTTCGCGCTCAACGACCTGGGCCTCTCCAGCGAGGACGTGCGCGCCGCCATCCAGGCCAACAACGCCAACCGGCCCAAGGGCATCGTCGAAGTGGGCGGCACCGAATCCGGCCGCGCACTGCAGGTCAACACCCCGCCGCCGGGGCTGCGCGCGGCGTATTACCGCGACCTCATCGTCGCCTCGCGCGGTAGCGCGCAGGTGCGCCTGGGCGATGTGGCGCGCGTGACCGACAGCGTCGAGAACACCCGCACGCGCGGCATGTTCAATGGCAAGCACGCCATCGTGGTCAACGTCACGCAGCAGCCCGGCGCCAACCTGATCGAGACGGCCGACGCCATCACGGCGCTGCTGCCCAGCCTGCGCGCGCAACTGCCGCAGGACATCACGCTCGACGTGGCCATCGACCGCACCGGCATGATCCGCGCGTCGGTGCACGAGGTGCAGCTCACGCTGCTGATCTCGATCACGCTGGTGGTGGTGGTGGTCGGCCTGTTCCTGCGCAACCTGCGCTCGGCGCTGATTCCGGGCGTGGCCACGGTGGTGTCGCTGCTGGGCACCTTCGCGGTGATGTACGCGCTGGGCTATTCGCTCAACAACCTGACGCTGATGGCGCTGACAGTGGCTACCGGCTTCGTGGTGGACGATGCCATCGTGGTGCTGGAGAACATTTCCCGCCACCTCGATAAAGGCGTGCCGCGGCTGGAGGCGGCGCTGCGCGGCGCGCGCGAGGTGGGCTTCACGGTGCTCACCATCAGCCTGTCGCTGGTGGCGGTGTTCATTCCGCTCTTGTTCATGGGCGGCGCGGTGGGGCGCATGTTCCGTGAGTTCGCCATGACGCTGTCGATTGCCGTGATGATCTCGCTCGTCATCTCGCTCACCACCACGCCGATGATGTGCGCCATGCTCCTGAAACCGCAGCGCGATGCGGCCGAACGGCAAAGCGTGGCGCAGCGCAGCCGCGGCGCCGTGGCGCGCGGCCTGGCGCGGGCGCAGGCCGCGCTGGAGCGTGCCTACGGCCACGCGCTCGACTGGTCGCTGGCCGCGCCGTGGACGGTGGTGACGGTGCTGGCCGTGGTGGTGGCGCTCAACGTTTACCTGTTCATGGCCATTCCCAAGGGCTTCTTCCCCGTGCAGGACAACGGCCAGCTACAGGGTGGCCTGCGTGCCGACCAGAGCATATCGTCCAGCGCGCTGGCTGAGAAGCTGCAGCAGGCGGTGGACATCGTGCGACGCGACCCGGCCGTGGCCACCGTGGTGGGCTTTTCAGGCGGTGGCGGCGCGGGCGGCGGCTTCCTGTCGGCAGCGCTCAAGCCCCCCAGCGAGCGCAAGGAAAGCACGCGCGAGGTCATCAACCGCCTGCGCGCGCCACTGAACCAGATCACCGGCCTGCGCGTGTTTCTCAACCCGGTGCAAGAGCTGCGCATCGGCGGGCGCAGCAGCAACAGCACCTACCAGTTCACGCTGAAGGCCGACAACCAGGCCGACCTGAAGACCTGGGTCAAGCGCCTGTCGGACCAGATGAAGCTGGACGCGCGCCTGACCGACGTGGACGACGACCAGACCGAGAACGGCGTCGAGACCTTCATTGACATCGACCGCGACCGTGCCGCGCAACTGGGCGTGACCACCAGCGCCATCAACAACGCGCTGTACAACGCCTTCGGCCAGCGCAGCGTGGCCACCATGTACGCCGACATGAACCAATACTCTGTGGTGATGGAATGGGCGCCCGAGTTCGCCCAGTCGCCCGTGGTGCTGCGCGACGTGTTCGTGCCGGCGGGGCGGGTGACTGCGGCGGCCAGCGGCGATGCGGCCGCCACTTCAGGCGCCACCGCCCCAGCCTCGGCCAACCCCGCGCTGCGCAGCGCCTCCACCGGGCAGCCGCTGTCGGCACAGGAAAGCCGCATGGTGCCGCTGTCGGCCTTCGCCACGGTGCGCGAGCGCGCCGTGCCCACCTCGGTGATGCACGACGGCGGCGAGCTGTCGTCCACGCTGTCGTTCAACCTGGCCGATGGCGTGTCGCTGGACCAGGCGCGCCAGGCCGTGCGCGAGGCAGAGAGTGCCATCGGCATGCCCAACAACGTGCGCGGGCAGTTCAGCGGCGCGGCGGGCGAGGCGCAGAAGCAGCAATCCGAGCAGGTGATCCTGATCATCGCCGCCATCGTGGTGATCTACATCGTGCTCGGCATCCTGTACGAAAGCCTGATCCACCCCGTGACGGTGCTGACCACGCTGCCCTCGGCGGGTTTTGGCGCGGTGTTCTCGCTGATGGCGATGAAGATGGAGTTTTCCATCATGGCGCTGATCGGCGTGTTTCTGCTGATCGGCATCGTGAAGAAGAACGGCATCCTGATCATCGATTTTGCGCTCGATGCGCAGCGCTCGCGCGGGCTGACGGCTGCGCAGGCCGCGCGCGAGGCGGCGCTGATGCGCTTTCGGCCCATCATGATGACCACGCTGGCCGCCGCGCTGGGCGCGCTGCCGCTGGCCATCGGCTTCGGCGTGGGGGCCGAACTGCGGCAGCCGCTGGGGGTGACGATCATTGGCGGGCTGCTGGCGAGCCAGTTGCTGACGCTGCTGACCACGCCGGTGGTTTATGTGCTGCTGGACAAGCTGCGGCGGCGGCCGGCGAATGAAACGATGCTGGCAAGAGGGGTGGCTTGACATGGCTTGCGCTGGGCCTTGGCATCTCGTTTCGACGGAAACTCCCTCGCCCCTTTGGGGAGAGGGTGGGGGTGAGGGGCAGCGGGCGTTGGATGTGCCGCTGGCCGGGAGTTCGCCCCGGCGGGCGACCTACTTTTCTTGCTTGCACAAGAAAAGTAGGCAAAAGAAGTGCGCCCCACTGGCTGCGTCCCTCCGCTTCGCTGCGGGCAACCTGCGGTGCTCGCGGGCGGGGTGCGCTGCGGAACTCGCTTCGTTCACTGCGTTCTCTACGCTCAAACAACCGCAGCGAGTCAGATCACGATGCGTGTGCATGCTGCGCTGCACCCGCTCACCCCGCCCGTTGCGCTCCTCGGCGCATCCAGAGGGGAGGGGGGCAGCCACGCGGGCCATCGCTGCGCTCGGCCCTGGGCTTTCTCTTTTTGTGGTAGCGGGCTTGCCCGCGATAAGCGCATCCGAAGAGCAGATGCTCTATCGCGGGCAAGCCCGCTCCCACAGTCTGTGTCCCAGTCTCATCCCAAGGCACCCACACCCCCGTCATTCCGGCGCAGGCCGGAATCCATGGCGGTCTCGCCGAGCACCGTCGTTCATGTGCACCACGTGGATCACGGCCTTCGCCGGGATGACGGTGTAGGTGTGATCGGTATGTGGGTGAATCAATCAATGCATCGAATGAGCCATCAAGAAAATAACCGCCCGCGTCCGAAATCGCTGCTGGCCGCCATTACCGCCGCCTGTCTGCTCAGCGCCTGCTCGCTGGCGCCCAAGACCGCCATGGAGCCGATGCCTGTGCCCATGGCGTGGAAGAACGCTGCACCCGCCGAGGGCTGGGTCAGCGCCGAGCAGGCGCGCGCGTGGTCGCAGGGCCAGTGGTGGCTGTTGTTCGACGACCCGGTGCTGCACGGGCTGATCGCGCGCGTTGACCTGAACAACCAGAACCTGAAGGTCGCTGCCGCCAACGTGGCACAGGCGCAGGCGCTGCTGCGCCAGCAGCAGGCCGAGTTCATGCCGCAGCTGGGCGCGCAGGCCAACCAGCAGCGCAGCGGTGGTGAAGACCGCGCCACCACCGGTTCGGCCAGCATCAACCTGAATGCGAGTTGGGCGCCCGATTTGTGGGGCCGCATCCGCGAGGCGGTGAACGCGCAAAGCGCCAACGTACAGGCCAGCGAGGCCGACCTGGCCGGCGCGCGCCTGAACGCGCAGGCCAGTCTGGCCGAGGCCTATCTGGCCTTGCGCGCCACCGATGCCGAGATCGCGTTGATGGACGAGATCATTACTGGCTACCAGCGCAACGCCCGCATCACGCAGAACCGCTACGACGTCGGCGTGGTGCCGCGCACCGACACCTTCCAGGCGCAGAGCACGTTGCAGGGCGCCCAGGCCACGCGCGTTGCGCTGCAACGCAGCCGTGCCGCGTACGAGCATGCCATCGCCCTGCTGGTGGGCGAGGCGCCGGCGGGTCTTGCCGTGGCGCCGGCACCGTGGGTCCACACCGTGCCGCGCGTGCCGGCTGAATTGCCGTCGCTGCTGCTGCTGCGCCGCCCCGACGTGGCCAGCGCCGAGCGCGCCGTGACAGCCGCCAACGCGCAGATCGGCGTGGCGCGCAGCGCGTACTTCCCCAATCTCAACCTGAGCGCGAGCCTCGGCGCAGGCGGCGCGCACCTGGCCGATCTGGTGTCGGCACCCAGTCTGCTGTGGTCGCTGGGTTTGGCGCTGGCGCAGAACATCTTCGACGCCGGTGCGCGCGAGGCGCGGGTGGAGCAGACCATGGCGGCTCGCGCCGCCGCCGTGGCGCGCTACCGCCAGGCGGCACTGACCAGCATGAAGGAAGTCGAAGACCAACTCAACGCCCTGGCCACGCTGGCCGCGCAGACCGAGCACATGCGCGCTGCCGCCGATGCGGCCGAGCGCATCGAGCAGCAGCAGATGAACCGCTACCAGGCGGGTATGGCCTCCTACACCGAAGTGGTGCAGGCCCAGGCCAGCGCTTTGAGTGCGCGGCGCAGCCTGCTGCAGTTGCACCTGCAGCGTCAGCAGGCGGCGGTGGGCTTGATCCAGGCGCTGGGCGGCGGCTGGCAGGCGCCGTGGGCGGCCTCGGCCGTGCCGCCAGGCGGTTGATGCCGGCGGCGCAACCGTTGCGCGGAGGGCATCACGTGTGGTTGGCGCCGCCGCTTGCCAGCATCTGGATCGCGGGTTATTGACGTTTTCAAAAATCACGACAGCACGGGCCATCAGAGAAATCCCCTCACATCCCCTCGTCATTGCGGCGAAGGCCGCAATCCATGGAGCGTC
>JAUNUR010000122.1 GCA_030538085.1 Pseudomonadota bacterium | reverse complement strand
CATGCCTTCACCTCATCCCGTCATTGCGGCGAAGGCCGCAATCCACACGGTGTCCACGGGTCAACACCGTGTCAAGGTGACGCTCCATGGATTGCGGCCTTCGCCGCAATGACGAGGGGATGTGAGGGGGGTCTGATGGCCCGTGCTGTCGTGATTATTGAACCTAGAAACGGCAGTTGACCGCTCACCATTCTTGGGCAACCCGCATGAACGCTGGCTTTCATGGCTTCGATCACATTCACCTGCTGGGTGAGCGCGCTATGCACCCGATCGCACCGCGCTGGCCGCGCCATGCGGCGTTGCTCGTCCTTGCAGGCACAAGCCTGTCGCGTCCTCACCCTTGCAGGGCGCGCATCGGTCAGAGCCCGATGCCGCTCGTGCCGTCCAAAGCTGCGCAGGCAGCTTTGGAGCCGCGGCACTCGCCCTTGCCTGGCACGCCCATCACGGCACGCTCGGGCGCATTCAACTGCCGTTTCTAGGTTGAAACTATCAATAGGCTGAATGGGCAGCAAACTGACGCAACTCACCACGCACCGCGCGCGTCCACCGGCACCACCGCCTCGACCCGGCCCGCGGCCACGCCGCCGCGCACCACGATCAGGTGATCGTGCAGATTCACGGTGGGATCGCAGTGGCCCGGGATCAGCCACACCGTTTCACCCAGCGCGGGCAGGGTGCCGCCGCCATTCAATGGCCTCAACACGCCGTGCTCGTCACCGCCATTGGCAAATTCCAGCGGCGTCTGGCCCGGCGGCGCGAGCACCATGGGCAGGCCACTGTCGATGGCATGGCTCTTGTGACCGGCGTCGCACACGGCGTGGCCCGCGCCAACACTGATGACCTGAGACTTGACGAACAGCGCCGGCTCGAACTGCGGCTGCGCCGGATCACGCTCATTGCGCAGGTAATCCGCATCCATGAACAAAAAACTGCCGGGCTGGATCTCGGTCCACAACCCGCTGGCGGCCTCGTGTGCGAAGGTGCCGGTGCCCGCGCCACTGATCACCGGCGGTGCCATGTCACCGGCCACCAGCAGGCGGCGCGTGGCGTCCAGCCGCTCGGCGGCAATACCGATGGCGGCACGGCGCTCGGCCACCCCGCGCAAATGCTGCGCTCCGCCCTGATAGGCCTGCAGGCCGGCAAAACGCAAGCTGGCTGAGCGGCGCGCGATCAGTCGAGCCAGTTGCAGCGCCGCCTCGCCCGGCGCCACACCGCAGCGGCCCTGCCCAATGTCCACTTCGACGAAGACGTCGATCACGGCATTGGTCAGTTGCATGGCCTGCGCCAGCCGCTCCACGCCCTCGGCGCTATCGACTGCGATGGCCAGCTGACCGCCGCGCACCTTCAATTGATGTGCCAGCGAGGCCACGCGCCGCAGCTTGGCGACGGACACCACTTCATTGGTGATGAACAGGTCGTTGATGCCACCGGCAGCCATCGCCTCGGCCTCGCCGACGGTCTGCACGCACAGCCCCACGGCGCCGGCCTGCAACTGCAGGCGGCCGAATTCGGCGCTCTTGTGCATCTTCGCGTGTGGCCGCAGGCGCAGGCGGTGCTTGGCCGCGAACTCCACCATGCGCTGCAGGTTGCGGTTGGCTGCATCCAGATCCACCACCAGCGCGGGGGTTTCAATGGCGTCCACGTCCTGGCCAATCAAGGCGCGCAGGCGTTCGGGTGTTTCAGGCTGTACTTTCATCGAGCGACTCGTCTTCGAGATGGGTGGTATCGGCCCAGCCCACCAGGGTCAGGCCAATGTCCGGCGTCCACAGCAGGCGGTTGACCGCCGCGTTGCCGATTTGCCAGGTACGGGCATCCTGCAGGTCCAGGCCAGTGGCGGCGCGGTACAGCACGTCAAGCACGCCGCCATGCGTCACGATGACGATGTGCCGTCCCATGTTCCCTGCCGCCAGCGTCTGCACGGAATGCAGAACACGCTCCCGAAACTGCAGCAATGACTCGCCACCCACGCCTGGTGGCGTCCACGCTGGATCGCGGCGGCGCCAACTCTCCGCGTCCTCCGGGGCGCTGGCCCGGACTTCGTCGAACGTGCGGCCTTGCAAGTTGCCAAAACAACGCTCGCGCAAGGCGGCATCCACTTCCAGCGGCGCGCCGGTAGCGTCGGCCACGGCTTGCGCGGTCTGACGCGCGCGCGTCAAGTCACTGCTGTGGATGGCATCAATGGGCAAATGCTCGCGCAAGGCCCGCCCCAGGCGCGCGGCTTGTGCATGCCCGGTGCCATTCAGCGGAATGTCCAGATGGCCTTGTACGCGCGCGCCCACGTTCCAGGCGGTTTCACCATGGCGAATGGCCAGGATGCGGGTCGGCTCCATAGCCACCCATCATGCCACGAGGCACGCCCCTGGTCGACGCGGCCCCCCGCGAACGCGGCGGGTCAGCGCGGGGGCGCCTGCACTGGCGCGGGGCCGCGCACGGGACGGTGCGCTGGTTCAACAGCGCCCGTCGCCGGCGTGGCATTGGCGGCTGGTGCACCACCCGCGCTGGCTGGCGGCACCAGGGGCACGCCCACGCGGCGCACCGCCGCGACGGGCTGTGGGAAACCTTCCAGCGCGGCAACGAACAGCGCGGCCAGCACATTTTCGGTGTCATGCCACGGCCCGTCGTGCCGCGCGCGCGTGTCGTAGACGATCTGTCCCGTGGACACATCGCGCATCAGCAGGCTGACCTCGCTCACGTAGGCGGGAATCGAGGTGTCCCACATCGGCCAGCCAAAGCCGAACCCCACGCCACCGCCGCGCCAGCCACGACCCACGCCGATACCCAGCGATATGCGTGGGTTGCTCAGACCGCCATAGGGCATGCCGGATTCGTCCAGCCAGTAGGCGTTCACGTAGCCTCCCACCTGTACGCTGACGCGCGCGCCGGCATCGTCACGCACCGCCCCCACGCGCGCCAGCGCCGCCTGGGCCATGGTCTCCAGCTTCTCCGGCGCGGGCTGGCCGGCCACCAGCGGGCCACGCTCGAAGCGGTAATGCATGCCGTTCAGCATCGCGTTGCCCGGCGGCTGCGCGGCACTGGTGCGCACGTCGGCGCCCACGGTGCGCGGGCCGGTGGCACAGGCCGTCAATGCACTCGCAGCCAAAACAAGAGCTATTCGCGCAATCCACATCACGACACCTCCGCGATTCGATGCGAAAAATCAGGCGCTGACCAAGGTCACGCCGCCAAACGGCGAACCCACGGGTTCGGCGAAGCTTTCCTCGTCGAAAGCCTTGTCGCCGTCCTCGTCGGGCACGCCGGTGGGCTTGAGATGACGGAAGTCGTGCAGGGTTCCGTCCATCAAGTGTGAGGGCACCACGTTTTGCAGCGCCGTTGTCATGTTTTCGATGCGTCCGGGATATTTTTTCTGCCACTCGCGCAGCATGTCGCCGATCTGCTTGCGCTGCAGGTTCTCCTGGCTGCCGCACAGGTTGCACGGAATAATGGGAAAAGCGCGGTGCGCGGCCCAGGCCACCAGGTCGCGCTCGTCCACATAGGCCAGCGGACGGATGACGATGAACTCTCCGTTGTCGCTGGTCAGCTTGGGCGGCATGCCCTTGAGCTTGCCGCCGAAGAACATGTTGAGGAAAAACGTCTGCAGCATGTCGTCGCGGTGGTGGCCCAGCGCGATCTTGTTGCACTTCAGCCGCCGCGCCACGCTGTACAGAATGCCCCGGCGCAGGCGCGAACACAGGCTGCAGGTGGTCTTGCCCTCGGGGATCTTGGCCTTGACGATGCTGTAGGTGTCCTGCGTCTCGATATGGTGCTCGATGCCCAGATCACGCAGATAGTTGGGCAGCACCTCGGCCGGAAAACCGGGCTGTTTCTGGTCCAGGTTGACCGCCACCAGCTCGAAGCGCACCGGCGCGCGCGCCTGCAGCTTCATCAAGATGTCGAGCAGGCCGTAGCTGTCCTTGCCGCCCGACAGGCACACCATCACGCGGTCGCCTTCCTCGATCATGTTGAAGTCGGCAATCGCCTGGCCGACCTGGCGGCACAGGCGTTTTTCGAGCTTGAGCGCCTCTCGCTCGGCGCGCGTGCGAGCGGCGGGGCCGGTGTCAGCGGCAACATCGGGCGTGGTCAGCGCGGTGATTTTCTGTGGGGCGTTCATGAGTCCGATTGTCCTACGGGCACGGCGTGTGCACACCCAATCCGTCATGCGCTCATCCATGGCGTGCAGCCACATGGGAAATTATTGAGGCTTTCAACCTAGAAACGGCAGTTGACCGCTCGCCATCCTTGGGCAACCCACATGAACGCTGACTTTCACACCTTCGATCACGTTCACCTGTTGGGTGAGCGCGCTATGCACCCGATCGCACCGCGC
>JAUNUR010000028.1:34828-36737 GCA_030538085.1 Pseudomonadota bacterium | reverse complement strand
AGCTTCATCGTCAGGCTGATGCGCTTGCGCGGCACGTCTACCTCCAGCACCTTCACCTTCACGATCTGGCCGGTCTTGACGACTTCGCGCGCGTCATTGACAAACTTGTTGGCAAGCTGGCTCACATGCACCAAGCCGTCCTGATGCACGCCCAGATCGACGAAGGCGCCGAACTGGGCGACGTTGCTCACCGTGCCTTCCAGCACCATGCCCTCTTTCAGATCGGCGATGTCTTCCACGCCCTCGTTGAAGCGCGCCACCTTGAAGTCGGGGCGCGGGTCACGGCCGGGTTTTTCGAGTTCGGCCAGGATGTCCTTCACCGTGACGGCGCCAAACTGCTCGGTGGCGAATTGCTCGGGCTTGAGCGGTTTCAGCAACTCAGCGCGGCCCATGATCTGGTCGATGGGCTTGCCGGTCTTCACGATGATCTGCTCCACCACCGGGTAGGTCTCGGGGTGCACGCCGGTCATGTCCAGCGGGTTGTCACCGCCGCGAATGCGCAGAAAGCCCGCGCTTTGCTCGAAGGTCTTGGGGCCAAGGCCAGTCACGTCAAGCAACTGCTGGCGACTTTTGAACGCACCATGCGATTCGCGCCAGCGCACCACGGCCTTGGCGACGGTGCCCGACAAGCCCGACACACGGGCCAGCAGCGGTGCGCTGGCGGTGTTCAGGTCGACTCCGACACCGTTCACGCAGTCTTCCACCACGGCATCCAGTTGCCGCGCCAGTTCGCTCTGGTTCACGTCGTGCTGGTATTGGCCCACACCGATGCTCTTGGGGTCGATCTTCACCAGTTCGGCCAGCGGGTCTTGCAGGCGGCGCGCAATGCTGGCAGCGCCGCGCAGGCTCACGTCCACGTCGGGCAGTTCTTGGCTGGCGTATTCGCTGGCTGAATAAACCGAGGCACCGGCTTCGCTGATCACCACTTTCTCGATCGGTATCGGCGCCTGCTTCTGCAACAGTTTGATCAGGTCGCCCGCCAGCTTGTCGGTCTCGCGGCTGGCGGTGCCGTTGCCAATGGCGATGAGCTGCACGCCGTGCTTGGCGACCAGCTTCGCCAGCGTGTGCAGGCTGCCGTCCCAATCCTTGCGCGGCTCGTGCGGGTAGACGGTGGCGGTATCGACCAGTTTGCCGGTGGCATCGACCACGGCCACCTTCACGCCGGTGCGGATGCCGGGGTCAAGCCCCATCACCGCCTTGGCGCCAGCGGGCGCTGCCAGCAGCAGGTCGCGCAGGTTGTCGCCAAAGACCTTGATAGCGACCTTTTCGGCATCCTCGCGCAGGCGGGCGAACAGATCGCGCTCGGTGCTCAAACTCAGCTTCACGCGCCACGTCCAGGCCACGCACTTGCGCAGCAGGTCGTCGGCCGGGCGGCCCTGGTGGCTCCAGCCCAGGTGCAGGGCGATGCGGCCTTCGGCCAGGCTGGGGGTGGTGCCCCTGGCGGCCACACCCTCACCCCTACCCTCTCCCGCTGGCGGGAGAGGGGGTCTTGCTCCCTCGCCCCTCTGGGGAGAGGGTTGGGGTGAGGGGCTGGCGGCCTCCGGCAACACCAGCTTGGCGTCCAGAATCTCCAGCGCCCGCCCGCGAAACACCGCCAGCGCACGGTGGCTGGGTACGCGGCCAATGGGCTCGTCGTAGTCGTGGTAATCGCGGAACTTGGCGACTTCCGCGTCGTTCTCGTTCTTGCCCGCCGCCAGCTTCGATTGCAGCAGCCCTTCGGCCCACAGCCATTCACGCAGGCCTTGCACCAGCGTTGCATCCTCGGCCCAGCGCTCGCTCAGGATGTCGCGCACACCATCGAGCACGGCGGCGACGGTGGTGAAGTCTTCGCCGCCCTCGCCTTTCTCGGTTTTCACGAAGGGTTGGGCCGCTTGCTGCGGATCAAGCGTGGGGTCGGCCCACAACTGAT
>JAUNUR010000028.1:0-34728 GCA_030538085.1 Pseudomonadota bacterium | reverse complement strand
ACGAAGGGTTGGGCCGCTTGCTGCGGATCAAGCGTGGGGTCGGCCCACAACTGATCAGCCAGCGGCTCGATGCCGAATTCCCGCGCGATCTGGCCCTTGGTGCGGCGCTTGGGCTTGTAGGGCAGGTACAGATCTTCCAGCTCCTGCTTGGTCGGTGCGGCCTCGATGGCTGCACGCAGTTCGGGCGTGAGCTTGCCCTGCTCTTCAATGCTTTTCAGGATGGTCGCGCGGCGATCGTGCAGCTCGCGCAAATAGGCCAGGCGCGCTTCCAGTTCGCGCATCTGCATATCGTCCAGGCCGCCAGTGGCCTCTTTGCGGTAGCGGGCGATGAAGGGCACGGTGGCGCCGCCGTCAAGCAGTTCTACGGCGGCGGCGACCTGGTTTTCACGAACCTTGAGTTCAGCGGCGATCTGGGCGGTGATGGAAAGCATGCATGCGTGCCGCGCGGGTGAGCGTGGCGCCCGGCGGTCGGTCAAAAAAAGCTGGCAAGTTTGCCATAGGCCAGATGCGCCGCGGGCACCTGGCTAGCCCGGTATCGCCGTTTCGGCCACCCGCGCAAAGGCGTGTCCGTTCCAGTCCCAGCGCCATACCGTGGCGCGGCGGTCGGTCTGCGGCGGGTGCGGGTCGATCACGTGCATGGTGTTGGGCACTTGCACGCGCACCCGCGTCGAGACGGCGGTGCCGGTTTGCACCACCCAGGCGCGGTGCGGCGCGCACGGCATGGGCGCGACGAAGGACTGGTGAATGTGGCCGGCCAGAAACAGGTCGGCGCCCGCCGCGCACCACGCCCGCGCGGCGGCGGCATGGTTGCGCGCAAGGTCGCGGCGGTCCTGGCGCTGCACCACCCACAAGGGCTGGTGCGTCACCACCACGCGCAGGGCGCCGGGCGGCGCGGCGCGCAAGCGCGCGGCCACGCGCTCGATCTGCGCGCCGGAAATTTCGCCATGCTTGTGCCGCCATGGGCGCGTGGTGTTGACGCCGATCAGCCACGTGTCGTCTCGGCGGATCAGCGGGTTCAGCCCGGCGCCCGAAAAACGGCTGTAGCGCCCGTAGGGGGCCAGCAGCCGCAGCGGCAGGTTGAACAGCGGAATATCGTGGTTGCCAGGCAGCAGCAGCACGTCGCGCGCGCTGTCGATGCCACTGGCCGCGCACAGGGCATCGACAAAGGCCCGCGCGGCGCCAAACTGGCGTGGCCGCGCGCGCTGCGTCACGTCGCCCGACAGCACGATCAGCCGCGGGCGGTGCTGGCGCGCCCAGCCCATCAGTCCCCGCACCACCTCGGCCCGCTCGGTGCCGAAGTGGGTGTCGGTCAGGTGCAGGATCACGCGCCGGCCTCCGGCTCCGGCGGGCGCGGCACCAGCAGCCGCAGCGGGCGCGGCGCGGTCTGGAACACCAAGGGCGCCCGCAGGCGCACGATCTCGCCATCCACCGCGGCCTTCACATGCGCCCCGGCGCGCCAGGGCTGTACCACCAGGCGGTCGAAGGCGAAGCTGTCCACGCCCTCGGCGCCATCCAGCCGGCCCAGCGCGCCGCGCACCAGCAGCCACAGGGTGCGCCACGCCGGCAAAGGCTGCAAGGTGATCGCCGCCAGGCGGCCCGACTCCACCGCCAGCGCCTCGCGCAGCCCGATGGCCCGCAACTGCAATTCGTTGTGCCCCACGAACAGCGTGCGGGTGCGCACCACCCTGGCCTGGCCGTGGCCGTGCAACTCCAGCGTCATCACGCTGCGCCCCCGCAGCAGGGTGGCCAGCCCCGCGAGCATGGCGACAATGCGGCTGCGGCCAAGGCGGCGGTTGGCCTGCTCGCGCTCTTGCAGCAGGCGTGGATACAGGCCCACGCTGGCGTTGACCAGGAACAGGCGCTCGCCCACCAGGCCTACAGTCACCGGCTCGATATGGGCGTTCAACAGGGTGTCGATGGCCTCGTCCAGCTCGGCGGGCATGCCGTGGGCGCGGGCAAAGTAGTTGAAGGTGCCGCGCGGCAGCACGCCCATGGGCAGATTGGCGTTCCACACCGCTTGCGCGACGGCGTTCAGCGTGCCATCGCCCCCGGCGGCCACCACCGCGCCGCGTGCGTCGCGCGCCGCGTTGACAGCGCGGCCAATGACGGCGGCCAGCTCGTCGCCAGGCCCGGCCACGAACAACTCGAACGGCCGGCCAGCCGCCTGCAGCCGATCAGCCACGCGGCGTCGAACCTCATCGGTGTCGTCGCTGCCCGATGCGGGATTGAAAATGATGAACAAAGAAGGCGCGGCCGATGGCATGGCGCCCACTGTAGCGGCCGCCAGCCGCGGCGGCTGTCAGCCGACCGCCCGATAGCGACATGAGGATCGGCTATTGGTGGCTTTCAAGATGACAAATGACTTCGCTGCGCTTCAACCTATTGAGGTTTTCGTGACTCAGGACAAGCCTATGTCATGTCTTCACCTCATCCCGTCATTGCGGCGAAGGCCGCAATCCACGCGGTGTCCGCAGGTCAACACCGTGTCAAGGTGAAGCCCCATGGATTGCGGCCTTCGCCGCAATGACGAAGGGGGTGAAGAAGGCATTCGTCATATCGTCATGCCACGCAGGCTCGCGCGCAGTTGCTGGCCGATTTCAGGCCGCTCGGCGAACGGATCGGGCGGGTTCTGAATGGACACGATGGCGTCGGCCCGCGACTTGACGATGCCCAGCGCATGCGGGTGGCTGAAGACGTAGAACTGGTTCTGCTCGATGGCATCGAACACTTTTTGCGCCACCTCGGCGGCGCTGACCTTGCCGCTGGCCGTGGCGCGCGTGATCGTCGCCTCCTGAATGCGCTGGCTGGCGGTCAGGTCGCTGGCCGGCAGATCGCTGGGGCGGTTGCGTTCGCTGGCGTGGATGCCGGTGGCGACGAAGTACGGGCACAGCACGGAGGCGCTGATCTGGTCGGTGACCAGCTTCAAGTCCTGGTACAGCGTCTCGGTCAGCGCCACCACGGCATGCTTGCTGACGTTGTAGATGCCCATGTTGGGCGGCGTCAGCAAGCCTGCCATGCTGGCGGTGTTGACGATGTGGCCCTGGTAGTGCGCGTCGGACCTGGCGGCTTCCAGCATCATGGGCGTGAAGCACCGCACGCCGTTGATGACGCCCCAGACGTTGACGCCCAGCACCCATTCCCAGTCCCTGACCGTGTTTTCCCACACCAGCCCGCCGGCGCCCACGCCGGCGTTGTTGAACACGAAATGCGGCGCGCCGAACTCTTCCTTCACATGCTCGGCCAGCAGTTCCATCACCGGCGGCTTGCTCACGTCCACGCGCCGCGCCAGGGTGCGCGCGCCCAGTGCCTTGATCTCGGCCTCGGCGGCCTGCAAGGCGTCGTCCTGAATATCGACCAGCACCACGTTCATGCCGCGCCGCGCGGCGATGCGCGCGCACTCCAGCCCGAAGCCCGAGCCAGCGCCGGTCAGCACGGCGGTTTTGCCTTTGAAGCTCGTGATCAAGTGAATGTCTCCTTGGTTGAAATTCAATTTGGCATGGCGCGCTGGACGATGGCGTCAAGGTCGGCGCCCGCGTCCAAGGTGCCAAACACGTCATGCCGCTGCGCCAGCCGCGAATCGCAGAAAGCGCCGAACACCGCGCCGGGCGCCGTCCGGGCCAGCAGCGCGGCCTGCACCGTCAGCGCCACGTCGCGCGCCAGGGTGCGCGCGGTGACTTCGGTGGCGTGGCGATCGATCAGCGTGGGCAGCGCGTCGATCATGCGGTCGAGCGCGGGGTGCTGGCCCTTGGCGTGCGCCAGTTCCTGCGCCAGCGCGGCGGCCACGTCGCCCTTGCGCAGCGCGCGCAGCAAATCCAGCGCCATGATGTTGCCCGCGCCTTCCCAGATGCTGTTGACGGGCATCTCGCGGTAGATGCGCGCGGCAATGCCCTCGCCGTCCTCCTCCACGTAGCCGTTGCCGCCCAGGCATTCCATGGCCTCCTGCGCGAACAGGCTGCCGCGCTTGGTGATCCAGAACTTGGCGATGGGCGTGAGCACGCGCGCCAGCAGGCGCTGCTGTTCGTTGCCTTGCTGGTCAAAAGCGCGCGCCAGCCGCATCGACAGGGCGATGGCCGCCTCGCTCTCCAGCGCCAGGTCGGCCAGCACGTTTTTCATCAGCGGCTGCTCGATCAGGCGCTTGCCAAAGGCCTGCCGCTGGGCCGTGTGGTGCAGCGCGATCGACAGCGCCTGCCGCATCAGCCCACTGGTGCCCAGGGCGCAGTCAAGCCGGGTCATGGTGCCCATGGCCAGAATCTGCGGCACGCCGCGGCCGGGCTCGCCCACCAGCCAGGCGATGGTGCCGTCGAACTCGACTTCGGACGAGGCGTTGGCCTGGTTGCCCAGCTTGTCCTTCAGGCGCTGGATGCGCAGCACGTTGCGCGATCCATCCGGCAGCACGCGCGGCAGGAAGAAGCAGGACAAACCACCCTCGCCCATCCCTTGCACGTAGGCCAGCACCAGGAACGCATCGCACATCGGCGCCGACATGAACCATTTGTGGCCCGTCAGCCGATAGCGCTCGCCCCAGGCATCACGCCCATCGGGCACGGCGCGCGTGGTGTTGGCGCGCACGTCGGAGCCGCCCTGTTTCTCCGTCATGCCCATGCCCATGGTCACGCCGGGCTTGTCGCGCCAGAGCTTCAGCGCCGGATCGTAGGCGCGGGCGGCCAGCTTGGGCGCCCAGTCCTGGAAGATGGCCGGGTTGTCGCGCAGCGCGGGCGTGACGGCGTAGGTCATCGAAATCGGGCACAGCACCGAGGGCTCGGCCTCGGTGAACAGCATGAAACCAGCCGCGCGCTTCACATGGGCGTGGCCGCTGGCCTGCTCATCGGGCGCATAGGGCGTGCCGTGCAGGCCGGCCTCGCAAGCGGCGGCCATCAGCGCGTGGTAGCTGGGGTGGAACTCGACCTCGTCGATACGGTGGCCCCAGCGGTCGTGCGTGCGCAGCGCGGGCGTGTGCGCGTTGGCCAGGCGCGCATGGCGCTGCATGGCGGCGCTGCCGGCCAACTGGCCCAGCTCGGCCAGCGGCGCGGTGTCCAGGCCGGGGGCGTTGAGCTTCAGCGCATCCTGCAGCGCCCGGTTGCCAGCGAACAGGTTGGTATCCGCCAGCGGCGCGGCCTGGTTGAAGACGTCGTGCGTGGCGGCCATGGCGGGGCTCCTCAGGGTTGTCGCTTGCGTGGCGCGGGCGTGATCGGCCGCAGCTTGTCATCGGCCAGGCCAACCAGCAGCGCGCGGCCATCGGGCAAGGAGCGGAACTCACCAAAGCGCGCCAGCGCCAATGGCTCGCCCTGCCCTTCGGGAAAGTAGAACGCATCCGTGATCAGAGTCCAGTCACCTTTGAGTCTCTTCACGGGCAGCAGGCGCTCGCCCGCGGCCAGCGCCTCACCCTTGCGCGCCACCCGCAGCACGGTGGCCACGCCCCGCTCGTCCAGAGTGGCGACCACCTGGGCGTGGTCCGCCATGCCCAGGGCGTCGCCGTCCAGCGTCTGGCGCACTTCGAGCGGCAAGTCGAAGTTCAGCGCCATGTAGTCGCCCTGCATCAGCGAGCGCGGATCGCGCGGCATCAGCGGCACGTAGATTTTCTGGCCCTGGGCGATGACCTGCTCCTTCTTCTGCACGTCGAAATGCACCATGCCCAGCGACAGCATCGCGCCAGCGGCTATCAACACCAGCGTGGGCCAGTGCGGCAGTGGCGCGGCACCCGGCCGCGATGCCGAGGCCGACGGCGCGCGCATGGCCCACAGCAACAGCCCCAGCGCCGCGCCCACGCCGGCCAGCAGCGCCGCCTTGTGCGCCAGCGGCCAGGCCAGCGCGTAATAAAAGCCCGACAACTGCGCCAGCAGCGCCGCCAGCGCTAGCCCCAGCATCAACCGCCGCCCCGTGGCCAGCGCCAGCGTACCCACCATCGCCACCATGCCCACATACGGAATCACCAGGCAGGCCAGCAGCAGCACCGCGTACACCAGCACCAGCAGGCCCTGTTCGCGCGGCGAGGCGTTCTGGCGCAAGCGCCAGAGCCGCGCCAGCCAGACGGCACTGGCCGCCACCAACGCCATCTGCAACAGCGCCGGCCAGCTCAGCATGAAGATGCTCGCCTCTCCGGCGCCGGGCACATCGGCCGAGCCGGCGGGGCTGCCCGAGCGCAAACCGAGCATCCAGAAATGGCGCGTGCTGCCAGACACCACCGCCAGCAGCAGGGCCACGCCGGCGCCATCGGCCACGGCATGCAGCGCCGGTGCCCAGGCGCGGCCCGACCAGAAACGCTCGCGCGCGGCCCACCACGCCCAGGCCAGCGTCAGAGCCACCGTGCTCAACACCATCGGATAGGCCCAGACACTCCAGTAGCGCCAGCTCATCCAGGGCTCGATCACGTCGAGCAATTCGAACGGCACCACCAGGGCCATGAACGCGCCGCCCGCCATGAAGCCCAGCACGCGCTGCACCCAGCCCACGCGGATCACCATGGCCACACCCAGCATGATCGCGATCAACACGAACAGCGCCGGGTTGGTCAGTTCCGCCTTGAAGCCGACCACGAGCAAGGCCAGCCCCGCCAGCAGCGCGCTGAAGCACAACTGCTCCACGAACATGCCCGGCCGAGCGCGCAGCACCCACGCCGCGCCACCGATCAGCGCCGCGCCAGCCATGAAGGCGCCCGGCACGTCGAAGAAAAACTCCCAGCCCAGCGCGCCCAGAAAGCCCAGGAACGGCAGTACCACCAGTTGTGCGCCCAGAAAGCTGAGCGCCGTGATGATCCAGCTGGGCCCGGCTTCGTCGCGCCAGATGGTGCTGGCCTCGTCGGGCAGCAGGGCTTCGTTTTGCGCGGCTTCGATCAAAGCCTGTTCATTCAGTGCGTGGGTGCTCATGCCGCGTCCTCCTCGCGTTGCAGCCGGTACAGCCAGGCACCGCTGGTGCCCACGCAAACGGCGGCGATCAGGGTAATCAGAAACAGCGCGCCAGTGCCACCGAAACGCAAGCTGTCCCACAGCAGGCGCACCATGCCGGCGACCAGCAGCACGTTGATGCCCAGCACCGACAGGCTGAGCACCACCAGGTCGCGCGGGCGCCACCACCACGCCAGCACGGCGGCGCCGATCACCAGCGCCATGTTGAAGAAATACTGCCAAAGCTGCGTGCGCTCGAACAGGCCGAACAGCGCATAGGCGCACCAGGCATTGAGCGCCATCAGCACCGCCAGCCGCCAGCTGATGGGGGCACTGCTGGCGCCAGCTGGCAGCAGCCGCAGGCGCGGCAAGGCCAACGGCAGCAGAAAAATCACCACCCACAGCACCGACGTGAGCAAGTTGCGCGCGCCGTGCCCGCCCAGCAGCGCGTCGCCCGACCACAACGCCAGCGCCAGCCCCACGATCAGCAGCCACGCGGCCCACAAGCCATCGCGCCGCGCCGCCACCGCCCAGGCCAGCGCCAGCGCGGCCCAGGTGGCGAACAGCTGCCAGGCGTCGGCGCCGGTCTGGTAGGTCTGGCCGACATAGGCCAACAGCCCGCCCAGCGCCAGCGTGGCCAGCAGCAGCAAGGCCGTGCGCCCGCGCGGCCAGGCCAGCGCCGCGATACTGGAAACCAGCACCGCCCCTTCAAGCAGGTACAGCTTGAATTCGCGCGTCTGGTCTTGCCAGTTGGCGGCCACCCAGAAGATCAGGCCCGCGCCCAGCAGCAGCGCCGCCAACACGGCCAGTCCGCGCTCCAGGTGCGACAGCAACCGGGGCGGCTTTTCGTGCAGCCGCGACAACTGCCACAGGCGCATGCCCTGCGCGGGCGAAAGTGAAAAACGGCGTGAAAGTTCGTGGATCAGCGCGTGCATGCGGCCTCCAATGGATCAACCCCGGAATTGTGAGCACGGCGCCAAGCGGGCATCGTGCGCTCCGTCAAGAAGCAGCATGCCGCGCTACCGCCGGACGCTCCGCGCGCCCCCATGGGGCGAGCGCACGCGGGGCACGCGCACGCGCGACAGGGTCAAGAACAAATCCGCCGCTTCGCCCACGGTTCTGAAAACCCCGTCGGCGTTCAGCACGTGCGCGGCAACCGCCGCCATGTCCCAGGCGTCGTGCGCATCGGCTGGCCAGATGAAGGTGGTCAGGCGCGGAAAACCGTGCTCCTCTCCCAGCGTCCGCACGCGCTTCATGCGGGTTCTGACCTTCGGCAACAGGCTGAAATTGGCCCACGACCACATCCACGTTCGCGAGCCGTGTGACAGCGTGCCGACGATCTCGATGTCGGCCAGCAAGCCGGGTTGGCCGCCGTTTGAAAACACCATCCGCTTGCTCGCCTGGTCGTAGTCGTAGCGCTCGAAAGCGCTCAGGCGATGGCTGAGCGCGGCCTGCCGTTCGTGCAACTCGGCATGGCAGCGCTTGACGAAAGCATTCCAGGCCCGGCGCGTGGGCTTTTCAGTTGCGCGCACCGATTGGCCGAGCAGATTCTGGTAGCAGCCCTGGCAGATCAGCCGGATGCCTGCCGCTGCCTCGATCTGGGCATTCCAGCCGCCCGCGGCCTGAAAGCGCGCCTCGCAAGCTGCGCACCACGCATCCGGCGCCGGATTGCGTGGTGACGGATAGTCGCAGAACCACTTCTGCCCGGGCTTGCGGCACAAATGCGCGCAGACGAATGCCGCATGGCTGGGGCCGTGGGTTTCGCACTCGACCTGCTGCCGCGCCATCGCCGGATCAGATCAGCTTGACCAGTTGCTTGCCGAAGTTCTTGCCCTTCAGCAAGCCGAGGAAGGCTTCGGGCGCGCTCTCGATACCTTGCGCGATGGTCTCGCGCGGCTTCAGCTTGCCCTGCGCCACCAGCGTGCCCAGCTCCTGCAGCGCCTGCGGCCACAGTTCCATGTGCTCGCTGACGATGAAGCCTTGCACCTTCAGACGGTTGACCAGGATCAGCGCCGGGTTCTGCAGCGGCAGCGGCGCGCCGTCGTAGCCGGCGATCATGCCGCACACGGCCACGCGCGCGAAGGCGTTGGTGCGCAGCAGCACGGCGTCGAGGATGTAGCCGCCCACGTTCTCGAAGTAGCCATCGATGCCGTTCGGGCAGGCATCTTTGAGCGCCTTCGCCATGGTCTTGACGTCGGGGTACTGGCGGTAGTCGATGCAGGCGTCGAAGCCGAGTTCATCCACGGCGTACTTGCACTTCTCCGGCCCGCCCGCGATGCCGACCACGCGGCAGCCGCGCGCCTTGGCCAGCGCGGCGTAGGCGCTGCCCACGGCGCCGGTGGCGGCGCTCACCACCACGGTCTCTCCCTCTTTCGGCTCGATGATCTGCGTCAGGCCGTACCAGGCCGTCACACCCGGCATGCCCACGGCGCCCAGGTAGTACGACAGCGGCACGTGCGTGGTATCGACTTTGCGCAGCATGCCCGGTGCGTTGCCATCGACCACGCTGTATTCTTGCCAGCCGCCCATGCCCACGACTTGGTCACCGGCCTTGAATTTTGGGTGCTGGGAGTCGACCACCTCGCCCACCGTGCCGCCGATCATCACCTCGCCCAGCGGCTGCGGCACGGCGTAGCTCTTGCTCTCGTTCATGCGGCCGCGCATGTAGGGGTCGAGGCTCAGGTAATGGTGACGCACCAGCACTTCGCCATCTTTCAGCGCAGGCGTGTCGGTGGTGACCAGTTTGAAATTGCTGGCGACGGCTTCGCCCTCGGGGCGGTTGTCGAGCAGGATCTGGCGGTTGGTGGGCATGGAATCTCCTTTACTTTCAGTTTGATAGCTGCCAGCGCTTGATGGATAAGCGATGACGGCTGATTTGACTAGATAAATCAATCGGTGGGCAGAGGCCCCCTGGTGTGGTCTGGCCGCTCGGCCGGCGGCACGTACTTGAAGGTGCCGGTGGAATGCGCGCACAGCTGGCCGTCGGTATCGAACACCGAGCCTTCGACGAAGGCCATGTTGCGCGTGCGGTGCATCAGCCGGCCCTTGCCGACCAGCGGCTCGCCGTGCTTCGACGCCGGTGCCGGCCGCATGAAGCTGGTTTTCATCTCGACCGTGATGACCCCCATGTCGGGCTGCACGCTGCGCGCCGCCGTGGCCATGATGACATCCAGGAAGGTCATCACCGCGCCGCCGTGGGCCACGCCGAACGAGTTGCAGTGCTCGGGCCGGGCCGCGAAATGCATGACGGATTCACCGCCCTCAAACTTCTCCAGCGTGAAGCCCAGGTGGTGGACGAAGGGGATGACGGCGCCGAAGTCGAGGCTCATGAGACGATGAATGCTTGCTCCCTCTCCCGCTTGCGGGAGAGGGTTGGGGTGAGGGCCGGGGTGCGGCTCGACAGGCAGGTCAACGGTTCGGCAAGCGCTACCACCCCCTCACCCCCGCCCTCTCCCCGAGGGGAGAGGGAGAAACACCGGCGCACCCGCATCGGGCTCATCCTCCGGTGACCACGCTCACGCCACCGTCGACCGCCAGCCACTGGCCCGTGATGTGCTTGCCAGCATCGCTGGCGTACAGCAGCGTGATGCCCTTCAGGTCTTCGTCGTCGCCCAGGCGGCGCAGCGGTGCGTGCTCGGCCAGCTTGTCCTCGCCCAGCCTCTTCAGCGTGCCGCGCGTCATCTTGCTGGGGAAGAAACCGGGGCAAATGGCGTTGACGGTGATACCGTACCTACCCCACTCACCCGCCAGCGCGCGCGTGAAGTTGACAACCGCGCCCTTGCTGGTGTTGTAGGCGATGGTCTGCATCTCGGGCGGGTTGCCGCCCAGGCCGGCGATGCTGGCGATGTTGATGATGCGGCCCTGCTGGCGCGCAATCATGCTCTTCTTGGCGATGCGCTGGCTGAGCAGGAAGTAGCCGCGCACGTTCAGGTTCATCACCTTGTCCCAGGCTTCGAGCGGATGATCTTCGGCGGGCGCGCCCCAAGTGGCGCCGGCGTTGTTGACAAGGATGTCGATGTCGCCCATGCGCTCCAGCGTTTCGTCGGCCAGGCGGTGAATGTCGGCCTCTTGCGCGCAGTCCGCAGCGATCCAGCGCGCGTCGATGCCAGCGGATTGCAGCTCGGCGACCGCCTCTTCCAGATCAGCCGCCTTGCGCGAACTGAGCATGATGCGCGCACCGGCCTCGCCCAGCGCATGCGCCATCTGCAGGCCCAGGCCGCGCGAGCCGCCGGTGACGAGGGCGGCCCGGCCCTTGAGGTCGAACAGTTGCTGGATGGTGCGGGTCATGGTTTTTCCGTTGAGCGTTGAGCGTTGAGCGGGTTAGAAACGCGGCATCACGAAGTTCTCGGGTATTTCACGCCAAACGCCCAACGCTCAACGCCGAACCTCTTTTTCAGAACGCGTCTTCCGGCATGTTGGCACAGGTCATGTCGCGGCTTTCCACCACGCGCAGCCAGGCGTCGATCTTCGGCAGTTCGTAACGGTAGAAATAGCTCGTGGCGCCCGCCACGCCTGCGCAGTGTGCTTCATCTTTCGTAGCGCCGGCAGCCAATGACAGCTCCAGCCAGATCCACGCCAGCACCACGTGGCCGAAGGCCTGCATGTAGGGCACGGCGTTGGCCAGCGCCTCGGTCGGCTCGCCGGTGGCCCAGGCGGCTTTCGTCGCCGCGCCCACACGCGCCAGGGCCTGCGCCAGGGCATCGGCGTGCGCCGCCAGCGCGGGCTGCGGCTTGGCCTTGGCGATGGTGGCCTGGATGCGCGCTGCCAGCAGTTGCAGGCCCTTGCCCTCCTCCATCAGCACCTTGCGGCCCAGCAGGTCCATGCCCTGGATGCCGTGCGTGCCTTCGTGGATCATGTTCAGGCGGTTGTCGCGCCAGTACTGCTCCACCGGAAAGTCGCGCGTGTAGCCGTAGCCGCCGTGGATTTGGATGGCGAGCGAATTGGCCTCCAGGCAGTTCTCGCTCGGCCAGCTCTTGGCGATGGGGGTCAGCACCTCCAGCAGCAGGCGCGCCTCGTCGGCCTGGGCGGCATCACCCGTGTGCTGCTCGTCGACCAGTTTGGCGCAGTACAGCAACAGCGCCAACGCGCCTTCGCAATAGCTCTTCTGGATCAGCAGCATGCGCTTGATGTCGGCATGCTCGATCAGGCGCACGGGCGGCTGGCTCGGGTCCTTGCCGGCGGGGCCGACCGGGCGGCCCTGGGTGCGCGTCTTGGCGTAGTCCAGCGAGGCTTCGTAGCCCGCCAGGCCCAGCATGGTGGCCGCCATGCCGATGGCGATGCGCGCCTCGTTCATCATGTGGAACATGCAGCGCAGGCCCTGGTGCGGCTGTCCGACGAGGTAGCCCACGGCGCCGGCCTCGCCGTCCACCTTGAACTGGCCTTCGCCGAAGTTGAGCAGCGTGTTGGTGGTGCCGCGCCAGCCCAGCTTGTGGTTCAGGCCGGCCAACGCCACGTCATTCCTTGGACCCAGGATGACGCGCAGCGGCGCACTGCCGTTCTCTCCCTCTCCCGCGTGCGGGAGAGGGCCGGGGTGAGGGCTCTCCACGCGCACCAGCCTCTTCGGCACGATGAACAGCGAGATGCCCTTCACGCCCGGAATCAGCTTGCCGTCCGGCCCCGGAATCTTGGCCAGCACCAGGTGGACGATGTTCTCGGTCAGCTCGTGCTCGCCCGAGGAGATCCACATCTTGTTGCCCTTGAGGCGATAGCGCGGCCCCAGCGGATCGTCCTGATCTTCCAGCGTGGCGCGAGTGGTGATGTCGCTCAGCGAGGAGCCGGCTTGCGGCTCGCTCAGGCACATGGTGCCGGCCCAGCGGCCGTTGAACTGGTTGGCGGCGAAGACCGCCTTCTGCAACTCGGTGCCATACACCATCAGCAGGTTGGCGTTGCCCACCGTGAGCAGGTTGGAGCCGATGCTGATCGACGCCTTGCCGAAGAAGGCGTTGGCCGCGGCTTCAACCAGATACGGCAACTGCATGCCGCCATGCTCGTAGTCCTGCGCGGCAGCCAGCATGCCGCTTTCGGCGTAGGCGGCGCGGGCGTCGTGCGTGGCCTGTGGCAGCACGACGCGCAAGCTGCCGTCGGGCTCGGTCACGGTGCGCGGTTCTTCGGTATCGACCACGCGGTTGAACGGCGCGTAGCGCTCGCGCGCGATGCGCTCGCAGGTGTCCATCACCGCGTCGAAGGTTTCGCGCGAATGCTCGGCAAAGCGCGGGCGCTGGGTCAGCGTCGGCGCGTCGAGCCAGTCGTAGAGCAGGAAGTTCAGCGTGTCGCGCAGGTTCATGGGTCAAATACGGCTGTAACCGGTGTCCATCAAGCGCAAGCAGCTACCTTTGGTATAGCAAACTGCGCTGGCGGCACCGATGTGAGGGCAAGAAATGGGCGCCCGCGCAGGCGCCCGGTGGCCGGTGGCCGCTGGCCTGGGCAGCGGCGCACGGCAGGCGGCATCGCCACCCGCCGTGCGCGCTGGCATCACAGCACTTCGAAGATGCCGGCAGCGCCCATGCCGCCGCCGATGCACATGGTGACGCACACCTTCTTCGCACCACGGCGCTTGCCTTCGATGAGGGCGTGGCCCGTCAGGCGCTGGCCGCTCACACCGTAAGGGTGGCCCAGGGCGATGGCGCCGCCGTTCACGTTCAACTTGTCGGCCGGGATGCCCAGCTTGTCGCGGCAGTACAGCACCTGCACGGCGAAGGCTTCGTTCAGCTCCCACAGGTCGATATCCTGAACCGTGAGGCCCAGTTTCTTCAGCGCCTTGGGCACGGCGAACACCGGGCCGATGCCCATCTCGTCCGGCTCGCAGCCAGCGACGGCGAAACCCAGGAACCGGCCCAACGGCTTGAGGCCCTTTTTGCTGGCGTACTCCTCGCTCACCACCACGCAGGCACCCGCGCCGTCGCTGAACTGGCTGGCGTTGCCGGCGGTGATCAGGCCACCGGGCAGGGCCGGGCGGATGCCGCTGATGCCTTCCTTGGTGGTGCCTTCGCGCGTGCCCTCGTCCTTGGCGCAGGTGACTTCCTGGGTGCGCAGGCCCAGCACCGGATCGGCGACGCCGGCGGTGACGGTGATGGGGGCGATCTCATCGTCGAACTTGCCCGCGGCCTGCGCCGCGCAGGCCTTTTGCTGGCTGCCGGCGCCGTATTCGTCCATGGCGTCGCGGCCTATTTGATAGCGCTGGGCCACCTGCTCGGCGGTTTGCAGCATGCTCCAGTAGATGGCGGGCACCTTGGCTTCGAGCGCCGGGTCCTTGATCATGTGCAGGTTCATCTCCTGCTGCACGCAGGAGATGCTTTCCACCCCGCCGGCGACGAACACGTCGGCCTCGCCAGCGATGATGCGCTGCGCGGCCAGCGCGATGGTCTGCAGGCCCGACGAGCAGAAGCGGTTCACCGTCATGCCCGAGGTGGTGACGGGGCAGTCGGCCATCAGCGCGATCTGGCGCGCGATGTTCATGCCGGTGGCGCCCTCGGGGTTGGCGCAGCCCATGATGACGTCTTCCACCTCGGCGGCGTCGATGCCGGCGCGCTGGATGGCGTGCTTGACGGCGTGGCCGCCCAGCGTGGCGCCGTGGGTCATGTTGAAGGCACCCTTCCAGCTCTTGGCAAGCGGCGTGCGGGCGGTGGAAACAATCACTGCGGAAGTCATAGGTTACTCCTGATTCGATAGCTTGTTACGTTTGCCAGTCAATACTTGTCTGGTGGCTTCAATGACGAAATGACTTTGCCGCTGCGCGGCCTCAATGACCAAATGATGTGTCTCCGTCATGGCGCAAAGCGCCGTCATCGATGCGCAGCGAGGTCATTTCGTCATCCGTTGAACGTTTGTCCTTCCGCTGCCAGCTTTTGCAGCAGCGGCGCCGGCTGCCAGAACTTGGCGTCGTCGTTCGGGTTGCGTGCAAAGCGCTTCATGCTCTCGGCCACGTTGAACAAGCCAACCTGGTCGGCGTACTTCATGGGGCCGCCGCGCCAGATGGGAAAGCCATAGCCCGTCAGGTACACCATGTCGATATCGCTGGCCTTGCTGGCGATGCCGTCCTCGACGATGCGCGCGCCTTCGTTGACGAGCGAATACACCAGGCGCTCAACGATCTCCTGATCGCTGATCTTGCGCGGCGTGATTCCCATGTCCTTGCGGTGCTTTTCCACCATCTCCTCAACCAACTTGGACGGGATGGCGTCGCGCTTGCCGGGCTGGTAGTCGTACCAGCCGGCGCCGGTCTTCTGGCCGTAGCGGCCCATTTCGCACAGCAGGTCGGCGGTCTTGCTGTACTTCATGTCGGGTTTCTCGACGTAGCGGCGCTTGCGGATGGCCCAGCCGATGTCGTTGCCCGCCAGGTCGCCCATGCGGAACGGGCCCATGGCGAAGCCGAACTTCTCGATGGCCTTGTCGACCTGTTGCGGCGTGGCGCCCTCCTCCAGCAAAAAGCCGGCCTGGCGGCTGTACTGCTCGATCATGCGGTTGCCGATGAAGCCGTCGCACACGCCTGAAACCACCGCCGTCTTGCGGATCTTCTTGGCAATGGCCATCACCGTGGCGAGCACGTCCTTGGCGGTCTTGGCGCCGCGCACCACCTCCAGCAGCTTCATCACGTTGGCCGGGCTGAAGAAGTGCATGCCGACCACGTCCTGCGGGCGCTGGGTGAAGGCGGCGATCTGATCCACGTCGAGCGTGGAGGTGTTGGAAGCCAGGATGGCGCCGGGCTTCATCACCTCGTCGAGCTTGGTAAACACCTGCTCCTTGACGCCCATTTCCTCGAACACGGCCTCGATCACCAGATCGGCGTCGGCGATGTCCTCGTACTTCAGCGTGGGGGTCAGCAGGGCCATGCGCTGCTCGTACTTGTCCTGTTTCAGCTTGCCACGCTTGACCTGCGACTCGTAGTTCTTGCGGATGGTGGCCAGGCCCCGGTCCAGCGCTTCCTGCTTGGTCTCCAGGATGGTGACGGGGATGCCAGCGTTGAGGAAGTTCATCGAGATGCCGCCGCCCATGGTGCCGGCGCCGATGACGGCCACCTTCTTCACATCGCGCGGCTGGATGTCGCTGCCCACGTCGGGAATCTTGCTGGCCGCGCGCTCGGCGGCGAAGATGTGGCGCAGCGCCTTCGATTCGGGCGTCTGCATCAGGTTGATGAAAATCTCGCGCTCTTTCGCCAGCGCGTCGTCGAATTGGTATTTGGTCGCGTTCTCGACCGCGTCGACACACTTGACGGGCGCCGGGAAGTTCTTCGCCATGCCCTTGACCATGTTGCGCGCGAACTGGAAGTAGGCATCGCCATTCGGGTGCTTGCACGGCAGCTTGCGCACCAAGGGCAGCTCGCCGCCCTTGGCGGCCACCTCGCTGGCGAAGGCCACGGCCTCCTGAAACAGCGAATCGGGCGACGCCGCCAGCTTGTCGAACAGCTTCTGGCCCGGCAAGCCGGCCAGCACTTCGCTGTCCACCGGATCGCCCTTGACGATCATGTTCAGCGCCGTTTCGACACCCAGCACGCGCGGCAGGCGCACCGTGCCGCCGGCGCCCGGCAGCAGGCCGAGCTTGACCTCGGGCAGCGCCACCTTGCAGCCCGGCGCGGCCAGCCGGTAGTGCGCACCCAGCGCCAGCTCCAGGCCTCCGCCCATGACGACGGAATGCACGGCGGCCACCACGGGCTTGGTGGCGTTTTCCAGCGCCTGGATGACCGAGCCCAGCGTGGGCTCCTGCAGGGCCTTGGGCGAGTTGAATTCACGAATATCGGCGCCGCCCGAGAAAGCCTTGCCAGCGCCGGTGATCACGATGGCCTTGACGGCCGGGTCGGCATGGGCCTGCTCCAGGCCGTTGGTGATGCCCAGGCGGGTTTCGAGACCCAAACCGTTGACGGGCGGGTTGTTCAGGGTGATGACGGCGACGTCACCTTGGACCTTGTATTCGGCGGTCATGGGCAATGGCTCCTGTGATGATGCGGGGTGAATGCCCCGAGATTAACCGGCACATTGTGAAAGATGTGGATGACGCCGGGCAAACGCGCTTGTCACCGCAGGGACAAAGAAGCGCGGCTTCACCCACCGCGTCCGGAAGGCGGGCAGGAGGCGGGTAATTCCATGCCCACTTCAAACAAAGCGCCAATCACCGTCACTCCGGCGAAGGCCTGGATCCATGTTTCCTCACACACGTGACGAGATATTGCAGCTTTGATCCGGAATTGAAATATTGAGAGTTTCGTAATTCATGACACGCCGCTTGCCCTCACCCCAACCCTCTCCCAGAGGGAGAGGGAGATTTCTTTCTGATGGCCCGCGCTGTCGTGATTTTTGAAAACGTCAATAAATGGCTGGCGAACCCCCAGTTGTGGGCGGGCGTCACACCTGCAGCCACTCCTTTCGTGTGGCCGCATCGGCGCGCAGCTCGTCCGGCGTGCCGTCGAACACGATGCTGCCGTGGCCCATGACGAGCGCGCGGTCGGAGATGCGCATGGCAATGGTCAGCTTTTGCTCGATCAGCAGCACCGATACGCCGCGCTCTTTCAGCATCGTCAAGTAGTCGGCCACCAGCTCGACGAGCTTGGGCGCCAGGCCCTCGGTGGGCTCGTCGATGATGATGAGTTCGGGGGCGCCCATCAGCGTGCGGCACAGCGTCAGCATCTGCTGCTCGCCGCCCGAGAGCACGCCGGCCTCGGTGTGCTCGCGCTCTTTCAGGCGCGGGAACATGGCGTACATGTCGTCGAAGCTCCAGCGCCCGTGCTTGCCCCCACCCTTCTGTCCCAGCAGCAGGTTCTGGCGCACCGTCAGGCGCGGGAACACGTCGCGGCTTTCCGGCACGTAGCCCAGGCCCATGCGGGCGATCTCGTGGGGTTTGCGGCCCTGGATGGCTTGCCCCTTGAAGTCGATGACGCCTTCGCCATGCACCATGCCCATGATGGCCTTGGCGGTGGTCGAGCGGCCCGAGCCGTTGCGCCCCAGCAGGGCAACGATTTCGCCGCGCCGGACACCGAAGCTGACGCCATGCAGCACATGGCTCTTGCCGTAGTAGGCGTGGAGGCGGTCAACCTGGAGCATGCTCAGCGTTCTCCCACCTGGGCATCGGCGATGGCGGAGCCCAGGTACGCCTCTTGCACGCGCTGGTCGGCCCGCACCGCTTCCGGCGTGTCGAAGGCGATCACCTCGCCATGTACCACCACGGCGATCTTGTCGGCCAGGCCGAACACCACGCCCATGTCGTGCTCCACGGTCAGCAGCGTCTTGCCCTCGGTCACCCGGCGGATCAGTTCGATGAAGTGCCGCGTTTCGCCGCGGCTCATGCCGGCGGTGGGTTCGTCCAGCAGGATCACGTCGGCGCCGCCGGCAATCGTCACGCCGATCTCCAGCGCGCGCTGCTCGGCATAAGGCAGGTTCATGGCCAGCACGTCGCGCTTGCCCTGCAACTGGATCATGCGCAGCAGCTCGTCGGTGCGCGCGTTGGCATCGTGCAGGCGTGACAGGAAACGCAGAAAGGTGTAGCGGTAGCCCATCTTCCACAGCAGCGCGCAGCGCAGGTTCTCGAACACGCTCAAGCGGGGAAACAGGTTGGTGATCTGGAAGCTGCGCGCCAGCCCCAGGCGGTTGATCTCATACGGCTTCCTGCCGTCGATGCGCTGGCCGTTCAGCAGCACCTGCCCGCTGGTGGGGGCCAGGCGCCCACTGATCAGGTTGAACAGGGTGGACTTGCCGGCGCCATTGGGGCCAATGATGGCCACGCGCTCGCCCGGACGCACCGCCAGGCTGGCGCCGCGAATGACCTCCGTCTTGCCGAAGCGCTTGTGCAGCCCGCGCAGCTCGATCGCGTAACCGGATGCGGGTGTCGCGGCGTTCATGCCGCCTCCCGCGCGGGCTGGTTTTCCTGCTCGATCTCGGCCTGCACCACGGCCCACGCGCGCGCATGGCGGCGGCGCGCCCATTCCAGCGCCAGCGCGCCGGCCACGAACAGGCCGCCGAAGATCAGCCAGTGCGCCGTGTCCCGGGCATGCAGCGTCATGCCGGCGAAGCGCACCGCGTCGCTCATCGAGTCGAGTTGCAGGCTGTAGACCATCTCGATCAGCGCGCCCGCGCCCGCCAGCGCCACCAGGGCGGCCAGCAGCAGCAGCGCCAGGCTGGGCGCCACGCGGCCAAATTTGCCGCGCGCGGCCACCCGCACGTTCATCATGACCAGGCTGGCGATGCCGCCGGGCGCGTACATCACCATGAACACGAAGATCAGGCCCAGGTACAGCAGCCAGGCCTTGGTCAGCTCCGACAGCAGCACGGAGGCGAACACCATCAGCACCGCGCCGATGATGGGGCCGAAGAAGAAGGTGGCGCCCCCCAGGAAGGTGAACAACAGGTAGGCGCCCGAGCGGCTGGCGCCCACCACCTCGGCCGTGACCAGCTCGAAGTGCAGCGCCGCCAGACCGCCCGCGATGCCGGCGAAAAAGCCCGCGACGATGAACACCAGATAGCGCACGTGCTGGCCGCTGTAGCCGATGAACTCGACCCGCTCCGGGTTGTCGCGCACCGCGTTCAGCATGCGGCCCAGCGGCGTTTGCGTGAATGCGTACATGAGCAGCACGCACGCGAAGGTGTAGACGGCGATCAGGTAATAAAGCTGCCGCGCCGGGCCGTAGCTGATGCCCATGACCGGATCGCCCACCACGCGGTTGCCCGACACGCCGGCCTCGCCGCCGAAGAATTCGGGAATCATCAGCGACATGGCGAACACCAGCTCGCCGATGCCCAGCGTGATCATGGCGAAGGTGGTGCCGGATCTCCGGGTGCTCACCCAGCCCAGCAGAGCCGCGAAAAACAAGCCCGCCAGCCCGCCCACCAGCGGCAGCAGGCTGACCGGAATGTGCCAGCGCCCCGCCGCCACGGCATTGAGCACGTGAATGACCACGAAGGAGCCCAGGCCGGTATACACCGCGTGTCCGAAGCTGAGCATGCCGCCCTGCCCCAGCAGGATGTTGTACGACAGGCAGGCAATGATGGCAACGCCCATCTGCGCCAGCATGCTGATCGACAGATGGCTGCTGAAGACAAGCGGCGCCACCGCCAGCACGAGCGCGAAGCCACCCCAGATCAGCAGCCGCGCGGGCGCGGAGGGTAGCGCCGAGGGCGACGCGGTGGTGCTCATTGGCTCCAGGTCTCCCGTGCGCCCAGCAGGCCACGCGGACGGAAGACCAGCACCAGCACCAGCAGCAGATACGGCAGGATCGGCGCCACCTGCGACACCGTGAGCTTGACCAGCGAGTTCTCGCGCGCCGCCTGGCTGAGCTGAATGCCCAGGTGCCCCGCCAGAGTGATGAGCGAGTAGTCGAGCGCCACGGCGAAGGTCTGGATCACGCCGATCAGCAGCGAAGCCACGAACGCCCCCGCCAGCGAGCCCATGCCACCGACCACCACCACCACGAAGATGATGGCGCCCACGGTGGCGGCCATGGCCGGCTCGGTCACGAAGGTGCTGCCGCCGATCACGCCGGCCAGTGCCGCCAGCCCGGTGCCGGCGCCGAACACCAGCATGAACACGCGCGGCACGTTGTGCCCCAGCGCCTCCACCATGTCGGGGTGCGTCAGCGCGGCCTGGATGATGTAGCCGATGCGGGTGCGCGTGAGCAGCAGCCAGATGCCGACCAGCATGAGCACGGCCACCACCATCATCAGCGCCCGCGTGGCCGGAAACGGCGAGCACGCCACGCGCACCGCGGCATCGGCCACGCGGCAGGCGCCATCGGGCGCCGCGCCCCAGACCAGGCGCATGCCTTCGACCGAGTGGTTGATCAGCGTGAATGCCGGCCCTTGCAGCGCCCCGGGCGGCCTGAAATCAAGCGCCGGGCGGCCCCAGGCGAGCTGCACCACTTCCAGAATGATGTAGGACAGGCCGAAGGTGACCAGCAGCTCGGACACATGCCCGAATTTATGCACCTTGCGCAGGCAGTACTTCTCGAACAATGCACCCAGGACGGCCACCAGAATGGGCGACAGCACCAGCGCCGCCCAGAAGCCGATGGCGCCCGACAGCGTGTAACCGATGTAGGCGCCCAGCATGTAGAAGCTGGCATGCGCGAAGTTCAGCACCCCCATCATGCTGAGGATGAGGGTCAGGCCGGCGCTGAGCATGAACAGGAACAGCCCGTAACTCAGGCTGCTCAGCAAGGTGACGATGAAGGACTCCAAGGCAAATCCGAAAAGCTGTTCTTGTTCTGTCGTGTTTTGTCGATTGAGAGTTTCGTAATTCAGGACAAGCCTATTTAATGCCTTCGCCGCAATGACGAGGGAATGTGAGGGGTTCTTTCTGATAGCCCACGCTGTCCTGATTTTTGAAAATCTCAATAACTCCGCTGCGAAACGTCAACAGCCGTCATCCCGGCGAAGGCCGGGATCCATGTTTCCCCGCACGGGCCGTCTGGATTCAGGCCCCTTATCGCTGTACGAGCAGGCTTCGCGCCGGAATGATGTAGGCATCACGGCCTTGGTCTGGAACTGGAATCACACAACAAAAAGCTCACCCTCCGGTGCGAAGGGCGAGCCTTCCCGTCGCGCCCCAGCCAGACGAGCCGCCTGGGACCTGCCATCAAATCAAGCCGTCGGCAGCTTGTAGTCCTTGAGCTGGTCGCGCAGCCTGGTCTTGAGCATCTTGCCGGTGGCGCCGATGGGAATCGAGTCGACGAACACCACGTCGTCCGGCACCTGCCATTTGGCAACGCGGCCTTCGTAGAACTTCAGCAACTCCTCTCGCGTCACCTCGGCGCCGGGCTTGAGCGTCACCGCCACGATGGGGCGCTCGTCCCACTTGGGGTGCGGCATGCCGATGCAGGCTGCCATGGCGACAGCCGGGTGGGCCATGGCCACGTTCTCGATGTCAATGGAGCTGATCCACTCGCCGCCCGACTTGATCACGTCCTTGCTGCGGTCGGTGATCTGCATGAAGCCGTCGACGTCGATGGTGGCCACGTCGCCCGTGGGGAACCAGCCATCCCTCAGCGGATCGCTGCCCTCGCTCTTGTAGTACTTGTCGAGGATCCACGAGCCCTTCACGTACAGGTCGCCATAGGTTTTGCCGTCCCAGGGCAGTTCCTCGCCGTTGGCGCCGACGATCTTCATGTCGACGCCGAAGATGGCTCGGCCCTGTTTCAGGCGCAGCGCCATTTGCTGGTCTTCGGGCAAATCGCGGTGCTTTTCCTTCAGCGTGCACAGCGTGCCCAGCGGGCTCATCTCGGTCATGCCCCAGGCGTGCAGCACATCCACGCCGTAGTCGTTGCGGAACGTGTCGATCATGGCCGGCGGGCAGGCCGAGCCACCGATCACCGTGCGCTTGAGGGTGGAGAACTTCAGCTTGTTCTGCCCCACATGGCCCAGCAGCATCTGCCACACCGTCGGCACGCCGGCGGCGAAGGTGACCTTCTCGGCCTCCATCAGCTCGTAGACCGACTGGCCGTCAAGCGCCGGGCCGGGAAACACCAGTTTGCAGCCCACCATGGCCGCCGAGTACGGCAGGCCCCAGGCGTTGACGTGGAACATGGGCACCACCGGCAGCGCCGAATCGCGCGCCGACAGGCCCATCACGTCGGGCAGCGCGGCGGCGTAGGCATGCAGCACGGTGGAGCGGTGGCTGTACAGCGCCGCCTTGGGGTGACCCGTGGTGCCGCTGGTGTAGCACATGCTCGACGCCGTGTTCTCGTCGAACACGGGCCAGGCGTATTCGGTCGATTGCCGACCGATCCAGGCCTCGTAGCTCAGCAGGTTGGGGATGCCGGTGTCCTTGGGTAGCTTGTCCTCGTCGCACAGCGCGATCCAGTGCTTGACGGTCTTGCAGTGCGCGTGGATGCCCTGCACGATGGGCAGGAAGCTGGTCTCGAAGCACAGGACCTGGTCTTCCGCGTGGTTGACGATCCAGGCGATCTGCTCGGGCAGCAGGCGCGGGTTGATGGTGTGCAGCACGCGCTGCGAACCGCTGACGCCAAAGTACAGCTCCAGGTGGCGGTAGCCGTTCCAGGCCAGCGTGCCGACGCGCTCGCTCGCCTTCAGGCCCAGCGCTTCCAGCGCGTTGGCCACCTGCTTGGAGCGCTGCTGCACGTCGGCCCAGGTGTAGCGGTGGATGTCGCCTTCCACGCGGCGAGACACCACCTGCCCGTCCTTGTGGTGCCTGGCGGCAAAGTCGATCAGCGACGAAATCAGCAGCGGATGGTTCTGCATCAAGCCCAGCATCGGAGTCTCCAGTTTGTTGAGTCGGTGGCGCGAAATACTAATTGATAAGCGCGGCGCCGACTGCCCTGGACGAGACAGCTCTTCACCCACGCGCCTGCATGGTTAGGCCAGGCCCCGGACAATGCCGCCCATGCAGCACCCCATGACATCCGGCGCCGCGCCGGACAACCTGGGCCTGGCATGGCGCCATCGCTTTGCCAGCCTGGGTGAAGCGTTCCACACCCGGCTGGCGCCGATGCCACTGCGCGACCCGTACTGGGTCGCTCGCAGCCAGTCGATGGCGCGCGAGCTGGGCCTGGAAGAAGACTGGTGGCATTCGCGGCAGGCGCTGGATGCGTTCACCGGCAATCACCTGCCGCCCGGCAGCCAGCCGCTGGCCAGCGTCTACAGCGGCCACCAGTTCGGCGTCTGGGCCGGGCAACTGGGCGATGGGCGCGCGCACCTGCTGGGCGAGGTACAGGCACCCGACGGCCAGTGGTGGGAACTGCAGCTCAAGGGCAGCGGCCTGACGCCCTATTCCCGCATGGGCGATGGCCGCGCCGTGCTGCGCTCGTCGATCCGCGAATTCCTGTGCAGCGAGGCCATGCACGGCCTGTGCATCCCCACCACGCGGGCGCTGTGCATCACCGGCTCCGACCAGCCGGTTCGGCGCGAAGAGATCGAAACCGCCGCCGTCGTCACCCGCGCGGCGCCCAGCTTCATCCGCTTCGGGCATTTCGAGCATTTCAGCCACCACGGCCAGCCCGAGGCACTGCGTGCGCTGGCCGATTTCGTGATCGAGCATTTCTATTCCGAATGCCGCGAAGCCCCGAACCCCTACGCCGCGCTACTGACCGCCGTCACGCAGCGCACCGCGGCGCTCATCGCCCAATGGCAGGCGGTGGGTTTCATGCACGGCGTGATGAACACCGACAACATGAGCATCCTGGGCCTGACCATCGACTACGGCCCGTTCCAGTTCATGGACGGGTTCGATCCGGCCCACATCTGCAACCACAGCGACCACGGCGGGCGCTACAGCTACCAGCGCCAGCCGCAGATCGCGCACTGGAACCTGTTCGCCCTGGGCCAGGCGCTGCTGCCGCTGATCGGCGAACCGGACGAGGCCATGGCCGCGCTGGAGCCGTATAAGAACGCCTTCCCCGCCGAGCTGGACCGCCGCATGGCCGCCAAGCTGGGCCTGGCCCAAGCCAACGACGGCACGCGCGCGCTGGTAGGCGAACTGCTCAAGCTGATGGCGCGCGAGCGCACCGACTGGACCATCTTCTGGCGCCGCCTGGCCCTGCATGCCGCCGGCGCGCCCGCCGACACGGTGCAAGACCTGTTTCACGACCGCGCGGCCATCGAGCACCTTTTGCTACGACATAAAGAGCTAACAACGATTGATGGACAAGCGACAGATGCCAATTTGATGCATCATTCCAGCCCCACCATCGTGCTGCGCAACTACCTGGCCGAGCAGGCCATCGCGCTGGCGAAACAAAAGGACTTCCGCATGGTCGAAAATCTGCTGGCCGTGCTGGAGCGCCCGTTCGACGACCATCCCCAGCATGCCGACTGGGCCGGTTTTCCGCCCGACTGGGCATCCCACATCCAGATCAGTTGTTCCTCATGACCCATCCTATCCAGAAAACCGACGACGAATGGCGCACCCTGCTGGCCGCCAAGGGCGCTGAAGCCCCGGCCTACCAGGTCACCCGCCAGGCCGCCACCGAGCGCCCCTACACCGGCAAGTACGAACAGCACTGGGCCGACGGCAGCTACCACTGCATCTGCTGCGGCAGCAAACTGTTCGAGTCGGGCACCAAGTTCGACGCTGGCTGCGGCTGGCCCAGCTTCTCGCTGGCGATTCCCGGCGCCATCGAGGAGCGGCGCGACTTGAGCCACGGCATGGTGCGTGTCGAAACCGTCTGCGCCAACTGCGGCGCGCACCTGGGTCATGTGTTCCCGGACGGCCCCGCACCCACCGGCCTGCGCTACTGCATGAACTCCGCGTCCCTCGATTTCGAGCCGCGATAATCCGCCGCGATGAAACTGCTGCTCGACTTCCTGCCCATCCTGCTGTTCTTCGGCGCCTACAAGCTGTGGGGCATTTACGTGGGCACCGCCGTGCTCATGGCCGCCACCTGCGTGCAAATGGCCGTCATCTACGTGCTCGACAAGAAGCTGACCACCATGCACAAGGCCACGCTGGCCCTGATCCTGATCTTTGGCGCGCTCACCCTGATCCTGCAGGACGAGCGCTTCATCAAATGGAAGCCCACGGTGCTCTACGTCGCCATGGCGGTGGCGCTGGCCGTGGCGCTGTGGGGCTTTCGCAAGAACTTCCTGCAGATCATGCTGGGCAGCCAGCTCACCCTGCCCGACTTCGTGTGGCACCGGCTGACCATCGCCTGGATCGGCTACTGCCTGTTCATGGCCGCCATCAACGGCTACGTGGCGGCCTATTTCTCGACCGACGCCTGGGCCAACTTCAAGCTGTGGGGCTACGTGTTCCCAATCGCCTTCATCATCGGCCAGGGCGTCTACGTGGCACGGCACCTGAAGGACGAACCCGGCGCCGAACTGCCCCCTGGAGGATCGACATGAGCAACACCCTGGCCGACCACATGGCCGAACACCTGCGCCAGCAACTGCAACCCACCGAACTCGAAGTGCTGGACGAAAGCTGGCAGCACGACGGCCACGCCGGCGCCAACGGCACGGGCTTTGGCACCCATTTCCGCGTGCGCATCGCATCGCCGCGCTTCGAGGGCCAAAGCCGCGTGGCGCGGCACCGCCTCGTATATGATGCGCTGCAAAAATTCATCGACCACGATGGCGTGCACGCCCTCGCCATCGAAACCCGCTGAAGAGAACCTTGCGGACTGCTTTTTCGCCTTCTCAACCGCTTTCACGCGCTTTTCATCCCGGCTCGGACGGGCTTTCCCCTTCCTTTTTTGACACCATGAAAAAACAGTTTCTGACCGTTTCCGCGGCGGCCATGCTGGCCAGCGCCCTGGCGCTGCCCGTGATGGCGCAGAACGTCGCCATCGTCAACGGCAAGCCCGTGCCCAAGACACGCCTGGACGCGCTGGCGGAGCAGATCAACGAGCAGGCCGCGCGCACCGGCCGCCCCGTGCCGCCCGACATGGACAAGCAACTGCGCGAGGAAGTCATCGCCCGCGAAATCTTCATGCAAGAAGCGCAGCGCCGCGGCATCGAGGCCTCGCCCGGCTTCCGCGCCAAGATGGACCTGGCGCGCCAGAGCGTGATGATCAACGAGCTGTTCGCCGACTACCAGGAGAAGAACAAGGTCACCGACGAGGAAGCCAAGGCCGAATACGACCGCGTGGTCGGCTCCCAGGCGCCCGCCGCCGGCGCCAAGGAATACAAGGCCAGCCACATCCTGGTCGAGAAGGAAGACGAGGCCAAGGCCATCATCGCCCAGCTGAAAAAAGGCGCCAAGTTCGAGGACATCGCCAAGAAGCAGTCCAAGGACCCCGGCTCCGGCGCCCAGGGCGGCGATCTGGGCTGGGCCAACCCGCAAGGCTACGTGCCCGAGTTCGCCAACGCGCTGACCCAGCTCGACAAGGGGCAACTGGCCGATGCGCCGGTGAAGTCGCAGTTTGGCTACCACGTGATCCGCGTGGACGACATCCGCGAAGCCAAGGCGCCCGAGCTGCCCAAGTTCGAGGACGTCAAGCCGCAGATCGTGCAGCAGATGCAGCAGCAGAAACTGGTGAAGTTCCAGGAAGAACTGCGAACCAAGGCCAAGATCCAATAAACCGCGCGCCGCGCGCAATCCACATCAAACGGGCACTTCGGTGCCCGTTTGTCTTGGCTGCACGGCCTTTACCGCTCCAGCAAAGAGAATCGTCACGCCATTTCCACTTCAACCTATTGAGATTTTCAAAAATCACGCCAGCGCGGGCCATCAGAAAAACCCCCTCACATCCCCTCGTCATTGCGGCGAAGGCCGCAATCCATGGAGCGTCACCTTGACACGGTGTTGCCCCACGGGCACCGTGTGGATTGCGGCCTTCGCCGCAATGACGGGATGATGTGAAGGCATGACATAGGCTTGTCCTGAATCACGAAATTCTCAATGAAAACGGCAGTTGACCGCTCGTCATCCTTGGACAACTGGCATGAGCACTGACTTTCACAGCTTCTTGATTATCAAGAAATCTCAGATAAGGCTTATGGGAGCCTTGATCTGAAATTGGAATCAGATAAATGCAGAGAACAGAAGCCGGCTCCACCCTGCCATTACTCCGAAATCAAGAACTTCTCTGGCACTCGCTCTACAAGCCAAACACCATTGTCCGCCTGAAAAAACTTAAAGCCCTGCTGGTGCATCCGCAAGGCTTCGATTTTGAGCACCACGGGTTTGCCATAGCGCTGCCCAACAGACTTGGCCGTTTCGACATTTTCGGACAAATGGACATGTTGGCGTGAGCCAGGCTTCAACCCTTCGCGCAGGATTGAATCCAGAAATCGCGTGGCCGTGCCGTGGTAAAGAATTTCAGGTGGCACCTTCTCCACATGCGAGATGGCGACTGAACCCGTCGAATGCCCTTGCACCGCACGAATGCGCAGGCCATCTTCCGAGATTGCAAACCGTTTCTTGTCGTTGGTTGAAACCACCTCGGTAATCAGCGCACTGTCCAGCTTGCGGCCAGACTGTTGAGCACAGGCAATCAACTCGTTGATATTGGCCCAGCCTTCACGATCCAGCTGCAAGCCGATAGCTTGAGGCTCATGACGAAGAACGTAGCTCAGGAATTTGCTGCTTTCCACCAGTTGCTTATTCATGGTATGTCCAATGTGGCTGGATATTTTTTAATCCGCTACGCCAGTTTTTGAAAAATAAATCTTTTCTTCAGGCAAAAGTGATTTTGCAAGATCAAGATTTTTTTGATCTACGGCCGATCTGATTTTATGAGCCAATGGGGTCACTTCTTCAATGCTCGTGATCCAATCATTGGCATATCTTTGCACCGCCTCACCGCTCAAGCCAATTTGTATGGTCCTATGGGGCAATGGCTCAAGCAACCAGTCCCTTTCTGGATCCCACTGGATGCGCACCGGCGAAGCATGCTTGAGTTGCTGCCAATCCTCTTTGTTCATGCCTTGTGGCGCGCGACTGGGGCAACTGTGCGCCAATGCCCATTCAAAGCCTTCATGGCTGATGTCAATGGCCAAGATTCGCTTTTGGCCATCGTCTTTCAAACCCCAGCCCGCGCGGTACATCATCCATAAGAACGATGGCTTTATCCAGGTCATGCGCTCCATTTTGAACGGAGGGGAAATAAAGGTCTGCCGGGCCAATGCGCTGTCGGCAATGGGGTCGGAATAAGCCTGATAAACCCTGATCGTTCGATCGTTGTAAACGGCGCGGATCTGGTTGGGGGAATGGTTGGTTTCCATCAATTTTTATCGTTTTTTGTTCAGGCCACAGAATATCACTTGACAGCCATGGCAGCGGCAGAAACCAGTGGTCTTGTCAGACACGCGGATGGGCGCCGCGGCCGTTTGGCGCAAGGTGTTGTAGGAAGACGGCCAAAGCGCGAATGTCGGCCACACATCGGCCCTTGGCCTGACTAGCATCGACCGATCCGGCCTGTTGGCCCTGCCCGCGTCGATGACCGTTAAGACCGAGCAGAACATTTTGCCCATGCATTTCACTGACTCCCGACTTTCCAAGTCTGACTCCGCCCCTTCCTGGCGAACATCGCCCTGGCGCTGGCTGGCCGGCATTTTGGCGGCCTTGCTGCTGGCGGTGGCGGCCCTGTTGACGTGGCTGACCTGGAACGACTGGAACCGGTCGCGTGACTGGGTTTCAGAAAAGGTCGGCACGGCCATGGGGCGTGATTTCGCCATTCGCGGCCCGCTGGCGCTGAACTGGCAATGGCCCCGCCAGCAGGAAAACGGGTGGCGCCGCTGGGTGCCCACGCCGGTCATTCATGCCAGCGACGTGCTGATTGGCAACCCGGCGGGCTTCGCCGCCAAGGGGCCGCACTTCGCCCACATCGGCAGAGCATCGGCCGACATCGCCCTGCTGCCACTGCTGGCGCGCAGGATCGAGCTGGGCCACGTGGCATTGACCGAGCCCGATGTGCGCCTGGAGCGCGCCGACAACGAACACAACAACTGGACTTTCGATTTCCGCCGCCAGCCGGACGAAGCCGATGGCCGCTGGAGCGTGAGCCTGGACCGCTTGCTGCTGAGCAAGGGGCAATTGAGTTATGAAAACGCCATGCGCCATCTGAGCGTGTCCAGCACGCTCGACACGCTGCCAGCCGACCAGACCGAGGATGGCCGCTATGGCATCGGCTTTCAGTTCTCGGGCTGGCACGGCAAGGCCGAGGTGCGCGGCAGCGGCAAGGCGGGGCAGTTGCTGACGCTGCGACAGACGCAGCTGGAATTTCCGCTCAAGCTCGACGCCCGCGCCGGCCGCCTGGGCGCGACGGCCGAGGGCACGCTGAGCAACCCGCGCCAATTGTCGGGCGTGGATTTTCAGGTCACGCTCAAAGGCGGCAGCCTGGCCGACCTGTATGCGCTCACCGGCATCGTGTTGCCCAACACGCCACCGTTTCGCACCCAAGGGCACCTCATCGGCACGCTCAAGCCGGATCAGGCCGTGTGGCGCTACAGCGGCTTCAAGGGCGTGGTGGGCGGCAGCGATCTGGCCGGAGACGTGACCTACACCTCGGGCAAGCCACGCCCCCGCCTGGAGGGCGCCATGCGTTCCAGGCTGCTGCGCCTGGAAGACCTGGGGCCGGTGGTGGGCGCCCATGCGGACAAGCCGGGGCAAACACAGCGCCCCGGCAAGGTGCTGCCCGATGATCCCTTCGACACCTCGCGCTGGCGCAAGATGGATCTGGACCTGCACTACACCGGCCAGCGCATCGAGCGCCCCAAGGCCGTGCCGCTGGACAGCCTGAAGGTTCATGCCGTAATGGAAGACGCGCAGCTCACGCTGAATCCGCTGGATTTCGGCGTTGCCAACGGGCGCTTCAAGACGCAGGTGCGCATGAATTCGCGTGTGCAGCCCATGCAGGTCTCGCTGCGTGGCGACGTGAAGGGCCTGCAGCTGTCGGCGCTGTTCCCGGAGATCGAACTGATGAAGAAAAGCCTGGGCCACGTGGATGGCGGCGTGGCGCTGGACGGCCAGGGCTCATCGGTCGCGCGGATGCTGGCCTCCGCCCAGGGTGAAGCCCGGCTTTACGTGCGTGACGGCGTGATGAGCCAGCAACTGCTGGACTTGGCGGGCCTGAACCTGGGCAGCGTGATTGTTTCCAAGCTGTTTGGCCGCGACAAGGAAGTGCGCCTGCGCTGCGCCATCGCCGACCTGCCGGTGCGCGACGGCGTGGCCTATCTGCAAAACGTGAAGGTCAACACCGACGAGGCCCTGATCGAAGCCACCGGCACCGCCGACATGCGCCAAGAAGTGTTCGATATCGACATCGACCCCAAGGCCTACGACCTGAAACTGTTCTCACTGCGCACGCCACTGGAAATACGCGGACCATTCGCCAAGCCGCGCGTGGGGGTTCAGCCGGGGCCATTGATTGCCCGCGCCACGGCGGCCCTGGCGGCGCTGACGGCGGCGCCGGGCGCGCTGGTGCTGGTACCCATCACCGTGCCGGGCGCCGAGGACAACGAAAGCTGCGCGCCGCTGCTGGCCAAGGCCACGCGCCCGCCCAAGGCGGGCCGGCCAGCGGTGGCCGCATCGGCCAGCCCGGCGGCCAATGCGCCCCATGCCGCGCCCAGGCCCGCCGCTGGCGAGTTTTCGGGCAGTGACCCGGCACGCTGAGGGCCACACCTCTTTGTGTGGGAGCGGCCTTGGCCGCGATGGCAGCGTTTCGCCCTAAGCCAAGGCTTATCGCGGGCAAGCCCGCTCCCACAAAAAACGATGGAAAACCGCGTGCATGCTTGCACGCTCTGAAACTCGTTGATAAGCAAGCTCTTTTTATCCTGGATAAAGATGAATCGCTATCATTTGCATAGCTTCTGCCGCTTTGCCAGCGGGCGCAACAGGCCGATTTGAAAGATAATCGCCCGATGCCCCCGCCCCACCAGCTTGAACTGCTCAGCCCCGCGCGCGACGCCGACATCGGCATTGAGGCCGTCAACCACGGCGCCGACGCCGTCTACATCGGCGGCCCCGGCTTTGGCGCCCGCGCCGGCGCGGGCAATGCGCTGGCCGACATCGAGCGCCTGACGCGCCACGCGCACCGTTTCGACGCGCGCATCTTCGTCACGCTCAACACCATCCTGCGCGACGACGAACTGAAGCCCGCGCGCCAACTGGCCTGGCAACTGTACGAAGCCGGTGCCGACGCGCTCATCATCCAGGACATGGGCCTGCTCGAGTTGGACCTGCCGCCCCTGCAACTGCACGCCAGCACGCAGACCGACATCCGCACACCCGAGAAGGCGCGCTTTCTGCAGGACGCGGGCCTGAGCCAGATCGTGCTCGCGCGCGAACTCGATTTGCAAGAAATCACCGCCGTGCGTGCTGCTACCGACCCCGACCGCTGCACGCTGGAATTCTTCATCCACGGCGCGCTGTGCGTGGCCTACAGCGGCCAGTGCTACATCAGCCATGCCCACACCGGCCGCAGCGCCAACCGCGGCGACTGCTCGCAGGCCTGCCGCCTGCCCTATCAGGTGCTGGATGCGCAAGGCCGCTTCGTCGCCCACGACGCGCACGTGCTGAGCATGAAGGACAACAACCAGAGCCTGAACCTGCGACCGCTCATCGACGCCGGCGTGCGCAGCTTCAAGATCGAGGGCCGCTACAAGGACATGGGCTACGTGAAGAACATCACCGCCCACTACCGCCGCCTGTTCGACGAGATTCTGGAAGAGCGGCCCGAACTGGCGCGCGGCTCGTCGGGCCGCTGCAGTTTCACCTTCGCGCCCGACCCCGAGCAGAACTTCAACCGCGAGTTCACCGACTACTTTGTCAATGGCCGGAAAGAAGACATCGGCGCCTTCGACACGCCCAAGAACCCCGGCCAGCCCATCGGCTTCGTCACCCGCGTGGGCAAGGACCACTTCGAGCTGATGGCCGACGATGCGGCGCTGCAACTGTCGAACGGCGACGGCCTGTGCTATTTCGACCAGCAGAAGGAACTGGTCGGCGCGCAGACCAACCGCGTGGAGAGCTTGGGCGATGGCGCCTGGCGCGTGTTCCCCAAGGACCCGATGGCGCAACTGCACGACCTGCGCAAAGGCACCGTGATCAACCGCAACCGCAGCATGGACTGGGCGCGCACGCTGGAAAAGAAGTCTGCCGACCGGCGCATCGGCGTGTGGCTCAAACTGTCGGAAACCGCCGATGGCCTACAGCTTTCAGCGACCGATGAGGATGGTCACACGACTTTAGCGCAGGTCCAGCTTGCGCACGCCGCTCCCAAAGATGCAGCCAGCAATGCCGCCAAGCTGCGCGAATCGCTCGCCAAGCTGGGTGAAACCATCTTCACGCCCATCGACATCGCGCTCGATCTGCCCCGCCCTTGGTTCGTGCCCGCCAGCGTGGCCAACGCGCTGCGGCGCGATGCCATGGCCGCGCTGGAGGCCACCCGTGCGGCAGCCTGGCAGCGCCTGCCGCGCGCCGTGCCGGTGCAGCCGCCCACGCCCTACCCCGAAGACTCGCTCACCTATCTGGCGAACGTGTTCAACCACGCCGCGCGCGACTTTTATGCGAAGCACGGCGTGAAGGTGATCGATGCAGCCTACGAAAGCCACGAGGAAGAAGGCGAAGTCAGCCTGATGATCACCAAGCACTGCGTGCGCTACTCGCTCAGCCTGTGCCCCAAGCAGGCCAAGGGCGTGATCGGCGTCAAGGGCACGGTGAAGGCCGAGCCGTTGCAATTGGTGAACGGCAAGGAAAAGCTCACCCTGCGCTTCGACTGCAAGCCGTGCGAGATGCACGTGGTCGGCAAGATCAAGCGCGGCGTGCTGGCGCAGGGCGCGCGCGAAGCCACCGAGCACGCGCTACGGTTTTATCGCACCAGGCCAGCGTAGGCTCATCCCAATTGGCCGCGCGCCGAACACCGGATCGAAGCCGCCCTTGGCCAGGTCGGCCAGCCCGTACGCTGTATTTCGTTGCGCGCTACCAAGCTTATGGGCTGCCGCCCTTGTGGCCGCGTACCCAGATACCGTGTTCGCCCACATAGTAGGTGTGGAAGTCTTCTACTTCCAGGTTGTAGACCGGAGCTTCAAAGTACGGATCGGGGTGTTCTTCCCAACGGATCGCCTCTAGGGCGACCGCGTCATCACGCGACTTGTTGATGCTGGTCATAGTTCCACAGAGTCCCCCTCGCTCTCAGATCTTCCGGCCAGCGCTTGGACGTCCAACCCACGTCCGGATACTCGGAGCGATAGATGTTCTCGACAGCCCAGAACTCAATCTCAACGCCAGTGCTCGCTTCAAAGTGGAATGCTCCCATTCCGTTAGGCTGTATATGAGCGGGAGTGATCCAGCCCTCCTCCTTTGTCCAAACGGGATGGTTCAAAGTGGTATTCACAAAAGCCGTCTTGATTCCCTGCCCCTTTTGAATCAAATCTTCTAGGTCCTGCCCAGGCAACGTGTACACGAGTCCAACGATACGGTCCAGAGGCTGCACAAACGTCTTGACCACTCGCTTGTCAGCTTGCTCCCCGCCATTCTCCGGCTTGGACAGCACCCAATCGCCCATCTGGATTTGCTCGATGGGTTTATGCCCATCCTTGGTATGCACCAGCGTGCCTTTCGCAAAGCATGCCGCTGGTTCCATGCCCGAGCACGGGGCGGATGCAGCGCGGCGCGTTGCGCTGGCGGTTAAGGTGCGGGTCGGCTTGGTCGTCCTGGTCATGAAATTGCTCCAAAAAAAGTAGCTGGTTACACCCTATGCACTAGGGCCAAAGGCCGATTTCACTTAATAAATCCGTAGACTGGGTAAAGCGCCGCGAAACCCAGCCTTGCACGCGCCGACGGCTAGGCATTGCTGCGCTAACCCAGCCGACGGACTGAGCCCCATGCAAATCACCCATTCAACCACCACGCCGGGCCAAAGGCAGCAGGCGCATGCCAATGGATGGCCTCGATTCCCGCATCCCGCATCCCGCATCCCGCAAGGTTTGAACCCAGCGCGGCGACAGGTTCATGTCGACCACGAACGTCATCCGTTCACCGCCAGCGGCACCTTGCGTTCTTCCGCACGCCACGCGGCATAACGCAGCGCTTGCAGAACATCTTCTCGCTCAAGATACGGGTAGTCGCTCAGCACCGCGTCGATGCTGCGACCGGCGCCGATCTGTCCAACGAGCATGCCCACCGTCACGCGCATCCCACGGATGCACACCTTGCCACCCATCACATCAGGGCTTTGGGTGATGCGGTCCAACGATGTCATGACAAGTCTCCGATGCGCGTAGCGAAACGCCTATTCTGAAGCAAGACCGATTATTAAGCGCCCCAACCCTGTCAGCAGGGCCGGTGCACCTGAAGAAAAATCAATGACTTACAAAACGTTTTCTTGAGAGAGTTTCGTAATTCAGGAAAAGCCTATGTAATGCCTTCACTTTATCCCGTCATTGCGGCGAAGGCCGCAATCCACACGGTGTCTGTGGGTCAATACCGTGTCAAGGTGACGCCCCATGGATTGCGGCCTTCGCCGCAATGA
>JAUNUR010000121.1 GCA_030538085.1 Pseudomonadota bacterium | reverse complement strand
CCGTGTCAAGGTGACGCCCCATGGATTGCGGCCTTCGCCGCAATGACGAGGGGATGTGAGGGGGTTTTTCTGATCGCCCACGCTGTCGTGATTTTTGAAAATATCCATAGTACGCTGACACGGCCAAGGCCGCCCCCACAAACAGTACCTAGATTTCTTGAGGATCAAGCTGTTTTTTGCGCGGCTGTGCCCCGTGCCGTTCAGCGGCACTTACCAGCTTCCACCCGAGCCTCCGCCACCAGACGATCCGCCACCAAAGCTGCCGCCGCTGGAGCCTCTGCCGGAACCACCGGAGCGCCCGCTTGAGCCGTCCCCCGAATCGTCGCTGCTGAGACGGGGCAACACCAGCGGCCCCACAGCTAGTATGTGGCCGCAGTGTCGGCAACAGCGCTCGCTGCGGCCCACGCCTTCTGCATGCCGCGTAGGCTCTTCGACCACCACCAACTTGGCTGCGACCGGCAAGGTGTTTGCCTGGCATGCCGGACAGCGCCCAAAATGCCGCGCATCCCCGCCCGGATGTGCCAGCAAGCGCAGGGCACCTGTTTCCACGTGGCGCCAGGGCATGTACACCCTCGACCCGCAGGCTTCCTCGGCGCGCTGCTGCGGCGTCATGTAGGGGCGCCGCACCCTGGGCTCTTCGGCCGCCCGCTCCATGAGCTGCCACTGGCCCGACGCGTCCGGTGGCGTCGCGCGGTAACCGCGCCAGCGGCGCACATCGGCGCGATGCCGCCACAACGCCAGCCAAATCAACGGGGAGAACAGCAGGATGGGCCAAACGCGCTGGTGCCAGGCCCGCCGCAGCGACTCATTGCGCCCACCCCAGCCCAGCGCATCCATCGCAAGCGACTCACTCACGTACTTTTTCCGCAGCAACACCGCCCCAAAGCCCAGCGCGTGCATCAGCACCATCAACGGGGTGTTGGGCAGAAGCCAACTCCCGACCACCTTGAGATTGGCGCCCACGTCGCGGCCGTCCATGAAAACCAGCACCAGCACAGGCAGCATCAGAATCAGCAGCCACTGCGCATAGGTCAGCAGCGCCCCCGGCCCGTAGCGCAGCAACCCACGCCCCCATGCGCCCAGCCATTGCCAAGGCCGAGGTTCGTCGCGCGGTTCTCGCGGATCCCGATGCTGGCGCCGAAAGCGCACGCCCGCCCCATGCAGCCAAGCCATCAGCGCCAGATAGAAGGCGAGCACGGGCGCCATCCAGTCGAGCAGCACGCCGGGCGCCGCCACGAAACGAGACTGGTACAGCCCCAGGCGCAGCAGTTCCTCCGCGTGGTCGGGCGCCAGCAGAATGCGCTCGACCACGCGCGCTGTGTCCAGGAATGCCTCATCCACCCGGCCCGAGCGTATCCTGGGCACGAAGAACCGCTTGGCCAGCCGATCCAGCGCGATGTCGGGCAGCACGCCTTCCAGCCCGCGGCCGGTGATGAACTGGTACTTGCGGCTGCCCATTACCACGTACAGCAGCAGGCCGTTGTTGGCGTGCTGCTTGCCGATGCCCCAGGCGTTGAACAGCGCCAGCGCCGACTCGAACACCGTGGCGCCATAGTCGACTTGCACCACCGCCACGGCAAACTCGGCGCCGGTTTGCCGCTCGATGTTCTGGCTGATGAGGTTGAGCGCGCGCACTGTGTCCGGCGCCAGAAAGCGGTGCGGATCGCTGACAAAAAATTCCTGCCCTTGCAGCTTGGGGTTGGGCGGGTAGCCGACGACTTGCCCCCACACCGGCGTCAGCGTGCACGACCACAGCACCAGCAGCACGGACAGCATGTGGCGCAGGATGCGGCACCAGGGCCGGAATAGGCGAGCAGCGAAAGGCAGCATGAACACGGCGCGGCTTGGCACAAATCCGAGGAAAGACAAGACGCCTCATTGTCGGATACAAATTTGACGCTTTCATATACAAACAAGCCCTTCCCCTTGGCACCTGGGAAGACGCGGGGCAAATCGCTGTCGATTCGAGAATCGTCCGGCGGATGGCGCTGCGCTTATCCGCCCTACACCCCGATGGACTGGAGCCGCAGGCGCAGCCGGGCATAGCCAGCGTCGGGGTAGGCGGCGCGCGTGGGCGGATGGCCCTCGGGCAGCGTGATGCGCTCGGTGCGCGCCAGCAACTCCTCCATCAGCACGCGCAGCTCCAGCCGCGCCAGCGGCGCGCTGGGGCAGACATGGATGCCAGCGCCGTACAGCAGATTCAGCGACGGGTCGCGGTCGATACGAAAGGCGTCGGGTTCGTCGAAGGCGCGCGGGTCGCGGTTGGCGGCGATCCAGTTGATGGTCAGCCGCTCGCCGGGCTCGAAGCGCCGGCCGCCAAAGTCACCGCCTGCCGCGTGATGCGCCGGTTGGCGGCCAGCGGCCCGTCGATACGCAGCACCTCGTCGATAGCGGACGGCAGCAGCCCAGGCTGCTCGCGCAGGCGCCGCTGCCAGTCGGGCGCGGTGGCCAGCCAGTGCATCAGGATGCCGATGGAGGCCGCGATGGTGCCGACCTCGCCCACCGTCCAGTTGCGCAGCACCGACCAGTGCTGACTTTCGCTCCAGGCCACCGGGCAGCGCTCGCGCAGGGCGTCGTGGGCGGCGCGTGGATCGGGCGTGCTGGCGGCCAGGTCAGGCTGTGCAGGCATCGGCACCCTCCGTTTCCATCCAGTTCTCCAGCGCGCCCTGTGCCGGCAGGCGGCCAAACCAGCCCAGGTGCATGACGCGGGCCACGCCGGTGGCGATGTCCTGAAGCACGACGGCCTCCGCCGCCGGAAAAACCACTTGCGTGTACGCCTTCCACAGCCGCAGCCAGCGCTTGAGGTGCGGCGGTGCGATCCGCGGCAGCGCCATGTGCTTGCCGTATACGTCGCCACGAAAACTGCGCGACACCTTGGTGGCCGTGCACCAGAAGTCGACCATGCGCTCCAGGTGCGCGTCCCAGCGGTCATGCAGCTCGGCCTCGAACACGGGGCCAAGCTCGGCATCGGCGCGGATGGCATCGTAGAAGCGGTGCACCAGTTCGGTGAGCGCGGGGCGGTCGAACATCCGCGACCGGGGAGAACGGGGGTGGGCTTGCATGGCGCCACACCTTAGGCCGATTGCGCGCCGGCGGCAAACGCGCGGCTCTTTTCCACGCGCGCAGTGCTGGCAATCAACCGCCGCGCGCCTTGAGCCGAACGCGGCGGCGCCCTGCCGCAGCCGGTGCTCGCCCGCGTCTGGCCCGCGGCGGTCATGCCGGGCGGATAACATCAGGCGCATCCCCGCTGCACGTCCCATGCCCGCATCTGCTGCCCTCCCTGATCTGTTTCCCGGCGCCATCACCCAGGTGCGCGGGATTGAAACCGGCCACTTCACCGACCCGCGCCGGCCCACCGGCTGCAACGTGGTGATCGCGCGCGCTGGCGCCGTGGGCGGCGTCGACGTGCGTGGTGCCGCGCCCGGCACGCGCGAGACCGATCTGCTTGATCCCGCCAACCTGGTGGGCGTGGTGCACGCCGTGCTGCTCACCGGCGGCAGCGCCTGGGGGCTTCATGCTGCCGACGGCGTGATGCGCTGGCTGGAAGCGCAAGGCATTGGCCTGCCCGTGGGCGACGCGCCGGGGCAAATCGTGCCCATCGTGCCGGCAGCGGTGCTGTTCGATCTGCACGTGGGCGACGCGCGCATCCGCCCCGGCGCCGATGCCGGCCACGCCGCCTGCCAGGCCGCCAGCAGCCAGCCGCCGGCGCAAGGCAACGCGGGCGCGGGCGCGGGCGCCACGGTGGGTAAGCTGTTCGGCATGCAACACGCCATGAAGGGCGGCATCGGCACCGCCGCCGTCGCCGTGGGCGGCGTGACGGTGGGCGCGCTGATCGCCGTCAACGCCCTGGGCGACGTGGTGAACCCCGCCACCGGCCAGCCCATCGCCGGCGCGCGCACGGCCGACGGCGGCGCGCTGCGCGGCAGCGTGGCGGCGGCGCTGGCGGGCCAAGCGCCGCTGTCGATCCTGGCCGGCACCAACACCACCATCGGCGTGGTCGCCACCGACGCGCCTTTATCTAAGGCGCAGTGCCAGCGCCTGGCCGGCGCCGGGCACGACGGGCTGGCGCGCGCCATCCACCCGGTGCACACCATGAGCGATGGCGACACGCTGTTCGCGCTGGCCACCGGCCAGGCGCCCACGCTGGACTTCAACGTGCTGTGCGCCATGGCCAGCGAGGCCGTGGCGCGCGCCTGCGTCAACGCCGTGCTGGCCGCGCGCGGGCTGACGACCGAGGCGCTGGCGTTGCCAGCCGCTTGTGATCTGGCGGCTGGCAACGGACTGGCCGCCCTTGAACCTATTGAGGATTTCATAATTCAGGACAAGCCTATGTAATGCCTTCACCTCATCCCGTCATTGCGGCGAAGGCCGCAATCCACGCGGGATTTGCGGGTCAACACCGTGTCAAGGTGGCGCCCCATGGATTGCGGCCTTCGCCGCAA
>JAUNUR010000027.1 GCA_030538085.1 Pseudomonadota bacterium | reverse complement strand
GCCTTCGCCGCAATGACGGGATGAGGTGAAGGCATGACATGGGCTTGTCCTGAATTACGAAATTTTCAATAGAAACGGCAGTTGACCGCTCGCCATCCTTGGGCAACTGGCATGAGCGCTGACTTTCACGGCTTCGATCACGTTCACCTGGTGGGTGAGCGCGCTATGCACCCGATCGCACCGCGCTGGCTCGCTGCCCAAGCGGCGTTGCTCGTCCTTGCAGGCACGAGCCTGCCGCGTCCTCACCCTTGCAGGGCGCGCATCGGTCAGAGCCCGATGCCGCTCGTGCCGTCCAAAGCTGCGCAGGCAGCTTTGGAGCCGCGGCACTTGCCCTTGCCTGGCACGCCCATCACGGCACGCTCGGGCGCATCCAACTGCCGTTTCTATTGAAAATTTCGTAATTCATGACACGCCGCTTGCCCTCACCCCAACCCTCTCCCAGAGGGAGATTTCTTTCTGATGGCTCGCGCTGTCGTGATTTTTGAAAATCTCAATAGGATCATCGTAGGTTGCACTCGACGCTGGGCTACCGCAGCCCAATGCAATACGAGCAACGCTGGTATGAGGCACAGCGTAAAAAGGCCGTGTGTACCGGCCAAGAGCTACACGAAATAGGGGCAAGGTCGGTATCAGACCACCTTGCGCAGGTAGGCGGGCGCTTGGGCGGCTGGCGGTGGCGGCTTGGTGTGTTCAGCCGGGCCGATGGCCGGTGCAACGCGCGATACGGGGCCGGGCTCCACTGGCCTATGGGCGTTGGCCTGAAGGGGCGTGCGCTGCTGCGCGGCACGCTGCAAGACGCTGGAGGCGCCCCAGGCCGAGGCGCGGGGCGCCATGGTGTCCTGATTGGCGGACGGCCACAGGATGGGGCGCAGCCAGTCAAGAATGGGTTGCCACTGCTGCTGGTCGATGCCGCCCATGCCGGGTGACAGGTCGAACACCGTCATGCCGCGCTCCACGGTGCGTACATAGTTCTGCGTATCGCGCAGGCTGCCGATATAGCCGATCTGGTGGGCGCTGGCCCACTCCTGCATGGCGGCGCTGGAGCGCGTGCGCGAATCCAGACGCATGCCGATGGCGCCTACTTTGCAGCGGCCACTGGATATTCGGGGCAGTTGCTGCAATTCGGCATGGCAGGCGGCGGCGGAATTGCGGTCGAATATCGAATCGCACACGGGCATCAGAATGGCGTCGGCCAGCATCACGGTGCGCGCCAGCTCAAAACCGTTCAGGCCGCCGGGCGTGTCCAGCACCACGTGCGAGATGCCGGCGGGCACGCGCAGCACGTTTTTCGTGTCCATGATCCACGACGCAATGGGTGGCAGCGCCGGGCTGCGAGCGCGCAGCCAGCTTTGCGTGGACTGCTGCCTGTCAACGTCGCCCAGCATGACGGCGCAGCCTTGCTTGGCCAGCCATCCGGCAATGTGGGTGGCTATCGTGCTTTTGCCACTTCCGCCTTTGCGATTAATGATGGCGATGACGGGCATGTTGGGATAAACGCTTTTTCAAAAAACAAAGGGGCAGTATGCACGGCCAATGTGGCGAAGCCATTTCATGAATGACATTCGGTTATTTTTACCCATCGCCAGTCATCACACAACCGCAGGCTGGCGGATGGCATGCCGTGAATCACTTTCATTTTCGATGAAAAAAGATTTCCTCGCGTGTCGCCAGCGGAATTCAGCCGCCGTGAAAACAGTGCTGTTCACGGCCAGGGGTTTTGGGGCGTTCAGAGCGGGGCTGACTCGGACACCCCCGCACCCGCACCCGGGCATGCGGGCGCTACGCTCGGCACAGTTATTAAGACTTCAATCCTCCTCCTGCACCTTGTGCTGGCTCGTCAGCTGCTGCTGCACGGCGGGCGGCACCACTTCGTAGTGCGACAGCGCCAGCGCATAGCTGCCCTGGCCAGCGGTCATGGCGTTCAGGCGGCTCTGGTAGTCGGCCAGCTCGGCCATCGGCGCTTGGCCGATCACCGTCATCTGGCCCTGCTTGCCTGAATCGGTGCCGCTGACCATGCCACGGCGCGACGACAGGTCGCCCGTGATGGCGCCTATGGCGCTGTCGGGCGCGGTGATCTGCACGCGGGCGATGGGCTCCAGCACCACCGGCTTGGCCTCGCGGATGGCCGCCTGGAAGGCGCGTTTGCCAGCGGTGACGAAGGCGATCTCCTTGCTGTCCACGGCGTGGTGCTTGCCATCGTGCACGATCACGCGCACGTCCTGCACCGGGTAGCCGGCGATCACGCCCTCGGCCAGCGCCTCGCGCACGCCTTTTTCCACCGCCGGCATGAATTGGCCCGGAATGGTGCCGCCCTTGACCTGGTCGACGAACTCGAAGCCCGCGCCGCGCGGCAGCGGCTCGATGCGCAGATGCACCTCGCCGAACTGGCCGGCGCCGCCCGACTGCTTCTTGTGGCGGTATTGCGCGGTGGCGTTTTGCGTGATGGTTTCGCGGTAGGCGATGCGCGGCAGGCGCGTGTCCACCTCCAGCTTGTGCACCTCGCGCAGGCGCTCCAGCAGCACTCGCAGGTGCAGCTCGCCCAGGCCGTAGACGATGGTTTCGTTGGTGGCGGGCACGTGCTCCACGCGCAGGCAGGGGTCTTCGCTCACCAGCTTGCCCATCAACTCCGACAGGCGCTGCTCGTCGCCGCGCCGCTTGGGTGCGATGGCGATGCCGTGCACCGCCACCGGGAAGGGCAGGGGCTTGAGGTGGATGTGGTTGTCCTCGGCGGCGTCGTGCAGCACGGCGTCGTAGTGCAGTTCGTCGACTTTGGCGATCACGCAGATGTCGCCAGGGCCGGCGCTTTGCACCTCGACATGGCCCTTGCCCTGCTGCAGGTACAGGTGCGCCACCTTGAACGGCTTGCGCCCGTCGCCCACATAGAGCTGTGTGCCCGGGCGGATGGTGCCCTGGTGCACGCGCGCGAAGCCCAGCTTGCCCACGTAGGGGTCGATGCTGATCTTGAACACCTGCGCCAGCACGTGGGCGTCGGGGTCGGGCTGGGCATGCATCAGTTCGGCGCCGGTGCCCTCGCCCCGGAAGAAGTCGGGCGGATTGCCTTCCGCCGGGTTGGCCAGCAGTTTGGTGATGATGTCCAGCAGCGCGTCCACGCCAGCGCCCGAGCGCGCCGAGACGAAGCAGACCGGAATCAGATGGCCTTCGCGCAGCGCCTGTTGCAGCGGTGCGTGCAGCTCGCTGGCATCGACGTCGCCCTCGCTCAGGTAGCGGTCGACGAAGTCGCCATCGACCTCCACCACCTGTTCCACCAGCGCGCGGTGCGCGTCGGCCACGGCGCCGAAGTCGCTGTGGCCCTCGCGGTTGAAGAAGCAGTCCACCACCTGGGTGGCGCCGGCGTCGGGCAGGTTGAGCGGCAGGCATTCCTTGCCGAAGGTGGTTTGAATTTCGGCCAGCAGGCCGGGCAGGTCGATGCCCTCGGCGTCGATCTTGTTGACGATGATCAGGCGGTCGAGCTCCTGCTCGGCGGCGTAGTCCATCATGCGCCGCGCCATCGGCTCGATGCCGGCGGCAGCGTTGATGACGATGGCGGCGGTTTCCACCGCTTCCAGCGCGGGCAGGCTCTGGCCGACGAAGTCCAGCGCGCCGGGTGTGTCGATCAGGTGGATGCGGCAGCCGTCGTGCTCGGCGTGCATCACGCTGGACTGCAGCGAGTGACCGGCCTTGATCTCCATGGGGTCGTGGTCGCTGACGGTGCTGCCGCGCTCCACGCTGCCGGGCGTGGCGATGGCGCCGGTACTGTGCAGCAAGGCTTCGGCCAGCGTGGTCTTGCCAGCGGCGGCGGGGCCGACCAGGGCCAGGGTGCGGATGTGCGGGGCAGTGGGTGCAATGGATGAGGCCACGGTTCTTCTCTCCTTTTCAGCCGCAGCGTAGAACGGTGGCGAAACCGGCACAAGAGCCGATATGCGGGTTTCTTGACCTGAGGCAGTGCCACAATCCGTCGATGCAACATCCCGACACCACACCCGCCGACGTGCTGCGCTTCTGGCTTGGCGCGCACCCCATCGAGGCCGCCGCGATGCAGCGGGTGCAAAGCCAGTGGTTCCAGAAGAACGAGGCGTTCGATGCCGAATTGCGTGCCCGCTTCGGCCCCACCATCGCCGCCGCGCGGGCGGGCGCGCTGGACGCCTGGACGCAGGACGCCGATGGCCGGCTGGCGCTGCTGATCGTGCTGGACCAGTTCACGCGCAACGCCTTTCGCGGCCAGCCAGGCAGCTTTGCCGCCGATGCGCAGGCGCTGCGCATCGCGCTGGAAGGCCTGGAGCGTGGGCACGACCAGGCGGTGCCGCCGATGGCGCGCATCTTCTGCTACCTGCCGCTGGAGCATGCCGAGGACGCCGCCATGCAGGCGCGCAGCGTGGCGCTGTTTCAGGCATTGCGCGATGCGCCCGATGCCGAGCCGAAGACCTTCTTCGATGTCACGCTGGATTTCGCGCGCAAGCACCAGGACGTGATCGAGCGCTTTGGCCGCTTTCCGCACCGCAACGCCATTCTGGGGCGCGAGAGCACGGCCGTCGAGCGCGACTATCTGGCGCAGCCGGGCGCGGGGTTTTGAGAAAGAATGACAAATGACAAATGACTTCGCTGCGCTTCAATGACAAATGAATCCTTTGTCATTTGTCATGCGGCGTCAGCCGCGGTCATTTGTCATCGTTCTGAACGTAAAACGGTATCAAGGGGGCGCGGAGGACGCGGCGCATCTCACCAAGGCGCACAACGCCTTTATTCGCCGCAATGACGAGGGGAAGCGAAGGGCGCATGTGATGGGCCGCCCTGGCCGTGGCGCGGCGTCAACCCCATGGGTCACCCATCAAGTGGGGATGTCATTAAAAAAACAATGGTTGAAATGAGTGCTTGGCCCTTGATTAACAAGCGCAAAAAGCTCTTATTTTGATACTGCCTTGTGGCGCCAAATGGCTATCGCCTGATTTCAAATGGCGGCAGGCACTTGCCAATGCCGTTTCTAGGGTCAAAAACAGCCGCTCCTCGCCAGGGTGGCGGTCACGGGCGTTCTGAAACGGAACGACATACGCCCCAGCCAGCGTGGCCTTGTTCCATTTCCACTTCAAGACGTCAATCACCGTCATCCCGGCAAAGACCGAGAGCCATGTTTCCCCGCGCACGCCGTCTGGATTGTGGCCTTCGCCGCAATGACGAGGTGTTGCAGCGCTTTGATCAGGAGTTGGCCTCAGCCCACCATCTCGAAGTCGATGAAGCCGCGCTCAACGTTGGTGGCGAGCAGTTTCACGCGTACCTTGTCGCCCACCTTCACCGTGCTGCCGCGCGCCAGCAGCAACTTGCCTTCGGCTGGTGGGTCGAAGATGCGCACCCAGTTGTTGCCGCGCGAGACGCCGGTCACCACGCCGTCGAATTGCGCGCCGATGTGCCGCTCCAGCAGCATGGCGGCTTCGGACTTGCGCATCTGGCGCTCGACCTTGTTGGCCGCGTCTTCCTGGCGCGTGCAGTGGTTGGCCAGCATTTCCAGCTCGCGCACGGCATAGGGCGAGCGCTCGTCGGCCAGCGCGGCCTTGACCAGCCGGCTGGTGATGAGGTCGGGGTAGCGGCGGTTGGGCGCGGTGCTGTGGGCATAGTCGCGCACCGCCAGGCCGAAATGGCCGATGCGCGCGCCGCCAGGTTGTTCGACCACGTACTCGCCCCGGCCCATGAGCTTGACGATGGTGAGCGACAGGTCGGGAAAGCGTAGCGGGTCACGCCGGCGCTCGGCGGCCAGAAATTGCTCCAGCGCGGCCGAATCGGGGTCGGCCGGCAGTTGCCAGCCACGATCGGCCGCGACTTCGGCGATGCGCGCCCAGCGCTCGGGCGACTGCACCACGCGGCGGATCGACGGGCGGCGCTTGCCCGCCAGGTACAACGCGGTGACGCCGTTGGTGGCGACCATGAACTCCTCGATCAGCTGACGGGCGCGGTTTTGCGCCTGCTGACGGATGGCGACCACCTGCTCGCCCTCGAACTCGGCCTTGGGCTGGAAGGTCTGGAACTCCAGCGCGCCGGCTTCGCGCCGCTTGGCGCGCAGTTGCTGGGCCACCGAATCCTGCGTGCGCAGTTGCTGGTCCATGCCGGGCACGGCGTCGGCGGCGGCGGGCAAGGGGTCATTGCCTTCCAGCCAAGCCGAGACGCTGTCGTACGCCAGCTGGGCCTTGTTGTGCACGCGCGCGCGCAGGATGCGCGAGCGTGCCAGCGTGCCGTCGGGCTGGAAGACCATTTCGGTGACGACGGCCAGGCGGTTGGTGCCGGGGTTGAGCGAGGTGTAGTCGGTGGACAGTTGCTCGGGCAGCATCGGGAAGATGCGCGCCGAGGTGTACACGCTGGTGGTGTTGATCTGCGCGTGGCGGTCGATGGCGCTGTCCTTGCTCACCAGCGTGTCAACGTCGGCGACGGCCACCATGATCTTCACGCCGCCATCGGGCAGTACCTCGCTCACGCTCAGTTGGTCGAGGTCGCGCGAGTCGTCGTTGTCGATCGAGCACCAGAGCAGGCCGGTGAGGTCGGCGATGCCGGCGCCGTCTTCCTCGCTGGGGCCGTCGATGGTGGCCAACTGGTCGCGCACGGCGCGCGAGAACTGGGGTGCCAGCCCGCGCTCGTGCATGGCGACGACGGCCAGGTCGGCCAGTTCTTCCTTCTGGTGAGGGTGCAGCGTGTTGTTCATGGGGAAATCCTTCAAAAAAGGCGGGGTCATGATAGCCAGCGATGGCTACAGGCCGTGCCACAGCAGCCCGCCCAGCAAGCCCAGATGCAGCAGCACGGTGAGCGCGTAGACGGCCAGGAACTCGCGCTTGCGGGATTTATGCCTCAGCGCGCGCTGCGCCAGCCACGCGGCGGGCCAGCCGCCAGCCAGGGCCAGCGCGTGCAGCGTGCTCTCGGGCGTGCGCCAGCGGTTTTGCGCGGCGGCTGACTTGTCCACGGCGTAGGCGATGAAGGTGGCGATGTTCACCGCCATCAGCCCCAGCAGTACCAGCGGCAGCTCCACCGGCCACAGGCGGTGCAGGCTGATGATCAGCAGCAGCCCCAGCCATGCCAGCAATGCCAGGCTGAACAGGGCGGGCTGGCCGTCGAGCGCCCGTGGCGTGGCGCCGCGCCGTGTGCGGGAGGTGCGTTCAGTGCGCTCGGTACGTACCGAGCGTTCAGGGTGCGCCGCACGGGGCGCGGTGGTGGCTGGCCCACGCGTCAGTGGCTGCACGGCCATGGCGCGCGGCCCCTTGCCACCGACTTCGATCTGCTCGAAGCGCACCGCAAGCCCCACCGCCGGTTCGCCATCGCGAAAGTCCCGCACGTGGAAGAAGATGTTCTGCTCGCCCGTGGGCGTGGCGATGAAGCCGAAGCCGCGCCCGGCGTTCCAGCGGACGATGTGGCCGGTGCGGATCATGGGGTGGGGCGAGGGAAGCGGGCCTGGATTTCAAGTGGCTCCGGGTGTCGGCGTTCTTGCGGCAATGGCTGGAATCTACGCCTTCGGCAGCGTGTGCAGCGGAATGTCGTTGGCCGCGGCCAGCGCGGCGAGCTGGCGGCGCGTCTTGGTCAGCGCCCAGGCGGCGATGGCCTCGCGCGCCTGCGGAGCAAAGGGCGCGCGCATGTCCGGCTCGGGCAAGCCGGCGGCGGCGAACAGCGCGCGGGCGAAGTGCGGCTCCAGCGCGGCGATGGCCACGCGGCCATCCTTGCAGGGGTACACGCGGTAGCCGGCGTGCGCGCCGCCCACGGCGCCGCTGGGCAGGGTCAGGCCCCAGGTGCGCGGCAGTGCCAGCCATTCGGCGGCCTTGGACAGGGCCACTTGCCGGTGTTGGCCCCGGCCAGTGGCGCGCGCCTGCATCAGCGCCGACAGCGCGGCTTCGCTGGTCATCAGCGCGCCGGCCATGTCGGCCAGCAGGCTGGGCGGCAGATCGGTGCCGGTCACCAGGCCGGCTTCGGCCAGATAGGTGAGGTCGTGGCCGGGTTCGTCGGCGCGCTCGCCGGGAGCGCCGACGATTTCCACCATCGACAGGTGCGGAAAGCTGCGGTGCAGCGTCCGCCAGTTCAAGCCCAGCTTGGTCAGCGCCGAAGGGCGGAACGAGGTCAGCAGCAGGTTGGCGCGCAGCAACTCGCGCGCCAGCTGGGCCTGACCGCTTTCGGTCTTCAGATCCATCTGCACCACGCGCACGCCCTCGTGCATCGCGCTGTAGGCGCCGATGTCGTACTGGCCCATCGGGTCGCCGCTGATGGGGCGGCCCGCCGGCGTGGTGCCAGGGCCGGGCGGCTCCACTTTCAGGCAGCGCGCGCCCATGGCGGCCAGGCGCATCAGCGCCGCCGGGCCGGGCAGGTTGAGCGCCAGGCTGACGATGCGAATACCGGTGAGTGGCTTGTTGGATGAGCGTGTGGCCATGTCTGGGTACTATGAAATGAATAGCTTTCCGTGCAAGCAGTGCCTGCGGATGTAGCATATTCTGTACCAGAAATTCCCCATGTGCGCGCTCGCGGACGGACGCATGCGCATTGGCTTTCTTCAAAAATGACAAATGACAAATGATTTCGCTGCGCTTCAATGACAAATGGCGTATTTGTCATTTGTCATGCGGCGCTAGCCGCGGTCATTCGTCATCGTTCTGAACGCAAAACGGTATCAAAAGGGCGCGGAGGAATCGAATGAAGCGCCGCACCGTTGACACGGCGTTGATCGAAGGACGCGGTGTGGATGGCGGCTTTCGCCGCAATGAAGGGGGAAGTAAGGGGCGGACAAGCCGCAAGCGAACTTGAGGGCAGGCGCGTCAAACGCCCAGATGCCGGGTCAGCAAGTCCGGCTGCGCCCGGATGTCGCCCGACGTGCCCTCGAACACCACTTCGCCCTTGACCAGGATGACGTTGCGGTCGGTCACCTGCGTCACGTGGCGCCAGTTCTTGTCGACGATGATGCTGCTGATGCCGCTTTGGCGGATGACGTCGCAGATGCGCCAGATCTCGCGCGCGATCAGCGGCGCGAGGCCTTCGGTGGCTTCGTCCAGAATCAGCACGTCGGGGTTGGTCATCAGCGCGCGGCCGATGGTCAGCATCTGCTGCTCGCCACCCGACAGCTGCTGGCCGCCATGGCCCAGGCGCTCCTTCAGGCGCGGGAAGGTCTCCAGCACGCGCTCATACGTCCAGTCGCGCTGGCCGCGCGTGCCGGCGCGGGCGGCCATCTTCAGGTTCTCGACCACGCTCAGGTTGCCGAAGATGCCGCGCCCCTCGGGCACGTAGGCCACGCCGAGCTGTGCGATCTCGTAGGGCGCGCGGCCAGTCATCGGCTTGCCCATCACCAGCACGCCGCCGCGCCGGGGCTTGACCAGGCCCATGATGGACTTGAGCAGCGTGCTCTTGCCCATGCCGTTGCGGCCCATCAGGCCGATGGTTTCGCCGCGCCGCACCCGAAAGTTGACGCCCTTCAGAATGTGGCTGGCACCGTAGTAGGTGTGCAGGTCGATGGCGTGGATCAGCAGGTCGGGGTCGTGCCCGTGGCGCGCGGTCGGCGCGGTGTTCTGCGAGCGTGGCGACAGCGGGTCGTTGGGGTCGTCTTGGACGTTGGCGTTGGAATGGGTGGCCATGTCAATGCTCCTCGCCCAGGTACGCGGCTTGAACCCCGCGGTCGGCACGGATGGCGGCCGGCTCGCCACTGGCGATGACGGTGCCGTTGACCATCACCGTCAGATGGTCGGCCAGCGCGAAGATGGCGTCGATGTCGTGCTCCACCAGCATCATGGCGTGGTGGGGCTTCAGGCGCAGCAGCAACTCGACCATGCGCTCGGCCTCGGCCACGCCCATGCCGGCCAGGGGCTCGTCGAGCAGCAGCACCTGCGGGTCGGTGGCCAGCGTCATGGCGATCTCGAGCTGGCGCTGCTCGCCATGGCTGGCGGCGCCGGCGATGAAGTCGCGGCGCGCTGTCAGGCCAGCCAGTTCCAGCGCCTTCTCGGCGCGCTCGTTCACGCTGGCATCGGTGCGGGCGCTTTGCAGCCAACGCAGCGGGTTGAAGGGCTGCTGCGCCGAGCGCGACTGCGCGGCCAGGCGCACGTTTTCCCACACCGTGAAGGGCAGGAAGATGTTGGTCTTCTGGTAGCTGCGGCCCAGGCCCCGGCGCGAGATCTGCTCGGGCGAGGCGCTGGTGATGTCGTGGCTGCCCAGCGTGATGCTGCCGCTGGTGGGCGGCAGGTCGCCCGAGAGCAGGTTGGTCAGCGTGGACTTGCCGGCGCCGTTGGGGCCGATGACGCAGTGGATGCGCTCGCGCCACAGATCGACGGATACCTCGTTGACGGCGGCCAGCCCGCCGAACTTCTTGGTCAAGCTTTTGGCGCTGAGGAGGACTTCACTCATGCTCGCCCCCTTTGCGGCCAAAGCGCTCCAGCAGGCCGAGCAGGCCGCGCGGCGCGAACACGATCACGGCCACGATGAACAGGCCCATCCACAGTTGCCAGTGCTTGCCGGTGTTGAAGTCGCCGATGGCGGGCAGGTCCTTGAACAGCTCCAGCATGAACTCGAACGCGAAGGCGCCGACGATGGCGCCGGCAAAGTTGCCCATGCCACCCAGGATGACCATCATGATGGCGTGCGCGCTCATGTGAAAACCCATCAGCTCGGGGTTCACGAAACCGGTTTGTGCGCCCCACAGGTAGCCCGCCAGCCCGGCCAGCGCGCCGGCCAGCGTGAAGGCGCTGAGCTTGTAGCTGAAAGACCCGAAACCCACGGCGCGCATGCGGTGCTCGTTCACACGGATGCCAGCCAGCGAACGGCCGAACGGACTCCACAGCAGGCGGCGCAGGAACAGGTAGACCACCACCAGGCAGCCCAGCACGAAGTAGTAGAAGACCTTCTTGTTCTCCAGATCGAAGAGCAGGGCGTCGGGCTTGAAGTTGATGTACACGCCGTCCGAGCCGCCCAGCGCGAGCGGGAACAGGCCGAAGAAGCTCAGCTCCCTGTTGTCGAACACCAGGTAGAACAGCATCTGCGCGAACGCCATCGTCACCATGATGAAGTAGATGCCGCGCGTGCGCACCACGAAGAAGCCGATGACCAGCGCGAACAGCCCCGACACCAGCACCGCCACGGGCAGGGTCCACCACAGGCTGACGGGGCCGTTGTCGGACGACAGCAGCGCCAGCGCGTAGCCACCCAGGCCGAAGTAGGCCGCGTGGCCCAGCGACACCAGGCCGGTGACGCCCTGCAGCAGATCGAGGCTCATGGCGAAGATCGCCAGGATCATCATGCGCGCCACCATCTGCTGGTAGAACTCGCTGCCGACGAAGGGGAACACAGCCAGCGCGATCAGGCCCAGCAGCAGCACGAACTGGATGCTGCGCGGCAGTGCTTCGAGATTGGATTTCGGCGCGCTCATGAGCCACCGCCCGGCCGCCCGAAGGTGGCGAAGGCCCCCTCGGGGGGCAGCGAACCACACGAAGTGGGGAGTGTGGGGGCAAGTTTCATTGCTTGAACAACCCTTCAGGTTTCCACAGCAGCACCGCCGCCATCAGCATATAGACCAGCATGCCCGCCACCTGCGGCAGCAGCACCTTGCCGAAGGTGTCGACAAAGCCCACCAGCAGCGCCGCGATGAGCGCGCCGCGCACCGAGCCGATGCCGCCGATCACCACCACCACGAAGCACACGATGAGCACTGACGAGCCCATGTTGGGGTACACGCTGGAGATGGGTGAGGCGATCATGCCCGCCACCGTGGCCAGCGCCACGCCGATGGCGAACACCACGGCGTGAATCAACTTGATGTTGATGCCCAGCGACTCCGTCATGTCGCGGTTGAAGGCGCCGGCGCGGATCTTCATCCCCAGCCGCGTCTTGTTGATCAGCAGGTACAGGCCGATGGCCAGCAGCACGCACACGCCCATCATGAACAGGCGGTAGACGGGATAGGACTGGTTGTCGGTCAGCGCGATGGAGCCATTCAGCAGCGGCGGAATAGCCACGCCGTGCACGTCGTCACCCCACAGCAGGGAGCGGGCTTCCTCGAAGATGTAGATCAGCCCGAAGGTCAGCAGCACCTGGTCGAGGTGGTCGCGGTGGTAGAAGTGGCGGAACAGCAGGCGCTCCAGGATCAGCCCGAACACCACGGACAGCGCGGTGCCCACCACGATGGCGAGCGTGAAGCTGCCCAGCTTGCTCGATAGCGCGAACGCCAAGTAGGCGCCCAGCATGTAGAAGCTGCCGTGCGCGAGGTTGACCACGCCCATGATGCCGAAGATCAGCGTCAGGCCGGCGGCCAGCATGAACAGCAGCAGCCCGTACTGCACGCTGTTCAGCGTCTGGATGAGAAAGTTGGCGAAGTCCACGGCGAGAAGAAAGAGAAAGGCGACAGACTTTTTGTTAACCGACGCGTATGACAGAGCAAGGGTTCAAAAGGCCGCGGAGCAGGCCATGCAAGTGGACACCGTGGCCGGACCTGCGCTGGCCACTGGTGTCGTCCCCCTTAGCGCAAGAAGGGGGAAGGCACGTCAGCGCCTCAGGGGGTTCAACCCATCCTGCACCCAGCGCCCGAGTCGGCAACCGCCTTCTCCGCCACGCCAAGCACCTTGTTGTCGCCCTTTTCGACCACGCGCAGGTACATGTCCTGCACCGGGTTGTGCGCCTTGCTCATGGTCCAGCGGCCACGCGGGCTGTCGATGACGGCGGTTTCCATGGCCTTGTACAACGCGGCCTTGTTGGACAGGTCGCCCTTGACCGCGTCGGCGCCACGCAGCAGCAGCTGGCCGGCGTCGTAGCCCTGCACGGCGTACACGTCGGGCTGCAGCTTGAACTGGCCGGCATAGGCCGTGCGGAACTGCTGGTTGCGCGGCGTGTCGAGCGAGTCGGCGTAATGCAGCGTGGTCATCACGCCCTCGGCGGCCGGGCCGGCGGCTTCCAGCACGCCCTCGGTCAGGAAGCCCGAGCCCCACAGTGGGATCTTGTCCTTCAGGCCGGCGGCGGCGTAGTCGCGCATGAACTTGGCGGCGCCGGCGCCAGCGAAGAAGCAGGCCACGGCATCGGGCTTGAGGTTGGCGATCTCGGTCAGTAGCGCCTGGAATTCGACGTTCGGGAACGGCAGGCCCAGCTCCTTGATGATGGTGCCGCCGGCCTTGGTGTAACTGTTCTTGAAGCCTTCCAGCGCGTCGTCGCCGGCGGCGTATTTCCAGGTGATCCAGACCGCCTTCTTCAGGCCTCTTTCCACCATCGGCTTGCCCAGCGCCTGCGTGGGCTGGGCATTGGTGAAGCTGGTGCGGAACACGTTGGGCGCGCACAGCGCGCGGGTGGCGGCATGCACGCCGGCGTTGGGAATGATGCTGAGCACGCCGGAGTCGCGCGCCACGCGCTGGATGCCCATCTGCACGCCCGAGTGCACGGTGCCGATCAGCACGTCCACCTTGTCGCGCTGCACCAGCTTCTGCGCGTTCTCGACGCCCTTGGACGGCTCGGACTCGTCATCCACCTTGAACCACTCGATTTCGCGGCCGGCCAGCTTGCCGCCTTTTTCAGCGATGGCCATGCGCACGCCGTTCTCGATGGCGACGCCGAGCTGCGCATAGGTTCCGGTGAACGGCAGCATGAAGCCGACACGAACCTTGTTGCTCTGCGCCCGCACGATTTCGGGCAGCAGCAGACCGGCCGAGCTGGCGCCGACCACGGCGGCGCTGCGGGAGAGCAGCAGACGGCGGCTGAGGCCGCGGGCTTGAGCTGTCATGGCGAAACTCCTTTGGATGTGTCAGGTAATGGCGAAGTCGTGGTTGGGGAAACAGGAAAGGTTCAGAACCATCCGTGCACTCATGCAAATCAAGGCAGGAAAACATGAACTAAATTGCCTGTTCGCACGCAGTATAGTTCACGTTGGTAGCCGAATTCTCAGGGTTTTCCATGCAGGACGGCATGAAAAACGGCTGGTCAAGGGCTTGAAAGAGGATGAATCCCCGGTTCAGGGGGTGAACAAAGCAGCCAACTGCCGGCGGTCGCGCCGGTCTTTCCAGTGCCAGACCTCGCGGCCTTCCAGGCTGAGCGGGCCCCAGACGGCGATGGCGCGCCCGTCGCCGCAGCCGACCACCTTCAGGCTCGACAGCTCCAGCGGCGCTTTCTTGAAGGTGCCGCCCGAGATGGCGGTGCGCAGATTGGCTTCGAGCACCGGGCCGACCTCGGCAGGCGCGTCGTCGGGCACCACGAACACCTGGCGGTGGCTGTCGCTTTGCAGCCGCTCGTTGACCAGCGGCTGGCCACGGTCGTCAAGCTGCAGGCCGGCCTGCGGCAGCCAGCCAGGGGTGCCCGCGCCGTGGGCCAGCAGCGGAGCGTCGCAAACCAGCGTGGCGCCGCTGGCCAGTTGCAGGGCGCGGCCATCCAGGCCGGTGCACTGGTCCTGCAGCACCGTGATGTTCAGTGCCTTCAGGCGCGCCAGCACGCGCCGCTGCAGGGCGGGTGGCTGATCGGCCAGCACGGGGGCTTCACCGGCGATCAGCGTCACGCGGCTGCCGTGCGGCGCCGCCAGGGCGTGCGCGGCGGACATGGCCAGCTCGATGGCGGGGATGTCGCTGCCCATCACGGCGACTTGCAGCGCGCGCTCGCGCGCCAGTGCCTGCAACTGGGGCCACAGCTGCACGAAGTTTTCAAGCGGATGGGTGAACAGCGCATTGCGGCGCGCGCCGGGCATGACGGCCTCGACGGCGTCGCGGTCGACCGCTGGTTCGACATTGACCGACAGCACGTCGTAGGGCATGGCGTCGCCGCTGCTCAACTGCACGCGCCGGCCCGCGGGGTCGAGCGAGATCACGTGCGCCGGCACGAAGTGCGCGCCACTGGCTTCCACCAGACCGTCGAGCGCGATGCGCAGGTCTTCCAGCGCATAGTCGCCGGCCACGTAGCCGGGCAGCAGCGCGGGCTCGACATAGTAGGGGTGCGGTGCCACCAGGGTGACGTCCAGGCCGCCGCTGCCCTGGCGGGCCAGCGCTTTCAGAACCTGCAGGTGGGCGCGTCCGGCGCCCAGCAGCACCAAGTGTTTCCGGGAGGGATTCACGGTCATGCGGGGAGTGTATCGAGTGGATGGGCTCACCCCTTAAGCCGCCTGCGGCGCCTTCCCCTCAAGGGGACAACGCCAGTGGCCGGTGCAAGCCCGCTCCACGGCGTTTCTGGGGTGGCCTGCTCCGCGGCCATCGGATGGTTGTTGTTGCAAACCTTGCGGTTGGATACTGATTGCCATCACCCGGCCAGCGCTTGCGCGAACTCGCGCGCCTTGAAGGTCTGCAAATCCTCCAGCCGCTCGCCCACGCCGATGAAATAGACGGGAATCGGCTTTTCGCGCGCGATGGCGCACAGCACGCCGCCCTTGGCCGTGCCGTCGAGCTTGGTCACCACCAGGCCGGTGAGTTGCACCGCTTCGTCGAAAGCCTTGACCTGCGCCAGCGCGTTCTGCCCGGTGTTGCCGTCGATCACCAGCAGCACCTCGTGCGGGGCGGTGATGTCGGCCTTGGTGACCACGCGGCGGATCTTGGTGAGTTCTTCCATCAGGTGCTTTTGCGTTGGCAGGCGGCCGGCGGTGTCGACCAGCACCACGTCCTTGCGGCGCGCGCGGCCGGCGCCCACGGCGTCGAACGACACGGCCGACGGGTCGGCGCCTTGCTGGCTGATGATTTCCACCGCATTGCGGTCGGCCCACACGGCCAACTGCTCGCGCGCGGCGGCGCGAAAGGTATCGGCCGCGGCCAGCAGCACCGTGGCCCCGGCATCGGCGAAGTGCTTGGTCAGCTTGCCGATGCTGGTGGTCTTGCCGGCGCCGTTGACGCCGGCCACCATGATCACCGTGGGGTGGTACACGCCCACCACCAGCGTCTTTTCCAGCGGCGCCAGCATGTTGGCGATGGCGTCCTGCAGCAGGGTCTTGACCTGGGCGGGATCGGTGGCGCGCGCTTCCTTCACGCGGCGGCGCAGGTCCTGCAGCAGGAACTCGGTGGCTGGCACGCCGGCATCGGCCATCAGCAGGGCGGTTTCCAGGTCTTCGTACAGCGCCTCGTCGATCTGGGTGCCGGTGAAGACGGTGGTGATGGAGCTGCCGGTGCGCTTCAGGCCGGTCTTGAGCCGGTCCATCCATCCAGCGCGGGCGGCCTGCGCGGTGGCGGTGGGGGGTGCCAGCTCCAGGTCTTTTTCAGCGATGGCCGGCGGGGGTTGCACAGGCGCTGGCTGGGCAGGCTGGGGGGCTTCGGAAGGCGCGACCTCGACCAAGTCCGCCGCGAGCGCCTGACGCTCCAAATCGTCCAGATCCACCGGCGCTTCGTCGGGCGCGGGTGAGTCAGTGGAGGAGGCGGCCGGTGCCAACGCTTCATCGGGCGTTGGCTCGGCTTTCTTGCGGCGGAAGAAGCTGAACATTGGGTGGGATTCTAGGCGGCGGTCACGGCCAGCGGCTTCGCCCCGGCGGGTTCCACGCGCCCCACCACGGCCGCCTCGCCAAAGCCTTGGCGCTCGAACACCGCCATCACCTCGCCCACGCTGTCCGGCGCACAGGCCACCAGCAGGCCGCCGCTGGTTTGCGGGTCGGTCAGCAGGGCACGTTCGGTGTCGGCAAAGCCGTCGGGCAGGGCCACTTCGTGCCCGTAGGCGGCCCAGTTGCGGCCCGAGGCGCCGGTGACGATGCCTTGCGCCGCGAAGTCGCGCACGCCGGGCAGCAACGGCACGGCGGGCCAGTCCAGGCGCACCGTCACGCCGGCGCCGCGCGCCAGCTCCAGCGCGTGACCAGCAAGGGCGAAGCCGGTGACGTCGGTGATGGCGTGCACGCCGGGCAGGGCGGCCAGCGCCGGGCCGGGGGTGTTGAGCAGCGTGGTGGCGCCCATCATCCGCGCGTAGCCATCGGCGCCGAGCTTGTCTTTCTTGAGCGCGGCGGAGTAGATGCCCACGCCCAGTGGCTTGCCCAGCACCAGCACATCGCCCACTTGCGCGCTGGCGTTGCGCTGCACGCGGTCGGGATGCACCAGGCCCAGCGCGACCAGGCCGTAGATGGGCTCGACCGAGTCGATGGTGTGCCCGCCGGCGATTGGGATGCCCGCCGTTCGGCACACGCTGGCACCGCCTTCCAGAATCCTGCCGATGGTGCCCACCGACAGCACGTTGATGGGCATGCCCACGATGGCCAGCGCCATGATGGGCGTGCCGCCCATGGCGTACACGTCGCTCAGCGCGTTGGTGGCGGCGATGCGCCCGAAGTCGAACGGGTCGTCGACGATGGGCATGAAGAAATCGGTGGTGGCCACCAGTGCCTGCTCGTCGTTCAGCCGGTAGACGGCGGCATCGTCCGAGGTTTCGATGCCCACCAGCAACTCGGGCGGCACCGGCATGCCGGTGGTGCCGCGCAGGATGCCCGACAGCACGCCGGGCGCGATCTTGCAGCCGCAGCCGCCGCCGTGCGAGAGGCTGGTCAGACGCGGTTCGGGGGCGGGTGGGGGCGAGGCATTCATGGCGGCGATTGTCGCCGATGGCCGTAAGCCGCGAGGCGAACGGGCCTCAAAGTGTTCTCTTCAAAGCGCTGGCAGCTACACTTTTTGAATTTTTCATGACGCGCTCTGGCGCCTGTTCAGACGGCGGCAGTCTCTTATGCGCATTGGCTTTCAAGATGACAAATGACGAATGACTTCGCTGCGCTTCAATGACAACTCCCTCACATCCCCTCGTCATTGCGGCGAAGGCCGCAATCCATGGGGAGTCACCTTGACACGGTATTGACCCGTAGACACCGTGTGGATTGCGGCCTTCGCCGCAATGACGGTATGAGGTGAAGGCATGACATAGGCTTGTCCTGAATGACGAAGCTCTCTCAAGAAAACGTTTTGTAAATCATTGATTTTCTTCAGGTACACCGGCCCTGCTGGCGGGGGTGGGTTGCTCAATAGGTTGAATGCAAAACGGCATCAGGCACACTTGCCGCCCAGCGGGGAACAATTCACCTCCGATTTCACTCAAGTTCCGTCATGCGTCTCAAGATTCACCTCCGCGCGACAGGCGTGGCCCTGCTGTTGGCCGCCGGCGCTGCCTTCACACCCGCCTGGTCGCAGCAACTCGCGCCCACCACGCCGCCGGCCACCGTGGCCGCGTCGCAGATCAGCCAGTTCAAGCTCGACAACGGCCTTGCCGTCATCGTCAAGCCCGACCGCCGCGCGCCCACGGCGGTGCACATGCTGTGGGTGCGTGTCGGCTCGATGGACGAGGTGGACGGCGCCAGCGGCGTGGCCCACGTGCTGGAGCACATGATGTTCAAGGGCACCGACAAGCTGCAGCCCGGCGAGTTCTCGCGCCGCGTGGCCGCGCTGGGCGGGCGCGAGAACGCCTTCACCAGCATGGACTACACCGGTTACTACCAGCAGGTGCCCGCCAACCGCCTGAGCGACGTGATGGCGCTGGAGGCCAACCGCTTCGCGCACAGCCGCTACAGCGACGAGGAGTTCGCCAAGGAGCTGGAAGTCGTCAAGGAAGAGCGCCGCTCGCGCACCGAGGACAACCCACGCGCCCTGATGTTCGAGCAGCTGCGCGCCACCACTTTCACTGCCTCGCCCTACCGCCGCCCGGTGATCGGCTGGATGGGCGATCTGGAATCGCTCACCGCGCAGGACGCGCGCGATTTTTTCAAGCGCTGGTACACCCCCGCCAACGCCGCCGTGGTGGTGGTGGGCGATGTCGATCCACAGGCCGTGCTGGCGCTGGCGAAGAAGCACTACGGCGGCATCCAGACCCACGCCGTGCCCGCGCGCAAGCCGCGCCCCGAACCCGAGCAGCGCGGCCTGCGCCGCATCGACGTCAAGGCGCCAGCCGAGCAGGCGCTGGTGGCGCTGAATTTCCGCGTGCCGCAGATGACCGGCCTGCAGCCTTCGCCCGACAACGACGACGCACTGGCGCTCACGGTGCTGTCGGCCGTGCTCGACGGCTACAGCGGCGCCCGGCTGGACCGCGCGCTGACGCAGGGCGCTGACCGTGTGGCCGACAGCGCCAGCGCCGGCAACGGCCTGCTGGGCCGCGGGCCGCAGACCTTCAGCCTGACCGGCGTGCCAGCGGCGGGCAAGACGGCGGTGCAGGTCGAGGTGGCGCTGCGCGAACAGGTGGCGCGCATCGCCAAGGACGGCGTGAGCGAGGCCGAGCTGAACCGCGTGAAGACGCAATGGGTGGCCAGCGAGGTCTACAAGCGCGACAGCGTGATGGGCCAGGCGCAGGAGCTGGGCCACTACTGGATTCAGGGCCTGCCGCTGGACGCCGACGAGCAGTTGATGGCGCGCCTGCGCGGCGTGACGGCGGCGCAGGTGCAGGCCGTGGCGCAGAAATACTTTGGCGACGACCAGCTCACGGTGGCCACGCTGCTGCCGCAGCCGCGCGACCCGAATGTCAAGCCGCGTGCGGCGTCGGCAGGTGCGCGGCATTGAGCCGCTTGGCCTTGGCTGTTCCTCCCTCGCCCCGCTGGGGAGAGGGCAGGGGTGAGGGGCCGCTTCCGCCTGCTGGGTGCCGCACCCTCACCCCTACCCTCTCCCGCCGGCGGGAGAGGGGGTCTCATCAAGTGATCTCATGAATACTCTGAAAAAAATAGCTGCTCGCGCTTGCTGGACGGGCGCTAGAGTCAAAAAAAGCGCCAAGCCTGTGGGAGTGGCCTTGGCCGCGATGCAGCGCCTCGCTTCAAATCATCGCCCCATCGCGGGCAAGCCCGCTCCTACCCAAGCCTGGGCCGCCCGCGCTGCAGGCGTTGGCCTGGCGATGGCTTTCTGCACTGCTCCTGCCTTCGCCGCCATCCCCATCCAGCACTGGACGCAGCCCAGCGGCGCGCAGGTGTGGCTGGTCGAAAGCCCGGTGATCCCGATGCTGGACGTGCGGGTCGACTTCGACGCCGGCAGCCGGCGCGACCCGGCAAGCCAGGCCGGGCTGGCTGGCGTGACCGCGCTGATGGCCGGCAAGGGCGTGGCCGCGCGCGATGGCCAGCCGGCGCTGGACGAGAACGCGCTGGGCGAGGCCTGGGCCGACCTGGGCGCCGCCTTTGGCGGCAGCGCCAGCGACGACCGCATGAGCTTTCAGTTGCGCACGCTGACCGAACCCGATCTGCTGCAGAAATCGGTGGCGCTTGCCGCGCGCGAACTGGGCGAACCGGCCTGGCCCGACGCCGTGTGGCAGCGCGAGCGCGAGCGCCTGAGTGCCGCCATCAAGGAGTCGCGCACGCGCCCCGGCACCATCGCTGGCCTGGCCTACAGCGCGGCGGTGTATGGCAGCCACCCCTACGGCTACGAGACCACGCCCGAGTCGCTGGCCCGCATTGGCGTGGCCGACATGCGCGCGCGCTATGCCGACTTCATCCGTTCCTGCCGCGCCAAGGTCAGCTTGGTCGGCGCCGTCACGCGCGCGCAGGCCGATCAATTGGTCACGCAACTGCTGTCGCGCCTGCCGCAGGGCGCCAATTGCGCGCCGCTGCCCGCCGTGCCCGAGGTGGCGCCGCTGGCCGTGGCCAAGGACGAACGCATCCCGTTCGCTTCGGCCCAGTCGCACATGCTCATCGGCCAGCCGGGCTACAAGCGCAGCGACCCGGACTTCTTCGCGCTGCTGGTGGGCAACCACATCCTGGGGGGCGGGGGATTCACCTCGCGCCTGATGGATGAGGTGCGCGAGAAGCGCGGTCTTTCCTACAGCGTGTACAGCTACTTTGCCCCCGGCCTGCACGCGGGCGCCTTCACCGCCGGCCTGCAGACGCGCCCCGACCAGGTGGCCGAGGCGCTGGCCGTGTCGCGCAAGGTCATCGCCGATTTCGTGTCCAGCGGCCCGACCGATGCCGAATTACAAGCCGCCAAGGACAACCTGATTGGCGGCTTTCCGCTGCGGCTGGACGGCAACCGCAAGCTGCTCGACAACGTTGCCAACATCGCCTGGAACAACCTGCCGCTGGACTATCTGGAGCACTGGACGCAGCGCGTGGACGCCGTGACGACGGCGCAGATCAGGGCGGCGTTCCAGCGCGTCTTGCAGCCGGAGCGCATGGTCACCGTGGTGGTGGGCGGGCGCTGAGCGCCGCGCGATCGGGCCGCCGCGCCATGCCTCGCCCCGCCGCGTCGTCTGCCAGCCGCCGCATGGCGGCCGCGCCGCGCGAGGTGCGGATCATCGGCGGCCAATGGCGCCGCACGCGCCTGCCGGTGGCTGATAGGCCAGGCCTGCGCCCCACGCCCGACCGCGTGCGCGAGACGCTGTTCAATTGGCTCGGGCAGGACTTGAGTGGCTGGCGGGTGGTCGATGCCTTTGCCGGCACGGGCGCGCTGGGCCTTGAAGCCGCCTCGCGCGGCGCTGCCGAGGTGCTGATGGTGGAGCAGGATGCAGCGCTGATCCACGCGCTGCGCGGATTGAAGGACAGGCTGGAGGCCGCCGCCGTGCGCGTGCAGCGTGGCGACGGCGTGGCGGCGCTGAACGCGCTGCCTCCGGCCAGCGTGGACCTGGTGCTGATCGATCCGCCGTTCGACGCGCTGGCGCTGTTCGGCCCCGCCTTGGCCGCCGCCGCCCGCGCCGCGCGGGCCGATGGCTTCGTCTACCTCGAGGCGCCTGCCGCCTGGGACGACGCGGCACTGGCCGAGGCGGGACTGACCGTGCACCGCCACCTCAAGGCCGGCGCCGTGCACGCGCATCTGCTTACACTGTCGGCATCATCGCGCCAACTTCAAGATGACGAATGACTTCGCCGCGCTTCGATGACAAATGGTTCATCCGTCATCGTTTTGAACGCGAAACGGCATCCAAGGCCTGAACAACTTTCCGCGAGACACCGCTCATGAGTCGTTACACCATCGCCGTCTATCCCGGCACCTTCGATCCCATCACCCTGGGCCATGAGGACATCATCCGCCGGGCGCGCGAGCTGTTCGACGAGATCATCGTGGCGGTCGCCATCGCGCACCACAAGAAGACGTTGTTCGGCTTCGACGAGCGGCTGACGATGGTGAAGGAGTCGGTGGCCCAGTGGCCCGACGTGCGGGCTGAGCCTTTCGATGGCCTGGTGAGCCACTTCGTGCGCGACAAGGGCGGCAAGGCCATGGTGCGCGGTCTGCGCGCGGTGACCGACTTCGACTACGAATTTCAACTGGCCGGCATGAACGCCAAGCTGGCGCCCGAGGTGGAAACCGTGTTCCTCACGCCCAGCGGGCAGTACCAGTTCGTCAGCAGCACCTACGTGCGCGAAATCGCCTTGCTGGGCGGCGACGTGGCGCAGTTCGTGTCGCCCCACGTATGGACGCGGCTGATGCAAAAGAAAGAGGCCGGCAGCAAGCCCTGAGCCGGCCCACGGTGCCAGCGCGGGCCGGTTGAGATGCCCGTCGCGCCGTCGTATCAGGGCAGTTCGCCGCGCCGACGCTTGTCCTTGAACTCGCGCGTTTCCTTCACGATCACGCCCGACAGCGCCACCAGCGCGATCAGGTTGGGTATCGCCATCAGGCCGTTGAAGGTGTCGGCGGCCGACCACACCAGGTCCAGGCTGGCCAGCGTGCCCAGCATCACCGTGATGGTGTAGATGACGCGGTAGGGCAGCACGAAGCCGTCGCCCAGCAGGTAGACGGCGCACTTCTCGCCGTAGTAGCTCCAGCCCAGGATGGTGGAGTAGGCGAAGAAGACCAGGCCAAAGGTCACGAGCCAGCCACCCGGGCCGGGCAGCAGCTTGTCGAAAGTGACGGTGGTCAGGGCGGCGCCGGTCAGCTCGGGCTTGACGAACTCTCCGCTGCTCAGCAGCCCCATCACCAGCACGATGCCGGTGATGGAGCAGACGACGATGGTGTCCAGGAAGGTGCCGGTCATCGACACCAGCGCCTGGCGCACGGGGTGGTCGGTTCTGGCGGCGGCGGCGGCAATGGGGGCCGAGCCCATGCCCGCCTCGTTGGAGAACACGCCGCGTGCCACGCCGTAACGGATGACGGTGCCCAGGGCGCCGCCTGCCACCGCCTGGCCGGTGAAGGCGTCGCTGAAGATCAGGCTGAGTGCCGGGCCGAGTTTGTCCAGGTTCAGCGCGATGATGACCAGGCCGCCCAGCACGTAGCCGATGGCCATGAAGGGCACGATGATCGACGAAGCCCTGGCGATGCTCTGGATGCCGCCGAGGATCACGATGCCGGTGAACACCGTCAGCACCACGCCGGTCATCCAGCCCGGCACGCCGAAGCTGGTCTCGATGGCCTGCGCCACCGAGTTGGACTGCACCGAGCTGCCGATGCCGAACGAGGCCACGGCGCCGAAGAAGGCGAAGGCATAGGCCAGCCACTTCCAGCGGCTGCCCATGCCGCGCTCGATGTAGTACATGGGGCCGCCGGACATCTCGCCCTTGCGGTTGACGATGCGGTACTTGACGGCCAGCACGCCCTCACCGTACTTGGTGGCCATGCCGAAGATGGCGGTCATCCACATCCAGAACACCGCGCCCGGCCCGCCCAGCACGACGGCCGTAGCGACGCCGGCGATGTTGCCGGTGCCGATGGTGGCCGACAGCGCCGTCATCAGCGCGCCGAAATGCGAGATGTCGCCTTCAGGGTCGCTGCCATCGGCCTTCTTCTTGTGCGGCATGAAGGCCTGCTTGAGCGCGTAGGGCAGCAGCGAGAACTGCAGGCCCGCCAGGCGCAGCGTGAGAAACACGCCGGTGCCCACCAGGAACACCAGCATGTAGGGACCCCACACCCAGCCTCCGAGCGTGTCGAAAAGGAGTTTCAGACTTTCCATCAGAGTCTTTCAGAGTTAACGGATGTGGGCGGCGGGGCCACGGGCCGCCCGGGGGGCTGAACAGGCGCTTACTGCTCCACGAACGCGCGCTCCACCACGAAGTCGCCCGGCGTGGTGGTGTTGCCCTCGTTGAAGCCGCGTGCTTCCAGCACGTGCTTGATCGATTTGAGCATTTCGGGGCTGCCGCACAGCATGGCGCGGTCGATCTTGGGGTCGAGCTGGGGCACGCCCAGGTCGCGCGACATCTGGCCGCTTTCGATCAGGTCCGGAATGCGGCCTTGCGTGGGGAAGGGTTCGCGCGTCACGGTGGGGTAGTACTTGAGTTGGCTGGCGATCATCTCGCCCAGGAACTCGTGCTTGGGCAACTCGTTGGTGATGTAGTCGCGGTAGGCCAGTTCGGCCACCAGGCGGCAGCCGTGCACCAGGATCACTTCCTCGAACTTCTCGTAGGTGTCGGGGTCGCGGATGATGCTCATGAAAGGCGCCAGCCCGGTGCCGGTGCCGAACAGGTACAGGCGCTTGCCGGGCAGCAGGTAGTCGATCAGCAGCGTGCCGGTGGGTTTGTGGCCGACGATGATGCTGTCGCCCGGCTGGATGTGCTGCAGGCGGCTGGTCAGCGGGCCGTCTTGCACCTTGATGCTGAGGAACTCCAGGTGTTCTTCGTAGTTCGCGCTGACGATGGAGTAGGCCCGCAGCAGCGGCTTGCCATCCACCCGCAGGCCGATCATGGTGAAGTGGCCGTTGGAAAAGCGCAGACTGGTGCTGCGCGTGGTGGTGAAACTGAACAGGCGGTCGGTCCAATGGTGGACGGTGAGAACTTTTTCGTCGTCGAAAGCGGCCATGGATCAAGAACGCGCGGCGAGCGCGGCAAACAAGGGGAAACCCCCGTATTGTCGCACTGCCGCCCGCGCAGTTTGCCAAGCGGCGGATTCTGGTCGCGGAGAAGGAGCCGTGCCAGCTTTCGATGCGGACGTGACGAGCGTCACGCCCCGCGCTTTTTGGGGCAACGCGGCCAAGGCGCCCCCTGAATTGGGGGGCAGCGTCCGTGCGGGGCCGTGCTTACCCCGCCACCCCTTCCACCAGCAGCCGCACCCGCCGCACGCCCTGCCATTCATCGGCTTCCAGCCTGAAGGCCAGGTGCGCGCGTGCTGGCAGCGGCTCGGTGTGGCCGAACCAGATGCCGTCCACGGGCTGGCCCTGGTGGCGCAGCTTCAGTGCCAGGTGTTTCTCGCCCACCAGGCGCTGGCTCACCACCTCGACCTCCTCGCTGAATACCGGCGGCGCGAAGCCCTGGCCCCAGACCTCGCGGTGCAGTGTGTCCACCATGTCGGGCCGGCGGTACTCGGGCAGCAGGGGGCCATCGGTTTCCAGCCGGCGCGAAAGTTGGGCGGCATCCAGCCATTCGGCGGCCACTTGCCGCAGCGCCTGCTCGAAGGTGTCGAAGTGCTCTTTCGCCATCGTGCAGCCGGCCGCCATGGCGTGGCCGCCAAACCTGGATAGAACGCCGGGATGCCGCTTGGCGATCAGATCCAGCGCGTCGCGCAGGTGAAAGCCGGGGATTGAGCGGCCCGAGCCCTTCAGCTCATGCTCGCGCCCCGGCGCGCCGCTGGCGGCGAACACGAAGGTGGGGCGGTGCAGCCGGTCCTTCAGCCGCGCGGCGACGATGCCGACCACGCCTTCGTGGAAGTCGGGGTCGAATACGGCGATGGCCGATGGTGGATCGAGCAATATGCCCCCACGCTCTCCGGCTTCGCCTGGTGCGCTTCCCCCCGGGGGGGCGCTCGCCGCCTTGGGGCGGCCCGGCGGCGGCTCGGGGTTGACCAGCAAGCGCTCGACAATGAGGAAAGCCTGCTCGCGCATGCCGCCCTCGATCTCGCGCCGCTCGCGGTTGATGCCGTCCAGCGTGCGCGCCAGTTCGTCGGCGCGCGCGGCGTCGTCGGTCAGCAGCAGCTCGATGCCCAGCGTCATGTCGGCCAGCCGCCCGGCGGCGTTGATGCGCGGGCCGAGGGCGAAACCGAAGTCGAAAGTGGTGGCCTTCTGTTGCGCGCGACCAGCGACGGTAAACAGAGCATTCAGGCCCGCTGGCAATTGTCCGGCGCGAATGCGCCGCAGGCCCTGCGCCACCAGGCGCCGGTTGTTGGCGTCCAGCCGCACCACGTCGGCCACGGTGCCCAGGGCGACCAGGGGCAGCAGCGCATCCAGCTTGGGCTGAGGCACTTTGCCCCCACGCTCCGCAGCTTCGCTTGCTCCGCTGCCCCCCGAGGGGGCGCTCGCGCCTTGGGGCGGCCCGGCGGTGCTCGGTGCATCGAACACGCCACGCGCCCGCAACTCGGCCCGCAGCGTCAGCAGCACGTAGAACATCACGCCGACGCCGGCCATCGACTTGCTCTCGAACTCGCAACCGGGCTGGTTGGGGTTGACGATGCAGTCGGCGGTGGGCAGTTCGCTGCCGGGCAGGTGGTGGTCGGTCACCAGCACCTTCAGCCCCAGTTCGCGCGCGCGCGCCACGCCTTCGACGCTGGCGATGCCGTTGTCCACGGTGATCAGCACGTTGGCGCCCTTGGCCGCCACGCGCTCGGCAATCGGTGGCGTGAGGCCGTAGCCATCGACCACGCGGTCGGGTACCAGGTAATCGACATGGGCCGCGCCCAGCAGCCGCAGGCCGCGGATGCCGACCGCGCACGCGGTGGCGCCATCGCAGTCGTAATCGGCCACGAAGCAGATGCGCTGCCCGGCGGCGATGGCATCGGCCAGCAGCACGGCGGCTTCTTGCGCGCCCTTGAGGCCCGTGGGTGGCAGCAGGCGGGCCAGGCCGTCGTCCAGCTCGTCGTGGCTGGTCACGCCGCGCGCGGCGAACAGGCGCGCCAGCAGGGGGTGCACGCCGGCTTGCTCCAGTGCCCAGGCGGCGCGGGGAGGGACGTCTCGAACTTCAATCTTCATGGTGGGGAGTGTGCTTGTCCATTGCTGCCGTTTCGCGTTCAAAACGATGACGAATGACGAATGACTTCCTTGTCATTGAAGCGCGGCGAAGTCATTCGTCATTTCGAGCGCGAACCCGCGTGCGCGGCCTTGGCGGCGGCGCCGCGCACTTCGATGCGGCGCTGGTCGTGCACGCGGCCCGCGGGGTCGCGCAATTGCACCAGGTGGCGGCCCGGCCAGGGCAGCCATTGCGTCTGTGTGCCGCGACCGATTTCGTGCGCGCCAATCCACCAGCGCAGGCCGGCGGGCGCGGCGCCGCCCGCGTCGGCCAGCAGGGTGAGGCGCTGGCGCGCGGGCGGGATGTCGGGATCGAGCGCGAGGATGGTGCCATCCTGTGGCGCGGTGATGCGCGGCGGCACGCTGACGTTGCCCGCGCTGGTGGAGCTGCCAGCGGCGGCTTCCGAGGCCATGGCGAACAACGCTTGCTGGGTGCCGGGCAGGAACCACTCGTCGCGCGCCGCCTCCAGCTGGTCGCCAAAGCGCACCGCCTGGCGCAGCACGCCAGGCGGTGGCGCGGGCGGGCGCGACGGGGTGCGCGCGTGCAGATGGCGCATCAGCGTGGCCCACACGGGCGCGGCGCCGCTGGTGCCGCTGACATCCCACATGGCGGCGCCGCTGGCGTTGCCCATCCACACGCCGACGGTGTAGCGCTGGGAAAAGCCCACGGCCCAGTTGTCGCGCATGTCCTTGCTGGTGCCGGTTTTCACCGCCGTCCAGAAGCGCGTGGACAGCACCGAATCGGTGCCGAAGGTGCGGGCGCGGGCGTTGCCGTCGCTCAGGATGTCGCCGGCGATGAAGGCGGCGGCGGGGTCGATGGCTTGGGTGCAGGCCTCTTGCCCGACCGAGGCCTGCAAGCGCGTGGGGCACAGTCGGCCGCCGTTGGCTAGCGCGCGAAAAGCGTTGGTCAGCTCCAGCAGCGACACCTCGGGGCTGCCCAGCGCCAGGCTGTAGCCGTAGTAGTCGCCGCCTTCCTTGAGCGTGATGCCCAGCTTTCCGAGCTGGCGCGCGAAGGCGTCGGGCGACACCATCACCAGCGTGCGCACCGCCGGCACGTTGAGCGAGGCCGCCAGCGCGGTGCGCGCCGACACCCAGCCCTTGAACTGGCGGTCGTAGTTCTGCGGGATGTACAGGCCGCTGGCGGTTTGCAGGTGGGCGGGCGAATCGTGCAGCAGCGAGGCGGCGGTGAGGCGCCGCTCGGCAATCGCCTGGGCGTACAGAAAGGGCTTGAGCGTGCTGCCGGGCTGGCGGCGCGCGGTGACGCCATCCACATCGGCCGCGCTGCTCAGGATGCCGGTGGAGCCCACCCAGGCCAGCACGTCGCCACTGGCGTTGTCGAGCACGACCACGGCACCGTCCTCGACGTTGCGGCCATGCAGCTCGCGGATGTGCTGCTGCAGCGCTTGCTGCGCCAGGCGCTGCAGGCCGGCGTCGAGCGTGCTGCGCAAGGTGGCGGGCGCGCCGCCTTCGCTGGCCGTGACCAGCCGGCGCGCCACGTGCGGCGCCAGGCCTTCGCTGGCGGCGAAGGCGCGGCGCGCCAGGGTCACCTCGGTCTGCATGTCGAGCGCCACGCAGTCGGTGGGCACGCCGCTGCCGCGCATGGTTTTCAGTACGCCGCAGGCGCGCTGCGCCACCAGCGCGGGGCGGGCATTGGGCGCGCGCACCAGGGCGGCGGCAATGGCGGCTTCGGTGTCCTGCAGGCCGTGCGGTGCCTTGGCGAACAGCGTGCGCGACAGCGCATCGATGCCCACCAGCTCGCCACGAAAGGGCACCAGGTTCAGATAGGCCTCGAGGATCTGGCTTTTCTGCCAACTGGATTCCAGCCGCGTGGCCATCACCGCCTGGCCGATTTTCTGGCGCAGCGTGCGTCCGCCTTGTCCTAGGCGCAGGTCGTCGTCCAGCAGGCCGGCCAGCTGCATGGTCAGCGTGCTGGCGCCGCGCGTGCGGGTGTTCCACAGGTTGGCCCAGGCGGCGCTGCTGACGGCGCGCCAGTCGACGCCGCTGTGCTCATGAAAGCGCTTGTCTTCAGACAGCACCAGCGCCTGGCGCAGGGCGGGCGAGATGTCCTTCAGCGCCACCCATGGGCCGCGGCGCACGTGGGCATCGGTGCGCAGGCGGTGCAGTGGCTCGCCGGCGCGGTCGAGCAGCACGGTCTCGGACGGCTGGTGGTCGGCGCGCACCTCTGCAAAGCCGGGGATGGCCCGCGCAGGCCCGGCCAGCGCCAGCACGGCCACGAAAAACCACCCCCGCCATGCCTTGAGCATTCGTTGTCGTGCCCGTGGGTTACTTCACGGTGACCCGCGCGTTGGGCGTTTCGCCGAACATCTCGGGCGCGTACAGCGCCTCGATGCGCGTGGGCGGCAACTGGAAGTTGCCGGCATTGTTCAGCCGCACGGTGTATTCGACCTTGGCCGTGCCCTTGGGCAGGTAGTCGTAATAGGAGCGGAAGGCCTCGAAGCTGCGCTCCTCGAAAATCGGCCAGGTGGTGCGGCCCAGCTTTTCTCCCAGCGTGGCGATGGCCGAGTCGCGCCCCAGGCCGCTGCCCAGGATGGTGGCGCCGGTGGGCACTGGATCGCTCAGCGCCACCCAGGTCATGTCGCTGGCGGCGGTGATGTCGAGCGTGATGCGCAGCACGTCGCCACGGCTGTACTGGCCGGCGGGCAGTTTCTTGTCGGCTTGCTCGACGGGCGTGACCGTCTTCTTGATCTGGTAGCCGGCGGCGAACGGTGCCTTCAGCTCAATGGCGGCCAGCGACTGCACCGTCAGCCAGGGCTTGCCGCTGCCTTCGTGCGTCACGCTCAGGCTGCCCTTGCCGGCGCCCCAGGGCAGCAGCAGGCGGTTGTTGGTGAGCATGCCTGGGGCGGCGGGCGCGCCGAACGCGCTGGCGGCGTGTGTCTCGCCCTGCGGATCGGTGGATTTCAGGCGCGTGACCTTGGTCCAGTCCACCGCGCCGCTGGCCGCGCCCAGCTTGGCCAGGGTGAAGCCCGCCACGGGCGTGGATTCATGCACATTGGAGAATTGCTCCAGTGCCAGTCCGCCCCACAGGTTGGCGGTGGTGGTGGCCCAGGCACCGTTTTGCTGGCGGGCAATGAAGCCGGCCACCAGGCGGCCCAGGTCGTCCTTCCAGGCCGGGTCGTTCATCACCGTCAGCAGCAGGCGCGCGGCGTTGACGTCGCCGCCGGCCATCAGCCACCACCAGTAGTCGTCCCGTTCGGTGCTGAAGATCAGCCGCGTGCCCTGGGTGGACAGGCGCGCGCGCAGGATTTGCTCGGCCTCGAACAGGCGGGCGGATTGCTCGGGAATGCCCTTCACGCGCTTGAGCACGCTCATCCAGTCGATCACCGCGTGTGTTGGCCACTGGTTGGGCGCGATGGTCAGGCTGCTGAGCATGGCCGGCTTGGCCGCGCCGTAGCGAGACAGGGCCTCGATGGCGGCGAGCTTGCGCATGTCCAGGTCTTCGCGCGGCGACCAGTGCTTGCGTTCGATGCGGCCCTCGACGAAGGCCGTCAGACCGGCGATCAACTGCGCGCGCACGTCATCGGGCAGGGTGAAGGATTTGTGCAGCAGGCCCGCCTCGTGCGTGGCGGCCAGCAGCCAGGCCGTGAGGCTGTCGCTGCCGTTCGTGGCGTCGGCGTCGCGTGGTGGGAAGTAGTAGGCCAGGCCGCTGCGATCCAGGTAGACGGGCAGGCGCGCCACGGTTTGCTGCCACAGTTTCTCGTCACGCAGGCCGATGGCCTTGCTGACGGTCTGCTCCAGACAGGTATAGGGGTAGCGCGCGAACCAGTCGCGCACGCCGGGCAGGCCCTCGGCCAGCTTGGGCTGCAGCGACACCTGGATGCCGCCGCGCTTGTCGCCGGAGGCGGGCAGCGCGTCGGCGGGGGGCGCCACGTCGAGCGCGTAGGGCTGGTCAAGCTGCACCAGCGTGGCCTGCTGCACGGTCAGGGGCACGGCGGGGATGATGCGCTGGCTCACTTTCAGCGCGTCGCGCGCGCCGTTGGTGGTGTCGTGGGCCTCGATCTCCCAGATCAGCGCCTCGGCGCGCGTGGCGGCCAGTTGTGGCGGAGCGGTGACGTCCCAGTGCGCCTCGCGCGCCTCTCCAGCGGGGATGTCGAGCGTCTGCGGTTTCAGCTCCAGCAGCGTGGCGCGTGGCGTCAGCTCCACCTTCATCGGCTTGGCCGTGGTGTTGCGCAGCGTGAGCATGGCGCGGAACTCATCGCCTTCGCGCACCAGCGGTGGCAGGCCGCTGATGATCTGCAGGTCCTGCGTGGCGCGCACGGCGGTCTGTCCGGTGCCGAACAGGCCCACGCCCATGTCGGCCACGGCGACGATCTGGAAGGTGGTGAGCGCGTCGTTCAGCGGCACCTCGACCTTGGCCTGGCCTTGCGCATCCAGCTGCAGGCTGGGTTGCCACAGCAGCAGCGTGTCGAACAGCTCGCGCGTGGGGCTGCCGCGCCCGCCGTCGCCGCCGGTGGGCACGGCCTTGCGGCCATAGTGGCGGCGGCCAACGATTTCCATCTGCGCGGTGGACGTTTCCACGCCCCAGGCGCGGCGCTGCAGCATGGCGTCCAGCAGCTTCCAGCTGCCGTTGGGCATCAGCTCCAGCAGCGCCTGGTCAACGGCGGCCAGCGCCACCTCGGCATGGGCGGCGGGCTGGCCGTCGGGGCGCTTGACGGCGATGGTGACCCGCGCCTTGCCGCGCACCGGGTAGCTCTCCTGGTCGGCTTTCACGTCCACGGCCAGCTCGTGCGCCTTGCTGGCGATGCGGATCTCGGCCAGCCCCAAGCGAAATGCGGGCTTGCTCAAATCGACCAGCGGCGTGGCGGCCACGTAGTCCTTGCTGTCTTCCCGGAAAGCGCGCCACCATTCGCGCGGCGCCTTGTAGCCCCAGGTGAAGAAGCTGTACCACGGCACTTCGCGCAGGCGCCCGCGCAGGGCCAGCACGCTGACGTAGGCGTTGGGGCCCCAGGCTTCGTCGACTTTCAATGAAATCGTCGGGTCGTCGCCGCGCAGTTCCACCACCTGCGTGTGCACGATGCCCTCGCGTTCCACCGCCACCAGCGCGGTGGCGTAGCGGAACGGCATGCGCACCTGGAACTTGGCTGTCTCGCCCGGCTGGTAGCGCTTTTTCTCGGCCAGCACGTCCATGCGGTCGTGGTTCTGGCCACCGAACCACAGCTCGCCCTGCCTGGTGACCCATACCGAGCCGGCGGCCTGCATCTGGCGGCCCTGCGCGTCGCGCGCGGTCACGATCAGTTCGATCTCGCCGGGCTGCGTCATCTTGACGTCGCAGGCGAGCAACCCGCGCGCGTCACTGGTGCCGGTGCACACGGTGCCCAGGTCCTTGGTTTCGGTGCGGTTGTCGTAGGTGTAGAAGCCGCCCACCATGCGCTTGCGGCTGGTGGTGGTGATGCGGGCTATGGCCGTCACGTCCAGCGGCACGCCGGCCCGGGGCTGGCCGGTCAGGTCGAGCGCCAGCGCCTGCAGCTTGACGGAGTGGCTGGCCGATACCCAGCCCTCGGTCTTGATGCCGGGGATGACGCCCGCGGGCCACAGCGTGGTGGCGCCGCTCAGGGTCTGAATTTCGCCGTTGGGGTCGGCGAAGCTGGTTTCGATCAGCAAATCCCGCGGGCGGGGCGAAGCGCGCAGGTCGGCGATGGTGACCTTGGCGATGCCGTTCTTGTCCAGCGTGGCGGCCAGCTTGTCGGCCACCACGCGCTGGTCCTGGGTGGAGGTGGCTTCTTCCTCGCCGCCATCATCGGTCTGGCGGCTGCCGCGCGGTGCGTCGAAGCTGAAGTCGTCGTAATCGCCGAAGCGCAGCCACTTCTCGCGCGTGAGCGCCGACACGCGCACCGGCAGCCCGGTGGCCGGTCCGCCCGAGACGTAGTTGACCTGAACCTGCACCGGCACGCTGGTGGCGGCGATCAGCGCCTCCTTGCTTTCGGGGCCGACCTGGCCTTGCAGCACCGGCAGACGGAACTCCTCGACGCGGAATTCGCCCGAGTCATGGTTGACGGGATATTCGTCCTCGTCCTGCTCGCCCTTGGCCGCTTGCAGCGTGACCTGGTAGACGCCCAGCTTGGCCGCCGCTGGAATCGCGAACGTGGATTCGGCGCTGCGTCCACCGGTGGCCGTGTCGCGCCAGCGCAGGGGTTGCGTGTACTCCTGCCCGCTGCCGACGTGGGTGATGACCAGCGTGGCCGGGCTGGCCTTGGGCAGGCCGAAGCCGCCGCCAGTTTCGGTGCGCAGAAAGTGCTTCATCGACACCGTTTCGCCAGCACGCAGCAGCGTGCGGTCGAATACGGTGTGGGCGCGCGTGTCGGGTCGTGGATCGTGGTTGGTGGGGACGTTGAAGCGCCAGGACTCGATGCCTTGCTGCCACGATGACCAGGTGAAGGCCATGTCCTGCACGCCCTGGCTTTCAGCCCGCGCGCTGACGAAATAGGCGTAGTGCGTGTCGCTGTAGAAGCCGTCATCGTCGCAGCGCGGTGCCCGCGGCGAGAGATCCTTGAAACGTGCGATGCCCTGCGCGTCGGTGGTGGCGCTGGCGATTTCCTTGCCGGCGCAACTGGATACGCGCACCGTGGCGCCAGCCACCGGCTGGCCCTTGTCGAGCGTGGTGACCCAGGCCAGCGAATTCTCGCGACCGAGCTTGAAATGCACGCCCAGGTTGGTGACCAGCGCCGAGGTGCGCACCACCATGGTGCGCTCGGCCCCGTACTTGGGGTCCAGCAGCGATTGGCCCAGGCGCGGCGAGGCCAGCTCCAGCACGTGGAAGCCGGGCGCAAGCGGAATACCCACCACCTCGAATGGGCGTTCGGTCGCACCGCCGCCCTGGTTAGGCGGGGGTGGCAGGTCGATGGTCTTCACGCCGGGCGCACCGCCCAGCAGCGAGACAGTGCGCGACTCGACCATGTCCGTGGTCTCCTCGTTCACCGGCGGCGGCAGTTTCTGCCGCACGTCCTTGGCGGCCTGCTCGCGCGGCACCATCCAGTTGTTGTAGCGCTCCACCCGGTGGAACCAGGCGATGATGTCGGCGTCGCTTTGCGGTTGCAACTGGCTGATCTGCAGCGCCTGCGCTTGCAGGTGCGGTTCCACGTAGCGCAGGGTGACGGGCAGAATGGCCGGGCCGTCCGGGCCTTCGGCGAAGCGCTCGACGATGCCGAATGGCGCGGCGGCGAACTTGGCCAGCGGCGGCATGGGTCCGACCGCCACCTTCAGCGGAAAGCTGGCCGCGTTGGTCAGCGGGCGGCCGCTGGCGTCCTTCAGGTCGGGCGGCAGGCTGAGCGTGAAAGCGGTGCGCTCGGGCAGCGGCGAGGGAAACCGCACGTGCTCCAGCAGCGCGTCGTCCTGCAGGCCTTCCTCGATCTCGGGGGCGTGTTCGGCGCCGTCCGCGCGCAGGCGGATCTGCTCGACCAGGCGCCGCGGCACCGGCGCGCTGAAGGCCAGCGAGATGGGCCGGATCGGCATGCAGGCGGCCTGGGCGTTCTCGCGCTCGCAGCTCATGCTGGCGGTGAAGGGCTTGCGCACTTGGAAGGCGAAGCGCCGCTCCACGTTGTTGACCACGCCGCTGGGCGTGGCCACGCCCTTGCCGAAGACCACTTGCACGCGGCTGTCGGGCGTGAGGCGCCGGTTGCAGCTGAACATGGCAAAGCGCTGCGGCGTCCGCGCGACTTCCCTGTCCAGGCGGAGCGCCTGGAGCAAGGCGGCGCGGGTATCGCCCTCGATCAGCTGGATGGGCACGCGCTCGCCCAGCCCGTCGATGGCGCACCACACGTTGGCCTGAATGCTCTCGGGCGTGGCGTCGCCGTTCAGGCGCAGCACGAAGGCCTGGTCTTCGTCGATGGTGGTCCCGGTGCCTGGCATGATGCGCTGCACGTAAGGCCCGCCGGTATTGAATTGATAGCTCCTGACCCCCGTCAATGCTTGGCCAGTCGATGATTTGAAGCCCGGTGCGGCATTGATTTGGCAGCGCGTGCCGGGCGGCAGGTCGGCGGCGAAGTCGTATACCCACTCACGCGCGCTGGTCCAGCGTGCCTGCCCACGCGATGCGGCGGCGTTGTCGCAGGTCACCGTGAGCGGCGCTGGCGCGCGCGGATCACCGAAGTTGACGGCGTTCTCGCTGAACTTGGCCACCACCTGTCGGACCTGCGATACCTCGCCCCGAGGGCTGAGCGAGGTGATGCTGAGCGCTTGCGCGCCCAGTGCCGTGGTGCCGGCCAGCCAGACCAGGCCACGAAGCACGCGCCGCGAAACGGAAGAAGAGGGGGGTGAAATAAGCATGGTGCTGATCCGGTGAGCGGCGCGCATGGTGGCGCGTCCAGTGGTCGATAGCGTAGCAAACCGCTGCGTCAGGGCCTGCCACTCGAAGTGGTCGCGGTAAGCGATTGCCCCGGATCGGGCGCCCTGCAAGGCGTCCGAGGCCGGTCATCAAAACGCGGTGCGAGGACCGTGAGGAACAGGCTCCCAGACTTTCACGAGCTTGCACGGTACGCGGGTGGGCGGTTTTTTGCGCGTTCGTGACGCTCATTGCCCAAAAATGTTGACGAAGATCAATAAGATCGTCATTGCGGCAGCGGCGCTCCATAAGGCCCGGAATCAAGCGAAATGGCGCGGGGCATGGCGCGCCGCGTCATGCCGCCGTGCGCGGCGCGCGAAAAGCGCGGCAGGGGCGCCCGTATCATGGCTTCGAGCCACGTGGCGCCACGGGTTGGCGGTTGACTGCCGCGCTGGCTCGACCATCCAAAAGAAAGGGAAAGACCACGCATGAATGCACCCAACGATTCATCCATCGCCGCTGGTACCCCAGCCGTGCAGATCGAGGAGCTGGACGAGCAGCGCCCCGCCGGCATCGAGCCTGGGCGCGTGCGGCGCGGCCTGATCGTGTTCGTCATCGCACTGGTGGCCAGCTGGCTGGCCTATCAGTTGATGCCGTTCGAGCCCGCGCCCAGAAAAGGCCTGGCGCTGCTGCTGTTCATCGCCATCCTGTGGCTGACCGAGGCCGTGCACACCACGCTGACGGCGTTGATGGTGCCGGTGGGCGCGCTGCTGCTGGGCTTTCCGGAGCTGAACACGGCCAAGGCCTTCGCGCCGTTCGCCGATCCGGTGATCTTCCTGTTCTTCGGCGGTTTCGCGCTGGCCACGGCGCTGCACGTGCAGCGGCTCGACCGCAAGATCGCCTTCTGGCTGATGTCGCTGTCTGGCTCGCACCTGGGGCTGGCGGCGCTGCTGCTGTTCGCCGTCACGGCCGGGCTGTCGATGTGGATCAGCAACACCGCCACCGCCGCCATGATGCTGCCGCTGGCCATGGGCATCATGAGCCACCTCGACCGCAAGACCGAGCGCAAGACCTTTGTCTTCATTCTGCTGGGCATTGCCTATTCGGCCAGCATCGGCGGGCTGGGCACGCTGGTGGGATCGCCCCCCAACGCCATCGCCGCGCGCGCCATCAACATGGACTTCGCCGGGTGGATGAAGGTGGGCTTTCCGCTCATGCTGATCCTGATGCCGATCATGATCTTCACGCTGTGGCTGGTGTTCCGCCCCAACCTGAACCGCAGGATCAGCGTGCCGATGGAGGAAATTCCGTGGACCACGCGGCGCGTGCTGACCATGGTGGTGTTCACCATGACGGCGCTGGCATGGATTTTCGGCAGCAAGGTGGCCGGCCTGCTGGGCGTGACCGCGCCCGATACCTTCATCGCCATGACGGCGGCCGTGGTCATCATCACGCTGGGGCTGGCCAGTTGGCAGCAGGTGTCGGAAAACACCGACTGGGGCGTGTTGTTCCTGTTTGGCGGCGGGCTCACGCTGTCGGGGCTGTTGCGCAGCTCGGGCGCGTCGGCGGTGCTGGGCGATCAGGTGGCGGCGTTCCTCACCGGGGCGGGGCCGTTCATCATCATCCTGGGCGTGACCACCTTCATCATCATCCTGACCGAGTTCACCAGCAACACCGCCTCGGCCGCGCTGCTGGTGCCGGTGTTCGCCGCCATCGCCGAGCGCATGGGCATGCCGCCCACGGTGCTGGTGCTGATGATCGGCATCGGTGCCTCGTGCGCCTTCATGCTGCCCGTGGCCACCCCGCCCAACGCCATCGTTTACGGCACCGGCCAAATCGGCCAGAGCGACATGATCAAGGCCGGCGCGGTGCTGAACGTGTTCTGCGTCATCGTGCTGACGCTGTGGGGGTATTTCTTCTTGCGGTGATGAAGCACGGTAGCAAAAAGAAAAGCCAGCCCAAGGGGCTGGCTTGACTTGCGAGCGCGCTTGGCGCGAGCAAAGGCCGGGCTACCCCGCACGCTGACGGCAGCGCTTGGCCCTGAGCCAAGGCTTATCGCGGGCAAGCCCGCGCCCACGATAAGCAAGCAAGTCTGATCGTGGGGTCAATCGAAAAAGCCCGCCAGCCGTGCCTGGTGCCGGGCGATCTGCGCGCGTACCTGCGCTGGCGCGGTGCCGCCTAGCGTATTGCGCGCCTCCAGGCTGCCGCGCAGCGAGAGCACGTCGAACACGTTCTTCTCGATCGCGGGGTGGAATTCCTGCAGCACCTTGAGCGGCAGTTCCGACAGGTCGCAGGCGTGCGACTGCGCGGCCTTGACGGCATGGGCCACGGTTTCGTGCGCATCGCGGAAGGGCAGGCCCTTTTTCACCAGGTAGTCGGCCAGGTCGGTGGCGGTGGCGTAGCCCTTCTGTGCGGCGGCTTCCATGGCGGTGGCGTTGACGGTGATGCCACCTTCCTTGGCGCCGGCGGCCGGATCAGGCTGCCCGCCGATCATCTCGACAAAGATGCGCAGCGTGTCGCGTAGCGTGTCGACGGTGTCGAACAGCGGCTCCTTGTCTTCCTGGTTGTCCTTGTTGTAGGCCAGCGGCTGGCCCTTCATCAGCGTGATCAGGCCCATCAGGTGACCCACCACGCGCCCGGTCTTGCCGCGCGCCAGTTCGGGCACGTCGGGGTTCTTCTTCTGCGGCATGATCGACGAGCCGGTGGTGAAGCGGTCGGCGATGCGGATGAAGGCGAAGTTCTGGCTCATCCACAGGATCAGCTCTTCCGACAGGCGGCTGACGTGCACCATCACCAGGCTGGCGGCGGCGGTGAATTCGATGGCGAAGTCGCGGTCGCTCACGGCGTCCAGGCTGTTCTGGCACACG
>JAUNUR010000026.1 GCA_030538085.1 Pseudomonadota bacterium | reverse complement strand
CTCACATCAGCAGGTGCTCGCCCGCATTGTCTCCGCCCAGGATGACGTAGTTCACCTTGCGGATGTCCAGCAACTTCTTGCCGCCCGCGTAGCTGATGGAGCTTTGCACGTCCTGCTCCATCTCCACCAGCGTGTCGGCCAGCTTGCCCTTGATGGGCTCCAGAATGCGCTTGCCCTCGACGTGGCGGTACTCGCCCTTGTTGAAGTCGCTGGCCGATCCGTAGTACTCCTTGAACAACTCGCCATCGACCTCCACCGTGCGGCCGGGCGATTCCTCATGCCCCGCGAACAGCGAGCCGATCATCACCATGGTGGCACCAAAGCGGATGGATTTGGCGATGTCGCCGTGGTGGCGAATGCCGCCGTCGGCCACGATGGGCTTGGTGGCCACGCGGGCGCACCACTTCAGCGCCGAAAGCTGCCAGCCGCCGGTGCCAAAGCCCGTCTTCAGCCGCGTGATGCACACCTTACCGGGGCCCACGCCCACCTTGGTGGCGTCGGCGCCCCAGTTTTCCAGGTCGATCACGGCCTCGGGCGTGGCCACGTTGCCGGCGATGATGAACGACTGGGGCAGCCTGGACTTGATGTGGCGGATCATGTCGCGCACCGAATCGGCATGGCCGTGCGCGATGTCGATGGTGATGTATTCGGGCGCCAGGCCTTCGGCGGCCAGTTGGTCGATGATGGCGACGTCCGCCGGCTTGATGCCCACCGAGATCGAGGCGAACAGGCCCTTGGCCTTCATGCCGCGCACGAAGGCCACGTTGTCCAGATCAAACCGGTGCATGACGTAGAAGTAGCCGTGCTCGGCCAGCCAGGCGCACATCGGCTCGTCCACCACCGTCTTCATGTTCGAGGGCACCACCGGCAGCCTGAAGCGCCGGCCGCCGAATTCGATGCTGGCATCGCACTCGCCGCGGCTTTGCACGCGGCATTTGCGCGGCAGCAGCAGGATGTGGTCGTAGTCGAAGATTTGCATGACAACCCAAGCTCCATTCAAGGTGTGACACAGGGGCGCTTGGCTTGGCCGCGGTGTTTGCGCCGCGCGTTGAAACGGGCACAAAAAACCGGGCCAAGAAATCCTAGAGGCTGTCCTCAAATTCATCGCGGTAAGCGATTGCCCCGGATCGGGTGTCCTGCAAGGCGCATTACGCAGCCAATAGCTTGTGCTATTGGCAAGGAATGCAACGCCGCAGGGCGCCCGAGACCGGGGACAAGCGCGGCGCGAGGAGTTTGAGGGCGGCCTCTTAGGCCCGGTGCTTGATTGTAGGGAGATCGGTCCGTTGCGGCTGTCGGCGATGGCCGATTCCTACAATCTCGCCATGCCTTTCACGCAGGATTTCTCACTCCCGGCGGGCGACATGCCTATTCTGGCCGGCCTCAACCCCGAACAACGCGCCGCCGTCACCTTGCCACCTGAAGCGGCGCTGATTCTGGCTGGCGCCGGATCGGGCAAGACGCGCGTGCTCACCACGCGTATCGCCTGGCTGCTGCAGACCGGCCAGGTGTCGCCCGGTGGCGTGCTGGCCGTCACCTTCACCAACAAGGCCGCCAAAGAGATGGTGGCGCGCCTGACGGCCATGCTGCCGCTGAACGTGCGCGGCATGTGGATCGGCACCTTCCACGGGCTGTGCAACCGCTTTCTGCGCGCGCACTACAAGCTGGCGGGCCTGCCGCAGGCGTTCCAGATTCTGGACACGCAGGATCAGCTCTCGGCCATCAAGCGCCTGTGCAAACAGTTCAACGTGGACGAGGAGCGTTTTCCGCCCAAGCAGTTGCAGTGGTTCATCAGCGGCTGCAAGGAAGACGGCCTGCGTCCCGGTGATGTGGAGATGCGCGACGCCGAGAGCCGCAAGAAGGTGGAGGTGTACCAGCTTTATGAAGAGCAGTGCCAGCGCGAGGGCGTGGTCGATTTTGGTGAGCTGATGCTGCGCAGCTACGAGCTGCTGCGCGACAACGACGCGGTGCGCGAGCACTACCGGCGGCGCTTTCGCCACGTGCTGATCGACGAGTTTCAGGACACCAACCGCCTGCAATACGCGTGGATCAAGATGATCGCCGGCCTGCCATCAGAAGGCGGCAGCGCCGTGCTGGCCGTGGGCGACGACGACCAGAGCATCTACGCCTTCCGTGGCGCGCGCGTGGGCAACATGGCCGACTTCGTGCGCGAGTTCAACGTGCAGCACCAGATCAAGCTGGAGCAGAACTACCGCAGCCACAGCAACATCCTGGATTCGGCCAACGAGCTGATCAGCCACAACAAGCGGCGCCTGGGCAAGAACCTGCGCACCGACGCAGGTGCCGGCGAGCCGGTGCGAGTGTATGAGGCGCCCAGCGACTTCGCCGAGGCCGAATGGGTGGTGGACGAGCTGCGCCAGTTGGTGAAGGGCGAGGGCCATGAGCGCAAGGAAATCGCCATCCTGTACCGCAGCAACGCGCAAAGCCGCGTGATCGAGACGCAGCTTTTCAACGCCGGCGTGCCCTACCGCGTGTATGGCGGGCTGCGCTTTTTCGAGCGTGCCGAGATCAAGCACGCGCTGGCCTATCTGCGCCTGCTGGAGAACCCGCGCGATGACACCAGCTTTCTGCGCGTGGTCAACTTTCCGCCGCGCGGCATTGGCGCGCGCACACTGGAGCACCTGCAGGACGCGGCACGCGCCGCCGGCACCTCGCTGCACGACGCCGTGAGCGCCGTGAGCGGCAAGGCCGGTGCCAACCTGAGCGCCTTCGTGGCGAAGATCGACGTGCTGCGCGAGCAGACGGCGGGCTGCACGCTGCGCGAGATCATCGAGGCGATGCTGGAGTCCAGCGGCCTGATCGAGCACTACCGCGCCGACCGCGAGGGCGCCGACCGTATCGAGAACCTGGAGGAGCTGGCCAGTGCCGCCGAGAGCTTCGTCACTCAGGAAGGCTTTGGCCGCGACGCGGTGGCGCTGCCGATGGACGAAACCGCCGATCCGTCCGCCACGCTGACGCAGAGCCCGGCCAGCCAGGGGCTGGATCCGGATGCGCCGATGCTGGATGAACCCTTGCCCTCACCCCAACCCTCTCCCGCCGGCGGGAGAGGGGGTTCCTCAGCCCCGGGCGCCGACCATGGGAATGAATTCCCTCGCCCCTTTGGGGAGGAGAGGGCTGGGGTGAGGGGCGACGGCTTCGTTCTGGCCCCTGACGCCGCCACCGGCGAAACTTTGAGCCCGCTGGCCGCCTTTTTGACGCACGCCGCGCTGGAGGCCGGCGACAACCAGGCTCAGGCCGGGCAGGATGCGGTGCAGCTGATGACGGTGCACGCCAGCAAGGGGCTGGAGTTCGACGCCGTGTTCATCACCGGGCTGGAAGAGGGCCTGTTCCCGCATGAGAACTCGATGAGCGACATGGACGGGCTGGAGGAAGAGCGCCGCCTGATGTATGTCGCCATCACGCGCGCGCGCAAGCGCCTGTACCTGAGCCACGCGCAGACGCGCATGCTGCACGGGCAGACGCGCTACCACGTGCGCAGCCGCTTTCTGGAGGAACTGCCCGAGGAGGCGCTGAAGTGGATCACGCCCCGGCGCAGCGGCTTTGCCGACATGCCGGCGTCGGCGTCGATGGCGGGCGGCGCGCGTCCCGCCTGGGGGAACAGCGCCCTTGATTCAAGCTTTGCCGCCGCGCCGTTGCCCCGGCGCAAGGCCGAGCAGACGCACGGCATCGCCGTCGGCCAGCAGGTGTTTCACAACAAGTTCGGTGAAGGCAAGGTGCTGGCCGTGGAAGGCGCGGGCGACGATGCGCGCGCCAAGGTCGGCTTTCCGCGCCATGGCGACAAGTGGCTGGCGCTGGCGGTGGCCAAGCTGACGGTGGTGGAGTAGGGGGCGCCTGCTTGGTGGCCGCCATTGGTGGATGAATGCCTGGAATCGGCTTATCCAGACGATAGCCATGTTTAGCCATTCTTCACAATCAAAACAGGAGCTGCTCGCGCTTGTGAACCAAGCGGCAAAGCCAGTTTTGATGGTTGAATAAATTTGGCAAGTCCCCCCTTCGTTCTGGGTTTGGATACGCTTTATTCCACGTTGAGGAACCGGCTGGTCGTTTTTTCCGGATCGATATACAAAAACAGCACCTGGAAGGTGCTGTCTTTTGGTCAGGCGACGTGCGGGCTCAATAGCCCAGATTGAGCTGGTAAATGGCTGTGGTGCCACTCACCTCGTTGCCCACCAGCAGCATCGGCTTGCCGTTGGGCGACTGCGCGGCGGGCACGAACACCAGTCCTTCGGGGCCGAGGTCGCCTGCAGCGGCACCCACGGTAGACGGGTCTTTGGTGGTCCAGTCTTCGCGGGTGTTGATGTAGTCCACGCGCACGGGTGCCTTGGGGTTGGTGATGTCGTACACCATCACGCCACCCATGCGCTCAAGCCCGATGAAGGCGAAAGTCTTCTCGCCGATCTTGCCGACAGTAACGCCTTCAGGCTCAGGGCCTTTGTTGTCGCTGCGGTTGTCCATGCTGGCACCCGCTTCGTGGTTGGAGTTGAAGAAGTCCTTGCACAGCTTGTCGCGGGCGGCGCCCACCTTGCACGCATCACTGGCCAGGAATTGCTCCAGCTCGGCGCCCGAGTCCCACACCAGTTGGCCGTTGTCGTCCCAGATGCTGAACGAGCGCCCGCCGAAGGCATAGAGGTGGTCGTACATCAGGCGGTTGCCATTGACCGGGTCGGCCACGCCGGCTGCGGTATAGAGCTTGGGTGTGCCATCGGGGTTGGTCTGGTAGCCCATGGTCCAGGTAATGGTCAGGCGGCCCAGATTGTTGTCGTCGCGGCAGGCGCCGGGGTTACCGGCAATGGCGCCGCAGTAGCCGAAGGTGGCGGGGTTGAGCAGGCCGCCTGCTGCCGTGGCAGCCAGGTGGGCCGGCAGATCGTCGCCCTTGCGGCCGCTCCAGCCCTTGGCGTTGATCAGGTGCTTGACGCGGAACTCTTCCACAAAGCCCTTGCTGGTGTCGCCGTTGAAGTAGTCGGGGTTGGTTTCACCCCAGGCGCGGGCGTCGCCTTCGTTGGCGGTGACCAGGTAGGTTTTGCCATCGGCCTGGTAGGAGGCAATCGAATCAGGCAGGTACAGGCCGCGCACGCCGGGCCAGGTGCGGATGTCGGCCTTGAGGTCGGTGTCAGACACGTCAAGCTCGTTGCCCGCCACGCCATGGTCCTTGTAGCCCAGGGGGGTGATGGCGGTCACGGTGGCCGATGCAATGTCCACCTTGGCCAGCGCGTTGTTCTCTTGCAGCGTCACCCAGGCGGTTTTGCCGTCGGAAGACACAGCGATGTATTCAGGCTCGATGTCCTGGGAGGCGGTGGCCTTGGGGCCGAAGATGCGGATGCCCTTGGTGAGCAAGGCGGCTTCCTGGCCATTGAAGGCTGTAAAACCGGCCGTGCGCGCGGTGGGCGCTGCCGGGTTGCTCACGTCGATGACGCTGATGGAGCCTTCGGGGTCGATCTGGTAATCGTCGCTGGGCTCGCCCTCGTTGGCGACCAGCACGGTCTTGCCGTCGGGCGTGAAGGTCAGCATGTCGGGCAGGGCGCCTACGGCCACATGGCCCAGCAATGCCAGATCGCTGGCGCGGTACAGCGCCACACGGCCCGGATCCGTTTTTGGGTTGGCCTGAATGGCCACGGCCACCAGGCCGTTGTGCACCGCCACGCTGTTGATTTCTGCACCGGCAAGTACCGCGCTGGCGTCGATCTCGCCGAGTTTTGTGGTTTGCGTCGGGCTGGTCAGGTCGAGCACATCGACTTTGCCAGCGGCGGCGTTGACGACGAAGGCGCGTTTGGATGCGGCGTCGAACGCAGGAATCTCCGCCGCGCTCTTGCCGAAGATGTTGCTGTTGTAGCCGCCGATTTTTTCCAGTGACAGGGCCACCGGGGTTTTTTCGGGGGCGGTCGGCGGAGTTTCGGATGTCGGTGGTGTGGTGGCGGGCGGGTGGTCATTGTCGCCACCACAGGCGACCAGCGATGCCGCCAGCAGCATGGATGTCAGGACGGAGTGCAGGGGAAGGGGGCGCATGGGCATACAGGATGTGGGCGTAGGACTTAAAAAAACCAGACCAGCCGCTGGTGTGACGGACATGGTCTGGAGAGGTGGAAAGAGTGGTCGACGGAAAAAATCAGGGCAGGCGCACACCGCTCTTGGTGATCACGGACTGGTGCGAATACTCGCCCGCCGCAGGGCGTGTCACGGTGCCCTTGGCGCGGATGTAGTCCACGAAGGTCTGCGTGTACAGCAGGTAGTTGTTGACGAAATTGCCGCTGTCGTAGATGGGCTTGAAGGTGGCGTAGCCGTCCTGGCCCTTGGCGATGAAGTCGTTGGTGGCCACGATGTAGGTCTTGGCCGGGTCGATGGCCGACCAGTTGCCGGTCTTGCGATCCTTCACCTGAATCTGGCTGAAGCGTTTGCCCTTGGGCTGGCTCATGTCCAGGTTCCAGCGCAGACCGGCGGCGTAGGGGTGGCCGCCGCCTTCAGCCTGGCCCGCGTCGAGGTAGTGGCCCACGGCGTCTTCCAGCACGCTGGCCACTTGTGCGCCCGTCAGTGGCAGTTCGACCAGCACGTTGGTGAACGGCAGCACGGTGAAGGCGTCGCCCATGGTGATGGTGCCGGCTTTCAGCGGCACGCGCACGCCACCTGCGTTCTGGATGGCGATGTCGGCGCGCAAGCTGGCGTTGAGAAAGGATTGGGCCACCACCTGGGCGATGTCGCTGCCACGGGCCAGTTTGTTGGCCTCTTCGCAGCCGGGCGTGCCCGCGCTGCGGTTGGTGGTGTGGCCGGGTGTGCGCACCAGGCACAGCGCGTCGGTGGTGGCGCCGATGGACTGTTTCTTCAGCTCGTCCACCTGGCCGGAATAGCGCTGGAGCGCCGTGGCCGCGCCGGCGTCGGCGGTGAGCAGCTTCAGGCTCTTGTTGGCGGCCACGGCGGTGGTGATTTGCTGCTGCGTGGCCGCGTCAACTGGCGTCCAGGTGCCGTTGGCGTCCTTGCGATTGAAGCTGTCGCCGATGATCAGCGAAGACTGGCCCTCGCACGCAGTGACTTCACCAGCACTGTTGAAGTTCACGCGCATCTCGCCGATGGCCTTGCTGTATTCCCAGGCCTGGCCGATGCAGACGGGCTTGCCGTCCTTGTTGACGGCCTGCGTGGGGTAGGGGCCAGAGGCCGCGTAGCCATCGCCCAGGCTGGAGAAGTCGCCCAGCAGCGTGTGCGAATCGCCGCCGATGATCACGTCGACGTCGGTCAGTTTGGCGGCCAGTGCCTTGTCGGCCTCGTAGCCGATGTGGGTGAGCAGCACGATGTGCCGCACGCCCTGGCCCTTGAGCTGGTCGATGGTGCGCTGCGCGGCCACGGCTTCGTCCTCGAACGCGGTGGTGGGCAACGGGCTGGATGAGTTCTGCGTTTTGCCTTTCACGGAGATGCCGATGATGCCGATAGACACGTCCTTGACGGTCTTGATGGCATAGGGCTTCAGGTAGTCGTCGGCCGCCTTGGGTGCCAGCGGCGTGCCCACCTGGGGCTTGACGTTGGCGGCCAGCACCGGCGTTTTGCAGGCCCCGGCGTGCAGGGCGTCGATGAAGGACTTGAGCTGGCCGTCACCGTCGTCGAATTCGTGGTTGCCCACGCCCATGGCGTCGAAGCAGACGGTGTTCATCAGTTCGGCGTCGGCCTTGCCCTTGAACAGCGTGTAGTACAGGGTGCCGGTGTTGGCATCGCCCGCGTGCAGCTTCAGTACGTCGTCGCGGCCGTCGTAGGCCTTGAAGGCGCTGCTGACGCGGGCAAAACCGCCCAGCTCGACCTGGGTGTCGGTGCCGCCGATGTTCATCACCTGATTGGCGAACGGGTCCAGGCTGGAATGGTGATCGTTGATGTGCGCGATGGTCAGCGCCAGCGGCTTGGCATCGGGCGCCGGCTGGGTGGGAGCGGGTTTGTCGTCGTTACCGCCGCCGCAGGCCACCAGGGCCGTGGCGAGAGCGATCGGGGCCATCATCATGGCGCGGTGAAGGCGGGGCAGGTGGAGGTTCATCACGGCAAGGAGGGTTTGGTGGAAACCGGCCCATGCTGCGCGTGTTGAATGAAACCTTGGTGACTTTGGCGTGACGTTAGGGTGACGGCGCCTGGGGCGGTGGCTCCGGGGCAAAGCTGTCGCGGAACGTGAACCACAGCGAGGCGTAGAACATGGTGACGATGGCCAGGCCGACCGGGAACATGCCGCTCACGGCGAGGTTCAGGTTGTTCATCATCGCGGCGGCCATCAGCAGGGCCATCCAGGCGATGGCCATCAGCAGCATCCAGCCCATGCCGTAGATCAGGTAGGCGCCGGTGTTGCGCAGCACCCCGACGGCGCTGAAGAACAGGCTCTTGCCCACCGGCACGTCGTGCCAGTGCACCAACGCCGGCGCGTGCCAGAACAGCACCGACACCGGTATGTAGAGCAGGCCCGCCATCATCAGCTGCCGCATGGCGGCACGCGCGGCCTCGCGCACCTCGGGCTTGGCCATCATCTCGGGCGTCACGCGTCCGCCTTCCTGGGCCAGCAGCTGCGGCAGCTTGCCATCGCCCAGCAAGCTGGCCAGCCCGATGATCAGCAGCACGGCCAGGGCGTACAGGCCGCCAAGGATCAGCATGGCGCGGGTCTTGGCTGGTGACTGCCGCAGCGCCACCAGCAGTGTCACCGGCAGGGGAAAGCGCCCGTCCAGCACTTGCCGCGTGGCCGACATCAGCCCCACCGTGGCGGCGGGCACCAGCACCAGCGCCAGCACGTCGCCCACCAGGGGCAGCATCGTGGCCACGACGGTGGCGGCCAGGAACATGAAGAACAGTCCGGCGAAGGCCAGCGGCTGCTTCCAGAAAATGCGTACGCCTTCGCGTACCCACCGCGCCCCGGTGCGGGCGGGAACGATGTTGAGCTTCATGCGTGCAGCGGCGCGGCCACGCGCTGGCGCAGCACACGTTCGAAGTGTGTCGGGTCGTGGGGCTTGAGCATGCTGGCCTCGCGCGGCAGGTGCCAGTCCCACAGGCGCGAGGTCCAGAAGCGCAGCGCACCGGCGCGCAGCATGGCCGGCAGCAGGCGGCGCTCGGCATCGGTGAGCGGGCGCACCGCCTGGTAGGCATCCAGCAGGGCCCGCGTGCGGGCTTCGTCGGCATGGCCGGTGGGCAGGTCGACGGCCCAGTCGTTCAGCGTCACGGCCAGATCGAACAGCCAGGTGTCGACGCCGGCGAAGTACCAGTCGAAAAAGCCGGTCAGCACCGGCTGCTGGGGCGTGCCCTCGAACATCACGTTGTCGCGGAACAGGTCGGCATGCACGGCGCCGCGCGGCAGGGCGGCATAGGCGGAGCCGGCGGCCACGTGGTTCTGGTAGGCCAGCTCGGCGCGGATCAGCGTGGCCTGGCTGTCGTCAAGATGGGGCAGCACCACCGGCACGGTCTCGTTCCACCATGGCAGGCCGCGCAGGTTGGGCAGGTGGCGGTCGTAGTCGCGCGCGGCCAGGTGGGCGCGCGCCAGCATCTCGCCCACGGCGGCGCAGTGCGCCGGGCCGGGGGCCAGCTCGCTCCTGCCGCGCAGGCGGTTGACCACGGCGGCGGGCTTGCCGCACACGGTGTGCAGGATGTCGTCCTCGCCGGGGCCGATGCGCACGCCCTCGGCCTTGGCCTGCGGATCGGGCACGGGCACGCCGTGCTGGGCCAGGTGCTTCATCAGGTGCAGGTAGAAGGGCAGCTGCGCGTGCGTCAGGCGCTCGAACAGCGTCAGCACCCATTCGCCGTGCGTGCTGCTGGCGAAGTAGTTGGTGTTCTCGATGCCGCCCTCGATGCCGCGCAGCGATGTCAGATCGCCCAGGCCCAGCGATTGCAGCAGGGCACGGGCCTCGTCCTCGGAGACTTCGGTGTAAACCGCCATGTAGCGCTGGTCCAGCTTGCGTGATGCGCTATCAGAATTGATGCAGTTTCCAGACGCGGCGGCCAGCGTTGCCGGGGCCGGTTTCGCGGTTACCGGCACCCATGCCCGTGGCGTCGGCGGGCTGCACGTCGTACGAGGGCACGCCGGCCTTGGGCTGCACGGTGATGGACCGGGTCTGCCCGCCCACACGCACCTCGTTCACGCGGCTGCCAGCGTCTTCGTGCTGGATGTGTTCCACGCGCTGGGTGTTGCGGTCCAGCGCGGGTTCATTGCGCACTGGGCTGGCGGTGGGGGCGGTGGTGGTTTGTGCCAGCGCCAGCGGACCCAGCAATGACAGGCCGCAGGCGGCCATGACGGCCTTGAAAACGGTGATGGAACGCATGCCCGTATTCTAGGCGGCACTCATCCACGAGGCATAGGCCGCCGTGCACAATGCCGGCATGACAGACACCCCTTCCGCGCCCGAAGCCACGCCCGCGCCACGCCTGCTGCTGGTCGACGGCTCCAGCTACCTGTACCGCGCCTACCACGCCATGCCCGACCTGCGCGCGGACCCGGCCGACCCAGCCAGCCAGCCCACCGGCGCCATCCGCGGCATGATCAACATGCTGGGCGCGCTGCGCAAGGAATACCCCGACGCACAGTACGCCGCCTGCGTGTTCGACGCGCCCGGCAAGACCTTCCGCGACGACCTGTACCCCGACTACAAGGCCAACCGCTCGCCCATGCCCGACGGCCTGCGCAGCCAGATCGAGCCGATTCACGCCGTGGTGCGCCTGCTGGGCTGGACGGTGCTGGCGGTGCCCGGCGTGGAGGCCGACGACGTGATCGGCACGCTGGCGTACGCCGCCGCGCGGCAGGGGGTGGAGGTGGTCATCTCCAGCGGCGACAAGGATCTGGCGCAGCTGGTGACGCCGCACATCAGCATCATCGACACCATGAGCGGCAAGCGCCGCGACGAGGCCGGCGTGCAGGCCGAGTTCGGCGTGCGGCCCGACCAGATGCTCGACTACCAGGTGCTGCTGGGCGACGCCATCGACAACGTGCCGGGCGTCGACAAGGTCGGCCCCAAGACCGCCGCCAAATGGCTGAACGAGCATGGCTCGCTGGATGGCATCCTGGCCGCCGCAGACCAGATCAAGGGCGCGGCGGGCGAGAACCTGCGCAACTCGCTCGACTGGCTGCCGATGGGGCGCCAGCTGCTGCGGATACGCACCGATTGCGATCTGGATGGCCACGTGGAGGGGCTTCCAGCTCTTGATTCGATAGCTGTACGCGAACAACAAACGGGCGATCTAGCGGGTTTTTATGAGCAGTTCGGCTTCAAGTCGCTGGCCAAGGCCTTGACGGGCGGCGCAGCCGCCAAGCCGGCCCGCAAGCCCGCAGCCGCCACGCCCACCGACGACCTGTTTGCCGATCCACCGACGGCGTCGCAGGTGGGCGGTGACGTGCGCTACGAGACGGTGCTTGACTGGCCCGCCTTCGACCGCTGGCTGGCGAAGATCGACGCGGCGGAGCTGACGGCGCTGGACACAGAAACCACCTCGCTCGACGAGATGCAGGCGCGCATCGTCGGCATCTCGTTCAGTGTGCAGCCGGGCGAAGCGGCCTACATCCCGCTGGCCCACGATGGCCCCGATGCGCCAGCGCAACTGCCGCTGGATGAGGCGCTGGCGCGCCTGAAGCCCTGGCTGGAAGACCCGGCCAAGAAGAAGCTGGGCCAGCACATCAAGTACGACCGCCACGTGTTCGCCAACCACGGCATCGAGGTGGCGGGCTACGCGCACGACACCATGCTGCAAAGCTACGTGCTCGAAGTGCACCGCCCGCACGGCCTGGCGAGCTTGGCCGACCGGCACCTGGGCCGTAGCGGCACCAGCTATGAAGACCTGTGCGGCAAGGGCGCGCATCAGATCCCGTTCGCGCAGGCGCCGTTCGAGCAGGCCGTGCACTACGGTGCCGAGGATGCCGACCAGACGCTGGACGTGCATCTCACGCTGTGGCCGCGCCTGCAGCAGAACGCCGGGCTGCTGCAAATCTATGAGCTGGAAATCGCCACCAGCGAGGTGTTGTTCCAGATCGAGCGCCATGGCGTGCTGATCGACAGCGAACTGCTGCGCCAGCAAAGCCACGAGCTGGGCCAGCGCATTTTGCAACTGGAGCAGGAGGCGCACGAACTGGCGGGCCAGCCCTTCAACTTGGGGTCGCCTAAGCAGATTGGCGAAATCTTCTTCGACAAGCTCGGCCTGCCCGTGGTCAAGAAAACCGCCACCGGCAAGCCCAGCACCGACGAGGAGGTGCTGGAAAAGCTGGCCGAGGACTACCCGCTGCCCGCGCGCATCCTGGAGCATCGCGGTCTTGCCAAGCTGAAGAGCACCTACACCGACAAGCTGCCGCAGATGGTGAACCCCGCCACCGGGCGCGTGCACACGCATTACGCGCAGGCGGTGGCGGTGACGGGGCGGCTGGCCAGCAACGATCCGAACCTGCAGAACATCCCCATCCGCACGGCGGAAGGCCGCCGCATCCGCGAGGCCTTCATCGCGCCGCCGGGGCACGTGGTCGTCAGCGCCGACTACAGCCAGATCGAGCTGCGCATCATGGCGCACCTGTCGGATGACGAGGCACTGCTGAAGGCCTTCACCGAAGGGCTGGACGTGCACCGCGCCACGGCGAGCGAAGTGTTCGGTGTCGCGCCGGATCAGGTCAGCAGCGAGCAGCGCCGCTACGCCAAGGTCATCAACTTCGGCCTGATTTACGGCATGAGCAGCTTTGGGCTGGCGCGCAACCTCGGCATCGACAACACGGCGGCGCGCAACTATATCGAGCGCTATTTCGATCGCTATCCCGGCGTGAAGCGCTACATGGACGAGACCAAGCAGGCGGCCAAGGCGCAGGGCTATGTCGAGACCGTGTTCGGCCGCCGCCTGATCCTGCCCGAGATCAACAGCCCCAACGGCCCGCGCCGCTCCGCTGCCGAGCGCGCCGCCATCAACGCGCCCATGCAGGGCACGGCGGCCGACCTGATCAAGAAGGCCATGGTGGCGGTGCAAGGCGTACTTGAAAAAGAACGGCGTGCCACGCGCATGATCATGCAGGTGCATGACGAACTGGTGTTCGAGGTGCCCCAGGCCGAGATCGACTGGGTGAAGGCCGAGGTACCGAAGCTGATGGCCGCCGTGGCCGAGCTGAAGGTACCGCTGCTGGCCGAGGTGGGCGTGGGGCCGAACTGGGAGCAGGCGCATTGAACGCTTGCGGATAGACGTTGAATCAGTGTCGATTGAACCCACTCAAACTGAAGCATCTGCGTCACACACACCGCAATGGCCTTTGCCATGCGGCGGCTGGTGCAACTATGGAGAGTTTCAATCATCACGACAGCGCGGGCTATCAGAAAAATCCCCTCACATTCCCTCGTCATTGCGGCGAAGGCCGCAATCCATGGAACGTCCCTTGACACGGTGTTGACCCGCGGACACCGTGTGGATTGCGGCCTTCGCCGCAATGACGGGATGAGGTGAAGGCATTACATAGGCTTGTCCTGAATTACGAAACTTTCAATAACTCCATTTGGGCGATGTTTCGCCTTCAAACTCCACTCCAAGGCGTTAATCACCGTCATCCCGGCGAAGGCCGGGATCCATGTTTCCCTACACACGCCGTTTGGATTGCGGCCTTCGCCGCAATGACGAGATTGCAGCTTTGATCTGGAATTGGATTAAGATGCGCGCCTTCTTTCACCTGCGCTACCTTGGACCCTGTCTTCAAGGCAGTTTGGAGTTCACCGTGTCCTGCGCACTCGTCACCTGCTGACCGACGACCGCGTCTTTCGATCAGACGCGAACCCTCACCCTGCCACCGGTACGCCATGGTGCCGCTGAAGGATGACCCGGTTCGTGATTTGACGCCAGACACCTGAGCGCCGGGTTTTCCTATTTGCCCGGTCAATCCTGGGGCACGCACCGTGCCCGCATCACGTTTTCCGTCGTCGGTTCTTCCCAAATGAACCGCGGTACCGCCTGACCTGCCTCTCCAACGCAGCGGGCACGGTGCTGCTAGGAGACGGAAATGAAACCCCTTCAATCCCTGGAACTGGCCAGGTATCCGCGCACGGCGCATCTGCAAGGCTCGCGCCTGCAAGCGGGCGACGATGGCCGCGACCAGACGCCGCTGGCCGCGCTGGCGGGCAAGCATGTCGTGATCGAGGAAAAGCTGGACGGGGCCAACTGCGGCCTGTCGTTCAGCGCGGACGGCCAATTGCTGCTGCAATCGCGCGGCCACTATCTGGTCGGCGGCGGGAGCGAGCGCCAGTTCAACTGGCTCAAGCCCTGGGCGCAGGCGCATGCCGATGCCTTGCTGGCGCGGCTGGAAGACCGCTGGGTGCTGTATGGCGAGGCCATGTACGCCAAGCATTCGGTCTGGTACGACCGGCTGCCGCACTTCTTGCTGGAGTTCGACCTGCTGGATCGGCACACGGGCCGGTTCCTGTCGACACCGCGCCGCCAAGCGCTGCTGCGCGGCCTGCCGCTGGTGTCGGTGCCGGTGCTGTACGCCGGGCCGATGCCGACCGATCTGAAGCTGCTGAAAAAGCTGGTGTACCGCTCGCTCGCCAAGAGCCGAGCGTGGCGCCAGCACTTCGAGCAGCAGGTGGCGCGCGCGGGCTTGCCGCTGGCGCTGACCTGGAAGCAGACCAACGCGCAGGACGAGTCCGAAGGGCTGTACCTGAAGGTGGAGAACGATGACTTTGTCGAAGCCCGCTACAAGTGGGTGCGCCCCGGCTTCACGCAGACCATTCTGGATTCCGGCTCGCACCACCTGGCGCGGCCCCTGCTGCCCAACATGCTGGCCGAAGGGGTCGATCTGTACGCGCCGCTGCCCACGCTGGGCTGGGAGCCGCTGGGCCTGCGGACCCTGACGTCGCTGGACGCGCTGCGCGCCTTCGACCCCGTGGCGTTCGCCGCGCAAATGCCCTGAACCGGAAGGAGTCGCATCATGCTCTGGAAAACATTGCAAACCCTGATCCCCGCGCCGGGGGCGGGCCACGACTGGCCGCTGCTGTGCGAGCTGCTGCCCGCGCTGCACCGGCTGGAGACCACGCCCCAGGACCCGCGGCACCACGCCGAGGGCAACGTCGGCATCCACACCCGGATGGTGCTGGACGCGCTGCTGTCGGATCCCGTCTGGCAAAGCGCCGCCCGCCCGCGCCAGGAGGTGATGTTCACCGCCGCGCTGCTGCACGACATCGCCAAGCCCGACACCACGGTGATCGACCCCGTCACCGGCGCCATCGGCCAGCCCGGCCACTCCCGGCGCGGCGCGGTCGATGCCCGCATCCTGCTGTGGCGCGCGGGCATGCCGTTCGCGCAGCGCGAGGCGGTGTGCCGCATCGTGGCCGTGCATCAGCTGCCGTTTTTCGCGTTCGACAGCCGGCGCGGCGAGGCGCCCGAACGCATCGTGCGCCGCCTGTCGTGGGAGCTGGACGTGTCGGAGCTGGCCTGCGTGGCGCGCGCCGACATGCGCGGCCGCGTCTGCGCCGATCAGGCCAGCCATCTGGCAGACATCGAGCTGTTCGAGGAACTGGCGCGCGAGCAAGGCTGCTGGAACGCGCCGTGGCCCGCCGCCGACGCGCACACGCGCCTGCTGTACGCGCGCGGCAAGGCGATCGACCCGCAATTTGCCCAGCACCCGCTGGCGGGCAGCGAAGTCATCGTGCTGAGCGGCCTGCCCGCCTCGGGCAAGGACACCTGGGTGCGCCAGCACGCCAAGGATTGGCCCGCGGTGTCGTTCGACGACGCCAAGGCCGAGCTGGGGCTGAAACATGGCGAGAACGACGGCAAGGCCGCGCACCACGCCATCGACAAGGCCAAGGCCCTGCTGCGCGGCCATGCGCGCTTTGTCTGGAACGCCACGCACCTGTCCCACGACATGCGCAGCCGCACGCTGGATTTGCTGTACGCCTACCACGCCCGTGTGCGGCTGGTGTATCTGGAAGCGCCCGAAGTCACCGTCCTTGCGCGCAATGACAAGCGCGACACGACGCTGAGCAACAAGCACCTGATGCGCATGCTGCACCGCTGGGAAGTGCCCTTGCCGTGGGAGGCGCATGCGGTGGAATACGAGGTGGCGTGAGATTCACGCCTATTGATATTTTCAAAAATCACGACAGCGCGGGCTATCAGAAAGAAATCTCCCTCTCCCTCTGGGAGAGGGTTGGGGTGAGGGCAAGCGGCGTGTCATGAATTACGAAATTTTCAATAGCCCAGCGCTGGCTTGTTCACCATCAACCAGTACACCACCAGCATGGCGACGAAGGCCGGATAACCCAGCCATTCCCACGTGCGCTGCAGCCGGGCATAGGCGGGCGGCAGCGGCGTGCCGTGGGTGCTGGCGGCCCGCGCCAGCCGGGCCATGCGGATTTGCAGCCACACCACCGGCAGCCAGCAGGCACCGGCCAGCAGGTACAAGCCAATCGACGCCAGCAGCCACGGCGTGGTCAACGGCCAGCCGGCCAGGTGCGCCATCCACACGCCGGTGACGGGCTGCACGATGATGGCCGGCGTGGTGAACCAGGTGTCGGCGCGCACCACCAGCCGGCTGACCACGGCCTGCGCCGCCACGCTGCCACTGCGGTTGGCGAAGAACATGTAGAACGCCGAGCCGAAGCCGGTGCCCACCATCAGCACGCTGCTGAGGATGTGAATCCATTTGAGAACGAGGTAGGTGTTCATGCTTCAACCGCCTTTTTTCCAGGTTCAGCACTCCACAGCAGCCACAGCGCCGCCAGGATGGGCAGGTTCTTGCTGAGCGGCCCCAGCGGATGCAGCCACAGCGCGGGGAGCAGCGCGGTGGCGATGGTGGTCATGAACAGCGTTGCGGCGAAGGCGGTCACGAACACCGCGCGCCGGGGCCAGCGCCACAGGGCGATGCCCAGTGCCGCGTCCAGCGCGGCGCCGCCGCCGATCAGCGCTGGCGTCAGCGCCGGGCTGGTCACGCCGCCGGCATGCAGCAGTTGCAGGCTCTGGCCGTTCCACTCGATCAGGCTGACGAGGGCGGTCCACAGCCAGACGGCGACCAGGCTCAGGCGCAGCGGCAGCAGGTTGGACGTGGGTGCGGGAGCAGGGTTGATCGGATGTGTCATTTGCTTCTGGTTTGATAGCTGTTTGCGCTTATTCCGTGTGGGATTCAATGGGTTTTTGGACCAAATCACACCGCATTCCACGTGGCATCCATCAGGTGCTCGGGCGGCGTGGGTGCGCGACCCAGCAGCTCGTGCAATAGGTCGGGGCGGGCCACGTTGTCCTGTGCCAGCAGGGCCAGCGTTTCGCTGCACCACGGTGCCAGCGGCACCCAGTCGCCGATCCGTGCGCTGAGCTGGGTGAGTGCGTCGGGCAGGTCCAGCACGCGCGCCGGGCCATGGCCAAGCTGCCGGCGCAGGCTGGCGATGAACTCGCCGAGCGTCAATGCGCGGGGGCCACCCAGTTCGAGCGTGCCCTGGCGTGGCGGGTCGGCCAGCAGGCGTGCAACCACCGTGGCCAGTTCCCGCACGGCCAACGGCTGCACGCGCGCGTGGCGCACCGGGCGCGGCAAAGCCAGCCAGGGCAGGCGAGCCAGCGTCACGAACAGGCGGCTGCTTTGCCCGCCCGGCCCAAACACGATGCTGGGCCGCAGCACCACGCCGTCCAGCCGCCCCGCCTGCGTCAGCGCCAGCAGGTGCGCGTCGGCGGCCTGCTTGCTGCGGGCGTACAGCGTGGGGTTGCCTTCGATGCCCAGTGCCGACACCTGCATCACGCGCCGCACGCCGGCCTGGGCGCAGGCGTCGAACAGGGCGCGCGGTGCGGCGTCGTGCAGCGCGGCCATGGGCTGCCGGGAGGAGTCGCGCAGCACGCCGACGGCGTTGACCACGGCGTCGATGCCGTGCAGATGCGGCAGCCAGTCGCGTGCCTGCGTGGCACGGGCGAAGTCGATGGGCGGCAGGCTGCGCCGGCTGGCGGCGCGTACCTGGTGGCCGCCATCCGCCAGCACGGCCTGAACGTGGCGGCCGATGAAGCCGCTGGCGCCGCACAGCAGGATGTTCATGGCCTTATTCCTTCCAGTCTGGCGCGGTTGTGGCTGCCGCGGCATCGGTCTGGCCGCGGCGCACCTGGCTCCACACGCTGCGCGAGATGAACATGACGCTGAAGAACACCCCGCCCAGCACCAGCAGCAGCCCGCGCCGGGCAACCTGCACCGCGTTCTGGCCGGGATCGAAATTGCCGAACAGCAGCATCAGCACCAGGCTGCCGCACAAGGCCAGCAGGTAGCAGCAGCGCAGCCAGAACGCGGCCGCCGCATCGCCTGGGCAAAGCTGTTGCAGCACGCGCAACAGAATGGGTTGCAGGTAGCGCACGGCCAGCACGGGGGCGGCGGCGGCAACCAGCAGGCTGGCGATGAAAAGTGGCAGGTCCATGGCTGATCTCCTGGGGTTGGATGTATTACTGAGGGTCGATGCGGCACGCGCCGTCCGCGCTGCAACGGCGCATGGCGGCCTGTTCGGCGGCGCGGCGCAGGGCGCGGCCAAACAACAGGCGCACCAGCGGGCGGGGCAAGTGCTGGCGATGGCGGGCGACGAAGGGGTAGAGCCGCTCCAGCAGTGGCCGCCACGTGGGCGAGCGCAGCCAGCCGCTGACCTGGTGCAGGCCCACCGCGTCGTAGGCGGCCTCGAACACGGCCACGCCGCGCAGCAGCCGTCCATCGGCCGTCCGCGCATGCATGGCCGCCATCAGGTCGGCCACCGTCGTGCCGGCGGGCGCGGCATCGAAGCCGGGGGCCGACGCATCGATGAAGCGCAGGCGGCCCGCGCTGTCGCGCAGACGCAGGTTGTCCATGTCGGCCACGCACAAGGGGCAGGCGCCATCGAAATACAGGGTGAGGGGGTAGGTGATGTCGTTCATGATATTTATGGTATTTCAGTAAAAACAGAAATTAAGAGGTAAATTTTTTTACTTCTCGTCCTTGCCGCGCACGAAACGCTGCACGCTGGCACCCATGCGCAGCACCTTTTCAAGCGTGGGGGGTGACAGTCGCAGCATCTCGTCGGCCCATGAACCGAGCGACTCCATGAAGCGCAGGGTTTCCTGCACGCGGTCCTGGGTGTCGGCTGGCTCGGCCTCGAAACCCGGTTGCGCCACCAATTCGCGCAGCAGGCGCGTGGTGGGGTCGAATTCGCGCTCCTTGCGCTCGCGCACGATGGTGCGGAACAGCTCCCACACGTCGCTGGACGTTTCGAAATAGTCACGCCGGTCGCCCAGCACGTGGGTGACGCGCACCAGGCCCCAGTTTTGCAACTCCTTCAGGCTGGTGCTGACGTTGGAGCGCGCCACGCTCAGCGTGTCGGCGATGTCTTCGGCGTTGAGCGGGCGGCCATGGTAGTAGAGCAGGGCGTGGATCTGCGAGACGGTGCGGTTGACGCCCCAGGCGGAACCCATTTCGCCCCAGTGGACGACGAAGCGGCGAGCGGTGTCGGTAAGTTGCATGGCGACAATTGTTGATCATGTCTGATATTTCTGTCAATAGAGAAATTCATGGGTGGGAAAGGATTTCATTTCGTTTCAGAAACGTCAATCACCGTCATCCCGGCGAAGGCCGGGATCCATGTTTCCCAGTGCACGCCGTCTGGATTCCGGCCTTCGCCGGAATGACGAATACCGTTTTGCGTTCAAAAAGATGGTTTTTGACTCATGACGGAATGACTTCGCCGCTTCGCGGCGTCAATGACGAAATGACGATGACCGTGCGCGAAGCGCTAGTACGCCGACACGGAGATTTCGGAACATGGTGAAAGTGATGGATTCGGCCCGAGGGCAAGGCGCACACCGCAGCGATACCGGGTGGTATCGCGAGGATGTGCAACGCCGCCATCGGGGCGAAGGCGCGCTTTCACGTTTCGAAATCTCCGTGTCGGTGTACTAGGCGCTCCATGGTGTCATGGCGGCACGGCCGCCATCATCGAAGCGCAGCGAGGTCATTTCGTCATCGCATTGCACCCGCGTGGTGATCCGCTTGAACGCGAAGGGGTAGCTTTGATCCGTAATGGGCGTCGGGCATGAAAAAAGCCGACGTGGAAAAACCGCGTCGGCTTGAATGGGGCTGGACAGTGGCGGCTTATGAAGCCGGGGCGCCGGCTTCCAGGTGATACTGCGTTACGCGGTCCACTTCGTTCTTGCTGCCCAGCACCACGGCCACGCGCTCGTGCAGCAGCGTGGGCTGCACCTCCATGATGCGCTCGCGGCCATTGGTGGCGGCGCCGCCGGCCTGCTCGATGAGCCAGGCCATGGGGTTGGCCTCGTACATCAGGCGCAGCTTGCCGGGCTTGTTGGGCTCGCGCTTGTCCCACGGGTACATGAAGATGCCGCCGCGCGTCATGATGCGGTGCACGTCGGCCACCATGCTGGCCACCCAGCGCATGTTGAAGTCCTTGCCGCGTGGGCCGTCCTTGCCGGCCAGGCATTCGTCGATGTAGCGCGTCATGGGAGCGTCCCAATGGCGCATGTTGCTCATGTTGATGGCGAATTCCTTGGTGTCTTCGGGGATGCGCACGTCGTCCTGCGTCAGTACGAAGCTGCCCAGTTCGCGGTCGAGCGTGAACATGGCCACGCCGTCGCCCACCGTCAGCACCAGCGTGGTCTGCGGGCCATACACGCAGTAACCAGCGGCCACCTGGCATTTGCCGGGCTGCAGGAAGTCGCCTTCCTCCACGCCGCGGTCGCCCTCGGGCATGCGCAGCACGCTGAAGATGGTGCCGATGCTGACGTTGACATCGATGTTGCTGGAGCCGTCCAGCGGGTCCATCAGCAGCAGGTATTCGCCGCGCGGGTAGCGGTTGGGGATGAGGTAGATGTTGTTCATCTCCTCGCTGGCCATGGCCGCCAGGTGGCCGCCCCATTCGTTGGCCTCGATCAGCACCTCGTTGGCGATGATGTCGAGTTTTTTCTGCACTTCGCCTTGCACGTTCTCGCTGCCGGCGCTGCCCAGCACGCCGCCCAGCGCGCCCTTGTTGACGGCGTGGCTGATGCTTTTGCAGGCGCGCGCCACCACTTCCAGCAGCAGGCGCAGCTGCGCCGGGATATGGCCGTCGTGGCGCTGTTTTTCGACCAGGTAGCGGGTGAGGGAGATGCGCTTGCTCATGCGTCGCCTTTCGGTTCGGAGTCGGGGGAGGGGGCGGTGCGGGCCTCGGTGTCGGTGGCCGTCGCGGCCATCGGCGCCGGGGTGTCACCGGCTTCGGCCAGTGCGCGCGTGATGACTTCGCGCACGTCGTTGCTCAGGCTGGGGTGTGTGGCCACGCGGGCAATGGCGTCGCGCGCGCCGCCGCGGTAGGGCTCGGCCAGGCGCGCCCAGGCGTCCATGGCGCGGGCCAGGCGGGCGGCCACCTGTGGGTTGAGCGCGTCGAGTTCCAGCACGCGGTCGGCCCAGTAGACGTAGCCGGCGGCGTCGCGCCGGTGGAAGGCCGCCGGGTTGCCGTGGCAGTAGCTGAACACCACGCTGCGCGCGCGGTTGGGGTTGCGCAGGCTGAAGTCGGGGTGCTTCATCAGCTCGCGCACGGCGGGCAGCACATTGCCGCCACGGTCGGGCGCGCAGGCTTGCAGGGCGAACCACTTGTCCAGCGCCAGCGGCTCGTCCTTGAACACCGCGTAGTAGCGCGCCAGCGCGCGCTCAGCCAGTTCATGACCGGCATAAAGCAGGGCCTCCAGCGCGTTGCGGCGGTCGGTCATGTTGCCGGCGTCCTTCACGCGCTGATAGGCCTTGCCGGGCCACACCGTGTCGCCGCTTGTGCGTGCCGACAGGCACAGCATGTGCAGGGCCAGGCCGGCCAGGGCGCGCCGGCCTGATGACACGGGGTCGGGCGTGTAGGCGCCGGTGTGCTCGTTCTGCTCGTAAGCCCACTGCCAGTCGGCGTGCAGGTCGGTGGCCAGCTGCAGTTCCATGGCGTCGCACACGGCGTGGATGCGTTGCGGGTCGACCACGTCGAGCTGCTCGGCAATGTAGTCCTCGCCGGGCAGGGTGAGCACCAATTCCTTGAACGCGGCATCCAGCGTGGGGTGACGCAGCACGGCGCGCAGGGCGGCCACGTAGGCGTCGTCCAGCGGGCGGGCCGGCACGTCGCCGGTGTGGGCCAGCAGTTCGATGGCCTTGCGCAGGCCCAGCTGCTGCCCGGCTTCCCAGCGGTTGAAGGGGTCGCTGTCGTGCGCCAGCAGGTGCAGCAGTTGCGCGGTGCTGTAGTCGCAGTCCAGGTTGACCGGGGCCGAGAAGCCGCGCAGCAGCGAGGGCACGGGTTCGGCGTCCACGTGCGAAAAGACGAGTGTCTCGGTGGGCTGGCTCAAGACGTGGGTGTAGCTGCCTTCGATGGGCGCCGCCCAGCCATCTTCAAGCTGCAGTGGCATATCGCGCCCGTGGGGGCCGACCAGACCCAGGCGCACGGGGATGACAAAGGGCTCTTTCACCGGCTGGCCGGGCGTGGCCGGGCAGCTTTGCGACAGCGTGAGGGTGTAGGTGCGCGCGGCGGCGTCGTACCGCCCCTCGGCCTTCACCACCGGCGTGCCGGCCTGGCTGTACCAGCGCTTGAACTGGGGCAGCAGGCGGGCGAGGTCACTGTCCGGGTTGGCGTCGGCCATGGCCTGGGCGAAATCGTCGCAGGTCACGGCCTGGCCGTCGTGGCGCTGGAAGTACAGATCCAGCCCCTTGCGGAAGCCGTCGCGGCCTACCAGCGTCTGGTACATGCGCACCACTTCGGCACCCTTCTCGTAGATGGTGGTGGTGTAGAAGTTGCTGATCTCCAGGTATTCGTCAGGGCGCACGGGGTGGGCCATGGGGCCGGCGTCTTCGGGGAACTGCGCCGCGCGCAGGCGGATGACGTCCTGGATGCGTTTGACGGCGCGCGCGCTGGGCGTGCCGGCCAGGTCCTGGCTGAACTCCTGGTCGCGGAACACGGTCAGGCCTTCTTTCAGGCTGAGCTGGAACCAGTCGCGGCAGGTGACGCGGTTGCCCGTCCAGTTGTGGAAGTACTCGTGGCCGATCACGCTTTCGATGGCGTCGTAGTCGCCGTCGGTGGCCGTGGATGGCTTGGCCAGCACGTACTTGGTGTTGAAGATGTTGAGGCCCTTGTTCTCCATCGCGCCGGCGTTGAAGTCGCTGGTGGCCACCACCATGAAGCGCTCCAGATCCAGCGGCAGGCCGAAGCGCGCCTCGTCCCACAGCACCGAGTGGATCAGCGAGTTCATCGCGTGCTCGGTCTTGTCCAGGTCGCCGGGGCGCACGTAGACCTGCAGCAGGTGCTCGCTGCCCGACCGGGTGGCGATGCGCTGCTCGCGTGCCACCAGCTTGCCGGCCACCAGGGCGAACAGGTAGCTGGGCTTCTTGTGCGGGTCGTGCCAGGTGGCGAAGTGGCGGCCTTCGGGCAGGTCGCCCGCGTCGGTGAGGTTGCCGTTGGACAGCAGGACGGGATAGCGCGCCTTGTCGGCGCGCAGGGTGACGGTGTAGCTGGCCATCACATCCGGCCGGTCGAGGAAGTAGGTGATGCGGCGAAAGCCCTCGGCCTCGCACTGCGTGAAGAAGTCGCCACCGCTCATGAACAGACCCATGAGCTTGCTGTTCTTCTCGGGATAGCAGGTGGTGAAGATTTCCAGCTCGAACGGGGCGGTGCCCTCGGGCAGGTTCTCCAGCACCAGTGTCTCGCCGTCCATGCGGAAGCTGCAGCCCTGGCCGGCCAGCATGACGCGCGACAGGTTCAGCTCGTCGCCATCCAGGCGCAGCGGTTGCACTGGCACGTCGGGGTTGCGGCGCAGGCGCATGCGGTTGAGCACGCGGGTCTTGGCGGGGTCGAGATCGAAGGTGAGTTCGACCGAATCGATCCAGAACGCGGGGGGGGCGTAATCCTGGCGGCGGGTGACGGAGGGTTGTCCTTCGCGCATCCAAACTCCTGTTTGCTTTCAATTCAATGGTTGCTCGCGCCTGCGGCTGCATGGCGGGAGGGGAAATATCGTGAATCCATCGGTCGAGCCGCTGAATCCGTTGCAAGGCTACCCGATGGCGGCGTTGCTCATCCTCGCGATACACCCGGTATCGCTGCGGTGTGCGTCTTGCCCTCGGGCCGAATCCATCACTTTCACTTGCTTATCAACGAGTTTCAGAGCGTGCATGCATGCACGCGGTTTTCCATCGTTTTTTGTGGGAGCGGGCTTGCCCGCGATAAGCCTTGGCTCAGGGCGAAACGCTGCCATCGCGGCCAAGGCCGCTCCCACAAGCCGTATCTGAGACTTCTTGATAATCAAGCACTTTCACCATGTTCCGAAATCTCCAGGTCGGCGTACTGGGGTTTGCGCTGGGCTGACCAAGGCGCTCACCACGCCAGCGGCTGATTTTCCTTCTTCCAGAAGACCCATCGCCGCAGCTCCTTGCGGGCGCGCACGCCCACTTGTTCTGGCGCGGGCCGGGTATCCGCGAGGTCGATGATGTGGACCGTACCCGAATAAGTCCCGACGGCCAAGCGCGCGCCATCGGCCGATGCCGCCATGGCGCAGATCGTGCCGCCCACGTACTGCTTCCATTGCAACTGGCCCGTGTGGTCACGTGCCCAGAGATAGCCTTGGGCGTCGCCCAGCACGAGTGCGTGACCGGCGGGTGCGCTGGCATATACCCGCGCCGACGGGTCGATGACGGTCACGGCGGGGTGCTCTTCGTAGTAGTCCGTCTGGATGCCGCCGAACGCGCTTGCGTCAACGGCGATCGTGGCGCCGTTGTAGAAATGGCAGGCATTCATTGCCGCATGGCGGCCATCGGCAAAGAAGGCGGCGTGGTGCGGGTATTCGCCATGAGGGCCGATGCTGTCGACCAGCTCGCCACGCGCGTTGAACACGCGGTGTGGGCCATCCTGCGCGCCGCACACGATCCATCGTCCGTCCGGCGAAATGGCCGCGTGGCACATGTCCAGGTACACGGGGTAGCGTGTCTTGTCCTTCATGGCCTCGGCCAGCTCGGTGTCGGTGGGCAGCAGGCGCGTGGTGCCGGAGGCAGTGAGCAGGAACACGCCAGCGCTTTGCACCACCACGACGCCGCTGGCATCGTCGAAAGGCAGCAGCAATTGAATGTCGGTGCCGGGGTGCTCGCGCTGGTCGTTCACGGGGTGGCCGGCGGGCAGGCCTTCGCTGCCATCGGGCAAGCTGAACGTGGCCAGCTCGGCCTGGTTGGTGCAGTCGGTGCTTGGCACCAGGCGGACCGAGCCGTTCGCGGCCAGTGCCAGCACCCGCTGGTTCGGACTGAGGCCGAACATCTCGACATGCGGCATGTCCACGATGCGCAAGCCCTGAATGCACAGAACGCGGCCCGGCTCGTACCAGCAGCCGGTGCGCACCAGCAGGTCGCCATCGGGCAGCCAGGCCAGCGCGCCGAAGCCCTGGCTGCTTTCTTCCAGCAGCTCCAGCGTGGCCTCGTGCATTGGCGGCCAGTGTTCGCGAAATGCGTTGATCGCCGCCTCGCTACCCTCGGCGTTGGCCGCGCGCAGTTCGGCCAGCATCTGCGGAAGCAGCGCCGACAGATCGGGCGCCGGATCATGGGCATCCATGTCTTGCCAGTCACAGGCATCGCCGCGCAGGATGTAGTCGTTCAAATGGGCAGCATGGGCGAGCACGGCGCTTTTCCATTGACTGGCGGGCTGGTGGGCGTTGGGCTTCATGGCTATCGGATGTGCCTTGGCAAGCTGGGGTGACGGAATGACTTCGCCGCTGTGCGGGCGTTATGACGACATGACGCGGGTGATGCACGAAATGCCTCGTGCTCAATGGTTGTCATGGCGGCGCAGCCGCCGTCCCCGGCCTGCGCCGGGACAGGCGTTCAAGCGCAGCGAGATCATTTCGTCATCGCATCGCGCACGAGTAGCCATCTGTTTGAACGTGAAACGGTATTACACGCCCTGCTTCAGGCTCGCCTCGATGAAGGCATCCAGGTCGCCATCCAGCACTTTCTGCGTGTTGCTGATTTCGACGTTGGTACGCAAGTCCTTGATGCGGCTGTTGTCCAGCACGTAGCTGCGGATCTGGTGGCCCCAGCCGACGTCGGTCTTGCTGTCTTCCAGCTTTTGCTGCTCTTCGGTGCGTTTGCGCATCTCGTGGTCGTACAGGCGCGAGCGCAGGCGCTGCCAGGCCACGTCGCGGTTGCTGTGCTGGCTGCGGCTGTCCTGGCACTGCACCACGATGCCGGTGGGCTCGTGCGTCAGGCGCACGGCCGAGTCGGTCTTGTTGATGTGCTGACCGCCCGCGCCCGATGCGCGGTAGGTGTCCACGCGCACGTCGGCGGGGTTGATGTCGATCTCGATTGAGTCGTCGATCTCGGGGTAGACGAACACGCTGGCGAAGCTGGTGTGACGCCCGCCCGATGAGTCGAACGGCGACTTGCGCACCAGGCGGTGCACACCGGTTTCGGTGCGCAGCAGGCCGTAGGCGTATTCGCCTTCGATGCGCACGGTGGCGCCCTTGATGCCGGCGGTGTCGCCGGGGGTTTCGTCCTCGATGTCGGTCTTGAAACCCTTGCGCTCGGCGTACCTCAGGTACTGGCGCAGCAGCATGCTGGCCCAGTCCTGCGCCTCGGTGCCGCCGGCGCCGGCCTGGATGTCGAGGAAGGCGTTGTTGGCGTCGGCCGGCTGATTGAACATGCGGCGGAACTCCAGCTCTTCCACCGTCTTTTCCAGCTCGGCCACGTCGTCGGCGATGGCCTGCAGGGCGGCCTCGTCATCCTCGTCGCTGCTCAGCTCGAACAATTCAGCGTTGTCGGCCAGGTTGCGGGTGAGGTCATCGAGCGTGACGACCACGCCATCGAGCGCTTTTTTTTCCTTGCCCAGTTCCTGGGCCTTCTTGGGATCGTTCCAGACCGCCGGGTCTTCCAGCGCGGCGTTCACGGTGCGCAGGCGTTCGGCCTTGGCAGCGTAGTCAAAGATACCCCCGTAGCTCGGCGGTGCGAGCGCTCAGGTCTTCGATCTGGTGACCAATCTGGTTGATGTGTTCTGCTTCCATGGCTGTTGTTTTCCGAAAAAAGGCGCGTGCGGGGCGCGAAATGGATGGGCGCGCGCAATGCGCGAAACCCGTGATTTTCGCAGAACCGATCTTTTTGCGGGGCGGTGCTGGCGATTCATGGCACAGGCGCGTGATGAGGCGACGGCAATCACCTTGGCGACATGCTGCGTTTGTGCATCTCAGGGTGAAACCGGATGGCGGAAGATGTATCTTTTCTTATCAAAATGGTGTGCATGAATACCACGCACACCTTGTCTCGCCCGTCCGACATGGACCGCATCTGGCTGCGCAACTATCCCGAAGGCGTGCCGCATGACGTTGACCCCAGCCGCTACCCGACGGTGACGAGCCTGATCGAGGAGTCGCTCAAGAACTTCGCCGACCGCCACTATTCGATTTGCATGGGCGCGCGGATGAGCTACCGCGAGCTGGATCGGCATTCCGCCGCGCTGGGTGCGTGGCTGCAATCGCTGGGGCTGGAGCCGGGCGCGCGCGTGGCGCTGATGCTGCCCAACGTGCCACAGTTTCCCGTCACCATGGCGGCCATCCTGCGCGCTGGCTACACCTGCGTCAACGTCAATCCGCTGTACACGGCGCGCGAGCTGGAGCACCAGTTGAAGGACTCGGGCGCCGCCGCCATCGTGATCCTGGAGAACTTCGCCCACACGCTGCAGGAGGTGGTGGCGCGCACGTCCATCCGCCATGTAGCGGTGTCGGCCATGGGTGATCTGATGGGTGGGCTGAAAGGCGCGCTCGTCACCTTTGCCGTGCGCCGGATCAAGAAGATGGTGCCCGCCTTTTCGCTGTCCACGGAGGATGGCCTGACGGTGACGCCGTTCAAGCGGGCGCTGGCGCTGGGTGCCGGCTGGTCGCTGAAGCCGGTGCGGCAGTCGCCCGATTCGGTGGCCTTTTTGCAGTACACGGGCGGCACCACCGGCCTGTCCAAGGGCGCCATGCTGACGCATCGCGCGGTGGTGGCGGCCACGCTGTCGGCCGACGAGTGGTGCAAGCCGGCGCTGGCCACGGGCGACGGCGAGCAGCGCCACGCCATCGCGGCGCTGCCGCTGTATCACATCTTCGCGCTCATCCTGTGCCTGCTGGCCACGCGCCAGGGCTGGGTGATGACGCTGGTGCCCAACCCGCGCGATTTCAAGGGTTTCGTCAAGACGCTGGCCGCGCGCCCGTTCCACATCCTGCCCGCGGTCAACACGCTGTTCAACGCCTTGCTTCAGCAGCCGGAGTTCAAGAACGTGGACTTCTCGCGGCTGCGCATCTCGCAGGCCGGTGGCATGGCGGCGTCGCCCGGCACCGCGCAGCGCTGGCTGGAGACCACCGGCTGCCCCATGGTGGAGGGCTGGGGCATGAGCGAGACCTGCGGCATCGGCACCAACAACCCCGTGACCAGCCGCGAGTTCACCGGCACCATCGGCCTGCCCATGTCGGGCATCGACATCGCCATCAAGGACGACGAGGGCCGCAACCTGCCCCTGGGCGAGATTGGCGAGCTGTGCATCCGCGGCGCCAACGTCATGAGCGGCTACTACAACCAGCCCGACGAAACCCGGCGCGCCTTCACCGCCGACGGTTTCCTGCGCACCGGCGACGTGGCGCAGATGGACGAGCGTGGTCACGTGCGCATCGTCGACCGCAAGAAGGACATGATCATCGTCAGCGGCTTCAACGTGTTCCCCAACGAGATCGAGAACGTCATCTCCACCTGTCCCGGCATCGTGGAATGCGCGGTGGTGGGCGTGCCCGACGAGGCGCAGGGCGAGGCCATCAAGGTGTTCGCGGTCAAGAGCGATCCGGCGCTGACCGAGGATGCCGTACTGGCGCATTGCCATGACCGGCTGACTGGCTACAAGCGGCCACGCCATGTCGAATTCCGCGCCGAACTGCCCAAGAGCAACGTCGGCAAGATTCTGCGCCGCGAGTTGCGCGCCGCCTCGGTGGACTGATGTGCATTGGCTTTCAATATGACAAATGACAAATGACTTCGCTGCGCTTCAATGACAAATGGCGCGTTCGTCATTGGTCATGCGGCGCCAGCCTCGGTCATTTGTCATCGCTTCTTCCCGTCATTGCGGCTTTCGCTGCAATGACGACTGAGAAGTGCCTGTCACGGACCGCCCGGGCCACGGGGCGGGTAAGCCAAGCGCCATCAGGCACGAACCTCACTTCGCCGTCAGCCACTGTCCGCAGGCAAGATCCGGTTTCCGTGTTGGCGTTGACCGGTGCCTGCTTTCAGGGATCGACCCGATGTGCACAGGTGCGCGATGGCGGCAGACTCCCCCTGCTTAACTATTGAGAGTTTCGTAATTCAGGACAAGCATACGTAATGCCTTCACCTCATCCTGTCATTGCGGCGAAGGCCGCAATCCACACGGTGTCCGCAGGTGAACGCCGCGTCAAGGTGACGCCCCATGGATTGCGGCCTTCGCCGCAATGACGAGGGAATGTGAGGGAATTTTTCTGATAGCCCGCGCTGTCGTGATTTTTGAAAATATCAATAGGTAGTAAGTTTGATTTGGCGTGGGTCATGACAGGCCGCTCCATCAACGCAGGAGGAAAAATCATCATGGGACACGGAATGCAGGCGCTGCTCGCCTTCGCACCCATTGCGCTGGCGGGCGTGCTGCTCGTCGGCTTTCGCATGGCGGCCAGAACGGCGATGCCGATCGTGTACGTACTCACCGCGTTGATCGCGCTGCTGGCCTGGGACGTCAGCTTCAACCGCATCGCGGCCGCGTCGATGGAAGGGCTCATCATCACCGCGCAGGTGCTGTGGATCATCTTCGGCGCGCTGCTGCTGCTGAACACGCTCAAGTACTCGGGCGGCATCGGCACCATTCGCTCGGGTTTTTCTGGCCTGTCGGGTGACCGGCGTATCCAGGTCATCCTGATCGCGTGGCTGTTCGGCTGCTTCATCGAGGGCGCATCGGGCTTTGGCACGCCGGCGGCGGTGGTCGGGCCGCTGATGGTGGCGGTGGGCTTTCCAGCGCTGGCGGCGGTGATCTTCGGGCTCATCATCCAGTCCACGCCGGTGTCGTTCGGCGCGGTGGGCACGCCGATGCTGGTGGGCGTGCAGGGCGGCCTGCAGCGCGACGCTATGACGCAGGCGCTGGAGGCCCAGGGCCACACTTGGGCCGAGTTCTTTCATCTGGTGGTGGCGCAGACGGCGATTTTTCACGCCATTTGCGGCACGCTGATACCGCTGTTCCTGGTGGTGTTCATGACGCGCTTCTTCGGCAAGAACCGCTCATGGACCGAAGGGCTGGCGGCGGCGCCGTTCGCCATCTTCGCGGCGTTCGCCTTCACCGTGCCGTACACGCTGTCGGCCGTGTACCTGGGACCGGAATTCCCTTCGATCATCGGCGGCCTGCTGGGCCTGGCCGTGGCGGCGATGGCGGCGCGCGTGGGTTTTCTGGTGCCCAAGCGCGAGTGGGACTTCCCGCCCGCCGCCGAGTGGCCGAGGGAGTGGGTCGGAAGCCTGCACATGGAGCTGGGCAGCAACGAAAAACGCATGCCGCTGTTCGTGGCCTGGCTGCCCTACGTGCTGCTGGCTGTCTTTCTGGTGCTGACGCGGACCATCGAGCCGCTCAAGCAGGGGTTGATGGGCGTGCAGTGGGCGACGCGCGGCATCCTGGGCGAAAGTGGCATCAACGGCAACTTCCAGCCGCTGTACCTGCCGGGCGGCATTCTGGTGCTGGTGTGCCTGATCACGGTGCTGCTGCACCGCATGCGCTGGAGCGATTTCGGCAAGGCCGCCGGTGAATCGGCGCGAACGCTGGTCGGCGCGGGCTTCGTGCTGATTTTCACGGTGCCCATGGTGCGGGTGATGATCCAGTCCGGCGTGAACCTGGCCGAGCTGCCGAGCATGCCGATCGCCATGGCGCAGTGGGTGGCCGACACGGTGGGCGGCGCCTATCCGTTGTTCGCGCCCACGGTGGGTGCGCTGGGCGCTTTCCTGGCGGGCAGCAACACGGTGTCGAACCTGATGCTGAGCCAGTTCCAGTACAGCGTGGCGCAGGCGCTGGGCGCCAGCGGCGCCACGCTGGTGGCGGCGCAATCGGCGGGCGCGGCGGCGGGCAACATGATCGCCATCCACAACGTGGTGGCGGCATCGGCCACCGTGGGCCTGCTGGGGCGCGAGGGTGTCACGCTGCGGCGCACCATCATCCCGACGATCTACTACGTGCTGCTGGTCGGCGTGCTCGCCTATGTGGCGCTGCATGTCGTGGGCATGACGGACCCGATGGTGGGGGTCCAGTTCGGCTGACCGGCGGGTGCCGGTTGTTGATGGCCCCGAGTCAGGGCGTATCCAGAAAATCCTCGACCAACCGGGCCAGGGCCTCGGGCTGGTCGTGGTGCAGCATGTGGCCGCAGTCGGGCAGCACCACGCGGCGCACCTGGGGCACGGCGTTCAGGCGCTCGTGAAATTCCTGCAGCGTGAACTTGCCTTGCCACCATGTGCCCAGGCTGTCGTCGCTGCCTTCCGTCATCAGCACGGGGGCGGTGATGGCGGCGTACAGCGCCAGCATTTCGTCAACGCGGAACAACTGCGGGTTGATGATGCGGTGGGCCGCGTCGCCCAGAATCGCGCGGCGCGCGGCGCCGTCGGGCAGCGCGCGGTCTTCCGACCATTTATGCGCCAGCCAATCGGCCTTGGCCTGTGTGAGGCGGCGGTTGGTCTTCATCAGGCGGGCGGCCACGCCAGCCAGATCGTCATAGGTTTTCAGCGCCTGCTCGCCACGGTGCAAGGCTTTCAGCTCGCCCAGCCACCGGGCGTAGCGCCGCGGCGCCTGTGACGGCTGGGTGGCCGGCATGCCGAAACCTTCCAGATTGACCAGGCGCCGGATGCGCTGGGGGCGCGTGCCCGCGTACATCATCGCGATGTTGCCGCCCATGCTGTGGCCGACCAGATCGACTGGCCGCTCACCCGCGTAATGGTCGAGCAGCCATTCCAGATCGCCCAGGTAGTCGGCAAACGTGTAATGGTCGCAGGCTGGCCCCGTGGACCGGCCAAAGCCGCGCCAGTCGGGCGCGATGATCAGGCGACCGGCGAAGAACGCGGGCGAGAGCGTATCGACCATGAACTGCCAGCTCGCCGCCACGTCCATCCACCCGTGCACCAACACCAGCGGCGGCAGGGTGGACGAAGCATCGCCCCACAAGCGCACGTGGTAGCGGTGCAGGCGGATGGGAACGAACTCGGAGCGGGAAGGGCGTTGGACGGCGTACATGGGGCGGCATTATTCAGGAGGCGCGCGGACAGGCCGTCCGCCTGGGGACAGGGGGTACCGCAGCTGGCGCCGCCTCACAAATGACGAATGCGCCATTTGTCATTGAAGCGCAGCGAAGTCATTCGTCATTCGTCATTTTGAAAGCCAATGCGCATAAGACCATTCCCACGGAAGACGCATCGGTACGTGTTGATGTGGCTCGGTGGCGCATCTACACTCGGGCGGCGTTTTTCTTCCAGCCTCAACCCCTGATCGCATGAACACCATCCTTCTCGGCACCAGCGACTTGCGCGTTACCCCCATCTGCCTTGGCACCATGACCTTCGGCGAGCAGGTGGACGAACCCACCTCGCACGCCATCATGGACCGCGCCATCGCCCGCGGCATCAACTTTCTCGACACGGCCGAGATGTACCCCGTGCCGCCCAGCGCGCCCATCTGCGGCGCCACCGAGACCTTCATCGGCAACTGGCTCAGCCAGCGGCCGGGCATGCGCCAGAAAGTCGTGCTTGCCAGCAAGGTGGCCGGCCCCGCGCGCGGCATGCCATGGATTCGCGAAGGGCAGGGCATGACGGCGGCCGACATCGAGGCGTCGTGCAACGCCAGCCTCAAGCGCCTGCGCACCGACGTGATCGACCTCTACCAGATCCACTGGCCCGAGCGCCACGTGCCTGCTTTCGGCAGCCTGTATTACGACCCCGCGCAGGAAAAGTCGCAAACGCCCATCCGCGAGCAGCTTGAAGCGCTGGCCAAGCTGGTGCAGGCCGGCAAGGTGCGGCACATCGGCTTGTCGAACGAAACGCCCTACGGCGTGCATGAATTCGTGCGCCTGGCCGAGGAGCACGGCCTGCCGCGCATCGCCACCACGCAGAACCCGTATTGCCTGATCAGCCGCGTCTACGACAACGGCCTGGACGAAACCTGCCACAGGCTGAACGTTGGTCTGCTGGCCTATTCGCCGCTGGGCTTTGGCCTGCTGACCGGCAAGTACGACGCCACCGGCATTCACGGCCCCGACGCGCCGCGTGGCCGCATGAGCCTGTACCAGCGCATGAAGAACCAGCGCTGGGGCCGCGAATCGGCCCTGGCCGCCGCCAGGCGCTACAACGAGCTGGCGCGTGACCACGGCCTGACGCCCACGCAACTGGCGTTGGCTTTTTGCTACCGTAACTGGCGCGTGGCCAGCACCATCATCGGTGTCACCACGCTGGCGCAGCTGGACGAAGACCTGGACGCCTGGAATGTGCAGCTGTCCGACGAGGTGCTGGCCGCCTGCGACGCTATCCGGCTGGAGATGCGCGACCCGGCCAACTGAAGGCGTTCGCGCGTGTGGCCCCGGGTGTCGGCCTACTTGCGGCCCAGGTTTTCCGACAGGTCCTTGATGTAGTCGCCCGCGCACACCGTCGCCTGCGGAATCTCCAGGGCGACGCAGGCGCCGCCGGTGACGCTCTCGCAACGCCGCTTGGCGCGCCGCCGCGCATCGTCGGCCGTCTCGTCGGTCAGCAGGAACACGTCCATCACGGAACGGGCGCCCGCCTTGGGATGGGCAATGCCCGCGCAGCCGTTGGCGAACGTGACCACGCCGGTCTTCGGGCTCGAACGGGCCAGCCGCGTGGCCTCGGCCATGGCCTTGCCATTCAGCGGCGCCAGCAAAGTGGTCGACGCTTCCACCGCCGCCTTGGCCTGTGCGCGCGAGGTTTGGTTGAGCACGACGGCGATGCCGTTGACACCCTGGTCCACGGCCACGGCGCCGAACACCGGTCCGCGGGCGGTTTCGCGGTCGGCGGCGCGCACGAATTCGCCCGTGCAGGCTTGTTCGTCGCTCAGCGCGCTGGCGTTGCAGCCACTCTTGAATTCGCGCTGGCAATGTTCCTTGGCCAGTTCGGCCGCCAGTGCCGGGTTCGGCGCGTCGGCGAAAAAGAGGTCCTTCGCCGTGCTGGAGGGGTCGGCCGGAATCGCCGCCGCCGAGCAGGTGTTGGCGAACACGTGCACCGGCGTCTTGTCGATGGCCGGGTTGCCCAGCACCGCGGCCGCCTGCTGCCGGTTGCCGTTGATCAGGGTCAGCAGCTTGACCTCGCCCGTCAATTGCTCGATGCGCTTGCCGCGTCCCGGATAGGGCTGGTTCAGCAGGCCCAGCAGCACCGTCGCCTTCGGGTCGACGATGAACATGCCGAGCATCGGCGTGCGGGCGTTGATGCGCTCCAACTCGGCGGCGCTGGCGCTGCGGCCGGCCGTGGTGGTGCCGAGCGACAGCAGGTTGCTGGCGCCGCTTTGCTGGATGGCGCACTCCGTCTTGACCAGACGACAGTTGCCACCGCCTTTCTCGCATTTCTCCATCGCGAACTCTTCCGCCGCTCGCAACATGAAGGCGCTGTACCAGAACGGTCGCATCGTGTTGGCGCTCCACGCGATCGACAGGCATTCGAAGTTGAAGGTGGTCACGAAGTTGCACGGCATGCGCGGCTGCTGCGCCTCGCACGCCTCAACGGCCTTGCGCGCCACGGCGACCAGTTGCTCGGCGCGGTCGCCGCTGCCCGGCGCCTGGGTGAACATGCCGTAGGCCGTGCCCTCGGGGTCCATCGCCAGGGCGCCCAGCCGCTCGCGCATGTTCAGCGCGCCTTCGTCGATCGCGCGTTGGCGCTCGGCCTCGGCCTTGCGCGCTGCCTCGCGCTCCACCACGCCCTGGATGAATCCCAGGCCCTGCAGTGCTGGCCCAAGCTCCTGCGCCAGAGCCAGCCGCGGCACGAGCATGCCGACCATGACCGCGAAGAGTGTGACAGCCCACCACGGCAACTTGATTTGAGTCATGACTTTTGAATTCAAAATGATTACTGCCTGCATTGTAGGGAGCATGGGGCGCGGCCGTGGCACCGTCAATTACTGCCCAACACACGCGGCCGGGGGATAGGATCGGCTTTTTCATCACTGCGTTTTCAGCATGCCCGCCCGTCACTCCGAACTTGAATTGAACCAGGCGTCTCTCAACGCCGTCGTGGACGCCATGACCGTGGTCACGCTGTGCGTGACGCAATTGCTCACGCCTGAGCAGCGCATGAGATTCGGCAAGGATCTGGTCACTATGGCCGAGATCGCCGGCAGCAAGGGCCGCATCGAGCTGACTTCCATCCTGCTTGATCTGCGCGCCGCCGTGAAGGCGCGCGACGATCAGCTGGAAAGCGCAGGAGCGCGGGACGACTCGGTCTGATGGCACGCGCTGCCCACGTCAGCGAAACACCCGCCACCGCCTTGCTGCGCGCACGGGGCGTGGCCTTCACAGAGCACCCCTACGACTACGTCGAACACGGCGGCGCCACGCACAGCGCCGAAGTGCTGGGTTTTGACCCCTTCGCCGTGGTCAAGACCCTGGTGATGCAGGACCAGCAAGCCAAGCCGCTCATCGTGCTGATGCATGGCAACCGCAAGGTCAGCACCAAGAACCTGGCGCGGCAGATCGGCGCCAAGTCGGTCGAGCCCTGCGCGCCCGAAGTGGCCAGCCGCCACAGTGGCTATCAGGTGGGCGGCACATCGCCCTTTGGCACGCGGCGGCAGATGCCGGTGTACATCGAAGAGAGCATCCTGGCCCTGCCGCGCATCGCCCTCAATGGCGGGCGACGCGGCTACCTGATCGGTATTGACCCGCAGATGTGTGTGCAACTGCTGGGCGCCAAGCCGGTGCAGTGTGCGATTGAGCTGTGAGCGCGGCTGGTGGGTGGCCACGTCTGAGCGTGCGCGTGGCGGCCTGGGGCTGAGTGTGCGCAGTGCGCCCTCCTGCGAGACCGCCCCAGCGCGGGCAAGCCCGCTCCCACAATTCTGAAGACCCGTCACCCGCGGGTAACTCGTTCAGCGTCGCTGCTTCGCCCGGCGCCATCAGCCTGTACTGGCAGCAGCAGCCGCACAACGTCTTCGCGCAAGGGCAGCCGAAGCGTGGGGCTGTCGAATCCGTCGGTGGGCAGGGTGATCGCTTCGGGCGGCGTGGCGGATGCCGCAAGCACCACGTCGCTGTGGCCGAAAACTGCCACGCGCCAGGTGACGGTGCCGCCGTTGTCGGCGTGGGGCAATTCCAGTCTCCAGAGCTGGCCGCCCTGTTGGGCCCATGAACGCACGGTGAACCAGTGCGGCGCTGCGCCCGGCGTCAGCCGCGCGAGGTGGTACACGCCTTCACGCACAGCGCCTGTGGGGCCGAGCAGCACGCCGTGCAGCACCAGCGTGCGGCCATCAGGGCTTTCCGCCACGTCATCCAGATCGATCACGTGGTGCGGCGTGGGCTGGCCGTCCAGCCACAGGGCGTTGGGCGGGCGCTGAACCCACTGCGCAGGGTTGCGCGCGGCGCGCAGATCGGGTGGCAGCACGGTGCGGGCTTGCAGGTGCCGGCCGCTGGGCAGGCGACGTTCCAGCACATCCTCCGGCTGGGCGTCGGCACGCAGGGCAGGCTGCAGCCACAGGCCGCGCAGCGCCACGCAGGGCTCGGGCGCGCAGCACGCCATGGCCGCGCGCAGCGCCGCCGCGCGTTCGCCATCGGGCAGCCCGGCCCACTGAGCAAGCAGATGTGCCGCAGGCGGGCCGTCCACCGGCGCGAAGGTGTAGCGCGTGTGGGTGGCCAGATCGGCAAGCACCATGGCATCGCCCCGCGCGCGCAGCAGCGCCCGACAGGGGCCGTGGGCGTCTTGCGCGGTGACGAGCGGGGCTTGCAGCCGCACACCGTCGACCAGCATGCCGTCGGCCAGCAGCACGCTGGCAAAGCGCGGGCCGCCCATGCCGATTTCGCTCTCGGTGTCGTCCAGCACGCGATCCACGCTCACGGGGTAGCCGCTGAACAACGCGGCGGCTGGCACGTGCGAGCGCCAGTCGCGCGCAGCGTCGGGCTCGGGCGCGAAGGCGTCGGGCACCCACCGCGCCAGCAGCCGATGCGCCGCCACGAGCAGCAACAGCCCCAGCAGCAGCGACCAGGGAGTGCGCCACAGCAGCAGGGGCAGGCAGGCCAGAAGGATCGGGAGCCAGCGCAGCAGATTCGGCTTCATGGTCGCGCCGGTTGTAACACGCGGCACAATGCCCCCCTTCTACAAGGATTGCAAGGAGGCGTCGATGCTGCACACCGCCCTGGCCGCGCTGGCGGCCTATCTGATCGGCTCGCTCAGCTTTGCCGTCATCGTCAGCCGTGCGTTCGGCCTGTCGGACCCGCGCACCTACGGCAGCGGCAACCCTGGCGCCACCAACGTGCTGCGCTCCGGCAGCAAGCCGGCGGCCATCGTCACGCTGCTGCTGGATGCCTTCAAGGGCTGGCTGCCGGTGATGCTGGTGAAGTGGTTCGGCCCGGCCTACGGGCTGGGTGAGGGCGCGCAGGCGCTGGCGGGGCTGGCGGCCTTTCTGGGGCATCTGTACCCGGTGTTCTTCGGCTTCAAGGGTGGCAAGGGCGTTGCCACCGCTGTCGGCGTACTGCTCGCGTTCGAGCCGCTGCTGGCGCTGGCCACGCTGCTGACCTTCGTCATCATCGTGGTGTTCTTCCGCTACGTGTCGCTGGCCTCGATGGTGGCCGCGCTGTTCGCGCCGGCCTATTACCTGCTGGGTCACGAAGTGGTCTGGCAAGCATCGGGCGCCAAGGCGCTGGCCATGATGGCGATGGCTGCGCTGTTGATCTGGCGCCACCGCGAAAACATTCAGCGCCTGATGGCGGGCACTGAATCCAAGCTGGGCAGCAAGAAGAAGCCGTGAGCGATGCTGTTCGCAGCAGCATGAGGCGGCGATAGCGGTACACGAAGCACAGCCATACGCCGCGCTTGTCTTGTACGCATCGGCTTTCAAGATGACGAATGACTTCGCTGCGCTTCAATGACAAATGGCGCATTTGTCATTTGTCATTTGTCA
>JAUNUR010000120.1 GCA_030538085.1 Pseudomonadota bacterium | reverse complement strand
GCAATGACGGGATGAGGTGAAGGCATGACATAGGCTTGTCCTGAATTACGAAACTATCAATAGGTTCAAAGAGCTTGTTCATGATTTTGGCGTGAGGTGGGTGCTGCATGGGGGTGGCCCGCAGGGCGCCCAAGATCGCGCCCCGACACCCGTGCAGAGGTCGTGCGCAGGCTCCCATGCCAATAGTGGAAGATATTGATGAGAAAAAACTTGAAAGCAAGCTCCTGATATCTCTTCTCCCGCTGCTTTCCCCATCAATAAACAGGCTTTCAGCGCGCCAGCGGCAAGCGCGGGTAGCTCCTGAAGTCGTGGTCATCAATGGTTTTCGACATGCGTTTTCGCCATGCATGAGCACCGTTTCAGGGCGTTGATCCTGCACCGGCGTGGGCATGCGTTGACGGCCACGCTGGCGGGCTGGGTGCTGGGTACGGCGTGGCAGTTGCAGCAAAGCGCGCTGTGGCCGGCGGGGCACTATCTGGCGGTGGCGCTGGTGGCGGGTGTCTTGTTTGGGCTGATGCGCTGGCTGCGCCGACCGCGTCGCGCGATGCCGGGCATCGCCCTGCTGTGCTTGCTGGCTGCGGCGCTGACCGCATTCGCCGTCACTGGCTGGCGCGCGCAGCAACGGCTGGCGCAGCAACTGGATCCGGCCCTGGAAGGGCGCGACGTGGTGCTGGTGGGCACCATCGCCCGCATGCCGCAGCGCGGCCCGATGGGCTGGCGCTTCCGTTTCGACGTGGACGAGGCGCGCCTTGACGGTGCCGTGGTGCGTCTGCCGCCCCAGGTGCAACTGGCCTGGTATGGGGCGGTCAGCACGGCCGACGAGACGGATGCGGCTGCACCGCTGGCGGCCGACCTGCGCGCGGGCGACCGCTGGCGGCTCACCGCGCGGCTCAAACGCCCGCACGGCAACCAGAACCCGCACGGCTTCGACTACGAGCTGTGGCTGTGGGAGCAGGGCATCCGCGCCACCGGCTACGTGCGCACCAGCCCGCGCGATGCGCCACCGCGCCGGCTGGCGGTGGGCGGCTGGTCGGTGGAGCGCTGGCGCCAGTCGGTGCGTGACCGCATTCTGGACGGCGCGGGCCAGGGCGATGCCGACGCGCGGCGCTTTGCCGGCATCGTGGCGGCGCTGGTGACGGGCGACCAGAACGTGATCGAGCGTGCCGACTGGGACGTATTCCGCGCCACCGGCGTGGCGCACCTGATGAGCATCTCTGGCCTGCACATCACCATGTTCTCGTGGCTGGCGGTGGCGCTGGTGGGTGCGCTGTGGCGGCGGCTGGGGCGCTGGGCCGGGGCCGCGCGCTGGAACCCCTGCCTGTGGCTGCCGGCGCCCACCGCGGCGCTGATCGGCGGCGTGGCGCTGGCCGCGGGCTATGCGCTGTTCAGCGGCTGGGGCGTGCCGGCGCAGCGCACCGTGCTGATGCTGGCGACCTTCGCGCTACTGAAGCTGTCGGGCCTGCGCTGGCCCTGGTGGCTGACCTGGCTGCTGGCATGTGCCGTGGTGCTGGCGGCGGACCCGTGGGCGCTGCTGCAGGCGGGGTTCTGGCTCAGCTTCGTCGCCGTGGCCATTCTGTTTGCTACGGATTCAAGAGCTGATGGCGCGGCTGGAACAGGCGCGAAAGCCGGGTTTTTCATCAAGCTTTTGCGAGAGCAGTGGGTGGTGACGCTGGCGTTGACGCCGCTGTCGCTGATCCTGTTCGGGCAGGCTTCCGTGGTGGGCTTGCTGGCCAACCTGCTGGCGATTCCAGCCGTCACGGTGGTGATCACGCCGCTGGCGCTGGCGGGCATGCTCTGGGCGCCGCTGTGGACGGCCGCCGGCTGGGCGCTGCTGCCCCTGGCCTGGGTGTTGCGGGCGCTGTCGACTTGGCCATGGGCCAGTGTGTCGATGGCGACCGCGCCACTGGCATTGGGCGTGGCCGCCGTGGCTGGCGGCGTGCTGCTGGCACTGCGCTGGCCCTGGCCGTGGCGGCTGGCGGGCGTGCCTCTGTTGCTGCCGCTGCTGCTGTGGCAGCCGGCGCGGCCACCCGCGGGCCAGTTCGAGTTGCTGGCTGCGGACGTGGGGCAGGGCAGCGCCGTCGTCGTGCGCACGGCAGGGCACACGCTGCTGTACGACGCGGGGCCGCGCTATTCGCGGGAGAGCGATGCCGGGCACCGAGTGCTGGTGCCGCTGCTGCGTGCGTTCGGCGAACGGGTGAACATGCTGGTGCTGAGCCACCGCGACACCGACCACGTTGGCGGTGCCCGCGCCGTGCTGGCGGCGCAGCCGGGTGCCAGCCTGCTGTCGTCGATCGAGGATGAACACGAGCTGCAGGACACGCGCACCGCCATGCGCTGCCAGGCTGGGCAGCAATGGACATGGGATGGCGTGGAGTTCAGCGTGCTGCATCCCGACGCCGCCGACTACGCCATGACGGCCAAGGCCAACGCGCTGAGCTGCGTGCTGCGCGTGCGCGCCGGCGAGCGGGCGGCGCTGCTGGTGGGCGACATTGAGACGGCGCAAGAGCTGAGGCTGGTGGCCCGCCACGAAGATTTGCGCGCCGACGTGCTGCTGGTGCCGCACCACGGCAGCCGCACGTCGTCGTCCGGGCGGTTCATCGGCGCGGTACAGCCGCGCTGGGCGCTGGTGCAGTCGGGTTACCGCAACCGCTTCGGCCACCCGGTGCCAACCGTGACGGCGCGCTATGCCGAGCGTGGCGCGCAGATCGTCGACTCGCCAGCTTGCGGTGCCATGCGCTGGCACAGCGGGCACCCCGGCGTGGTGCGCTGCCACCGCGATGAGGCCCGGCGCTACTGGCACCATGCGCCGACGCCACGGATCGGCGGGCGCTGACGCCGGGCTGCTTCGCGCCTTGTATCCTAGTAGGCTGTCCCGCATTCACGGGACGGCGCACTATTGAAATTTTCAAAAATCACGACAGCGCGGGCCATCAGAAAGAAATCTCCCTCTCCCTCTGGGAGAGGGTTGGGGTGAGGGCAAGCGGCGTGTCATGAATTACGAAACTCTCAATAAATAGATTGGGACTGGATTGGAGGCTGTAGGTGATGCACCCGTTCGATGAAATGTATGAAGCGTTGGCGGGTGCCGGGCTGGATGGGCGCAGCTACGAGCCGGACCGCGCCATCCGGCCGCACTACCGGGCCTACGCCGAGTGGCTGCGCGCCCAAAGCCTCGACACCATGCGTGCGCGTCGCGACGAGGCGGAGATGATTTTCCGCCGCGTTGGCATCACCTTCGCCGTCTACGGCGACAAGGACGAGGACGGCGCGGGCACCGAGCGGCTGATTCCGTTCGACCTGATCCCGCGCATCATTCCCGCCGACGAATGGGCCATGCTGGAGCGCGGCCTGGTGCAGCGCGTGACGGCGCTCAACCGCTTCATCTACGACGTGTACCACGGGCAGGAAATCTTGAAGGCGGGCGTGATCCCGTCCGAGCAGGTGCTGCGCAACAGCCAGTACCGCGCCGTCATGCAGGGCGTGGCGGTGCCCCGCCAGATTTATTCGCACATCTCCGGTGTCGACATCGTGCGCGCGGGTGGCGAGGGCGGCGGTGGCGATTACTACGTACTGGAAGACAACCTGCGCGTGCCCAGCGGCGTGAGCTACATGCTGGAAGACCGCAAGATGATGATGCGGCTGTTCCCCGGCCTGTTCAGCCAGTACAAGGTGGCGCCGGTGGCGCACTACCCCGACCTGCTGCTGGAGACCCTGCGCGACAGCAGCCCCGTCGCCACCGCCAACCCCACGGTGGTGGTGCTGACGCCCGGCATGTACAACAGCGCCTACTTCGAGCACGCCTTCCTGGCGCAGCAAATGGGCGTGGAACTGGTGGAGGGGCAGGACCTGTTCATCAAGGGCGGTTTCGTCTACATGCGCACCACCGGCGGCCCGCAGCGCGTGGACGTGATCTACCGCCGCGTGGACGACGACTTCCTTGACCCCCGGGTGTTCCGCCCCGATTCGACGCTGGGCTGTGCTGGCCTGATGGAGGCTTACCGCGCCGGCCACGTGACCATCTGCAATGCCGTGGGCACCGGCGTGGCCGACGACAAGTCGATCTACCCCTACGTGCCGAAGATGATCGAGTTCTACCTGGGCGAGCAGCCGATTCTGAACAACGTGCCCACCTACATGTGCCGCGATGCCGATGACCTGAAGTACGTGCTGGACCACATGGCCGACCTGGTGGTGAAGGAGGTGCACGGCGCCGGCGGCTACGGCATGCTGGTGGGGCCGGCATCGACCGCGGCCGAGATCGAGGCGTTCCGCCAGGCCGTGCTGGCCAAGCCCGACGGCTACATCGCCCAGCCCACGCTCAGTCTGTCGAGCTGCCCGACCTACGTCGAATCCGGCATCGCTCCGCGCCACATCGACCTGCGGCCCTTCGTGCTGTCGGGCAAGGAAGTGCGGATGGTGCCGGGCGGCCTGACGCGCGTGGCGCTGAAGGAGGGCTCGCTGGTCGTCAACTCGTCGCAGGGCGGAGGGACCAAGGACACCTGGGTGCTGGAAGAGGGTGCAGCGTTGGGCGTTCAGCGTTCAGCGTGAATACCGAAAATCTTTTTGCCGCCGCGCTTCCCACCCGCTCAACGCTCAACGCTCA
>JAUNUR010000025.1 GCA_030538085.1 Pseudomonadota bacterium | reverse complement strand
CGCAATGACGGGATGAGGTGAAGGCATGACATAGGCTTGTCCTGAATTACGAAACCCTCAATGGATTGAATGCTTTCAAGCGGCCATCCATCAACGCCATTGGCGTTGGTTTTCGACGTGATCGCGGGTTGCTGTCCTACGTGCCGGCCTCGGGCGTCCTCATACAGTCTGTTTCGTCGTCAACCCGACTCAAACTTAAGGACACACATGAAAAACATGAACTTGCGCACCATCGGTTTGGCCGTGGCACTGGGCCTCGGCAGCGTGGCCATGGTCGGCTGCACCACTACCACCAAGCAAAGCCAGGCAGCACCGGCCACCAGCCGCGCCGCCATGGAAACCGCAGTCAATGAAACCCTGTCGCGCCTGTACAGCACCGTGCCCGGCACGCGTGAAATGGTGGACAAGGCCGCTGGCGTGCTGGTGTTCCCGGCCGTGGTGGGCGGCTCGTTCGTGGTCGGTGCCGACCACGGCAAGGGCGCGCTGCGCGTGGGCGGCAAGACCGAGAACTACTACAGCACCACCGGCGCTTCCGTCGGCTGGCAGGCTGGCGGCCAATCGCGTGCCGTGGTCTACGTGTTCAACACCGCCGATGCACTGGCCAAATTCCGTTCCAGCAAAGGCTGGACAGCCGACGCCGACGCCACCGTGGCAGTGGGCACCGTGGGCGCCAACGGCCACGTGGACACCCAGACCCTGCAAAAGCCCGTCTCCAGCTTCGTGATGACCAACGTGGGCCTGGAAGCCGGCGTGTCGCTGGGCGGCAGCAAGATCACCCAGGTCGCGCTGCCCTGATCGGGCCAGGCACTCGCGCCACCCGGCGCGATGCGTGACACCACCCCAAGGGTGCTGCATGATGGCAGCACCCTTTTTTCATTGATGCCACGCACCGTCGCCACCATGCAAGCCACCGCCCGTCACCTGTTCATCCTCACCGGCGCCTCGCGCGGCATGGGCCGCGCCATGGCCGGGCAACTGCTGGCCGCCGGCCACCACGTGCTGACGCTGGCCCGCCACCCCGACGAGGCGCTGGCCGCGCGGGCCGATGCCGCCGGCGCCACGCTGACGCAATGGGCCACCAATCTGGCCGACGCCGCGCCCGTGGCCACACGCCTGGCCGTGTGGCTGGGCGAGCAGGACGGCGCCGCCCTTGCCAGCGCCACGCTGATCAACAATGCTGGCGTCATCCCCGCGATCGTGCCGCTGCGCGACGCTGAGCCGCGCGACCTGACCAACGCGCTGCGCGTGGGGCTGGAGGCGCCGATGCTGCTCACCGCCGCATTCCTGGGCGCCACGCGTGCCTGGCCGGGCGCGCGCAAGGTGCTCAACATCTCGTCGGGCCTCGGCCGCCGCGCCATGGCGTCCCAGGCGGGCTATTGCGCTGCCAAGGCGGGCATGGACCACTTCACCCGCTGCCTGGCGCTGGACGAGGCGCTGGCACCCAACGGCGCCAAAGTGTGTTCGCTGGCGCCCGGCGTGATCGACACCGACATGCAGGTGCAGTTGCGCGGCGCCGATGCGGCGGCGTTCCCGGACCGGGGCAACTTCGAGCAACTGAAAAGCGGCGGCCAGCTCACCAGCCCCGACGATGCCGCGCGGCGCGTGCTGGCCTATCTGGCGCGGCCCGACTTCGGCACCGAACCGGTGGCGGATGTGCGCGCGAGCTGAACGGGCCAAGGCAGCCCACGGGCACCGGGCCGCAAAACCACCTCCGTGTAGGATGGCCTCGAAGGGGCCGCGCACCGCACACGCACCTTGCGCCGCGGTCGTATTTCATCATTCGATTTCGGAGGCATCCCATGACGACCGATTTCATGCGGCAGGTCGACGAGCGCGCCCGGAGCGCTTTGGCATCAGGCGATCTGCAACCCATCGTGACCGAGCAAATCGAGCTGATCGACGGCGGTCTGCGCTTTCTGGCGCGTTCGGTGTCCACGCTGGCGGGCAAGAGCAGCGTGATTCCCGGCGGCCCGCGCGACCCCAACTTCAACCCCTTCCTCTCGCCCGACCCCGCGCTCACCGTGGGGCCGCTGGGTGATGCGCACACGGCGATCCTGAACAAGTTTCCGGTCTCGGCGCGCCATCTTGTCATCGCCACGAAGGAATTCCGCGAACAGCTCGAACCGCTGGACCGCGCCGATTTCACCGCGCTGGCCCGCGTGCTGGTCAGCGCCGGCGGGCTGGGCTTTCACAACGGCGGCACGGCCGCGGGCGCCAGCCAGCGCCACAAGCACGTGCAATGGATTCCGCGCGCGCAAGGCAACGCCAGTCTGGACATCTGGCTGCCGGGCCTGCCGGCCGACGCGCCGCTGCTGTCCATCGTGGTGCATCCACGGCTGATGGTGCAGCACTGCTTCGTGCGTGTCGATTGCCGGTTGGGCATGCCGCCCGAGCAGGCGGCCGACGCCCTGCACGCCGGCTATACGCGAGCGCTGGTACAGCTGGGGCTGGCCCCGGACAGCAGCGGCCTGCTGCCAGCATCCAACCTGCTGATCGCCGACGGCTGGCTGCTGCTGGTGCAACGCAGCCGCGAGCATTTCGGAGCGGTCTCGATCAACGCGCTGGCCTTTGGCGGCACCTTCTACGCGCAGGAAGCCGACAAGCTGGCCGCCCTGCAAGCGGCGGGGCCGTTGAAGGCGCTGGCGGGCGTGGGGGTCTAATTCAAAACGATGACGAATGACCGCGGCTAGCGCCGCATGACAAATGACGAATGTCTCCTTTGTCATTGAAGCGCAGCGAAGTCACTCGTCATTCGTCATTCTGAAAGCGCCTGCGGCTCAATACCGCTGCGGCACGATCATGCTGTCGGGCACGGGGTGGCGCACGTAGTCCTCGTGGCGCACGCGCGGCGGCAGCAGCACCTCGGGGCGCTCCACTTCTTCATACGGCAGTTGGCTCAGCAGGTGCGTGATGCAGTTCAGCCGCGCCTTCTTCTTGTCGTCGGCCGGCACCACCCACCACGGCGCCTCGGGAATGTGAGTGCGCTCCAGCATGTCTTCCTTGGCCTTGGTGTAGTCCTCCCAGCGGCGGCGGCTTTCCAGGTCCATGGGGCTGAGCTTCCACTGCTTCAGCGGGTCGTGGATGCGGCCCAGGAAGCGCAGGTTCTGCTCCTCGTCGCTGATACTGAACCAGTACTTGATCAGCACGATGCCCGAGCGCACCAGCATCTTCTCGAACTCGGGCACGGTGCGGAAGAACTCTTCCAGCTCGTCGTTGGTGCAAAAGCCCATCACGCGCTCGACACCGGCGCGGTTGTACCAACTGCGGTCGAACAGCACCATCTCGCCGCCCGCCGGCAGGTGCGCGGCGTAGCGCTGAAAGTACCACTGCGTCTTTTCGCGGTCGTTGGGCGCCGGCAGCGCCACCACGCGGCATACGCGCGGGTTCAGGCGCTGGGTGATGCGTTTGATGACGCCGCCCTTGCCGGCCGCATCGCGCCCCTCGAAGATGATGACCACCTTGCGCTTGGTGGTGGCCACCCAGTCCTGCAGCTTCACCAGCTCGCCCTGCAGGCGGAACAGCTCGCGGAAATACCGCTGGCGCGCCGATTTGTATTCGGGCGAATCGGTCAGCAGGCCGGCCACCGCGTCGATGTTGCGGTCTTCCAGCTCCATCTCCAACTCTTCGTCGTAGCCGTCCAGCAGGTCGCCACGCAGGCGCTTGATCAGCTCTTCTTCACTCACGGTCAGGGCTCCAGGCAGATTCTTGGCAACCCTTCACGATAGCCATTCAATATGACTGCTTGATGACTGTCACATTCGCTGCTTCTTGTCAGCCACCCGTCGTCCGGCGGCTGCATACTGACGGATTCGCTCAATTCTTTTTTTGCAGGAGAACCTGATCATGGCCCGTGAAGTCGTCGTCGTCAGCGGTGTGCGCACCCCCATCGGAACCTTTGGCGGCAGCCTGAAAGACGTGCCCACCGTCGATCTGGGCGCGCTCGTCGTCAAGGAAGCACTGGCCCGCGCCAGCGTGGAAGGCAAGGACGTGGGCCACGTGGTGTTCGGCCACGTCGTCAACACCGAACCGCGCGACATGTACCTGAGCCGCATGGCGGCCATCAATGGCGGCTGCCCCAAGGAAACGCCAGCCATGAACGTGAACCGCCTGTGCGGCTCGGGCCTGCAGGCCATCGTCAGCGCCAGCCAGGGCATTTTGCTGGGCGACTACGACGTGGCCATCGGCGGCGGCGCCGAGAACATGAGCCGCGCGCCCTACCTGTCACTGGGCACCCGCTGGGGCGCGCGCATGGGAGACGCGAAGATGATCGACATGATGGTCGGCGCGCTGCACGACCCCTTCCACACCATCCACATGGGCGTGACGGCCGAGAACGTGGCCAAGGAATACGGCATCAGCCGTGAAGACCAGGACGCCCTGGCGCTGGAAAGCCACCGCCGCGCCGAGGTGGCCTGGGCCGAGAACCGCTTCAAGGAGCAGATCGTCCCCGTCGTCACCAAGGGCCGCAAGGGCGATGTCGTGTTCGACAAGGACGAGCACTTCCGCGCTGGCGCCAAGCTGGAAGACTTCCAGAAGATGAAGCCCGTGTTCGTCAAGGAAGACGGCACCGTGACGGCCGCCAACGCCAGCGGCATCAACGACGCCGCCGCCGCCGTGCTGCTGATGGAAGCCGCCGCCGCCAAGGCGCGCGGCGCCCAGCCCATGGCGCGCCTGGTGGGCTACGCGCACGCCGGCGTCGAGCCCAAGATCATGGGCATCGGCCCCGTACCCGCCACCGAGGCGGTGCTGAAGAAGACGGGCCTGAAGCTGGACCAGATCGACATCATCGAGGCCAACGAAGCCTTCGCCGCGCAAGCCTGCGCCGTCACCAAGGGCCTGGGCGCCGACCCTGCCAAGGTCAACCCCAACGGCTCGGGCATTTCGCTGGGCCACCCCATCGGCGCCACCGGCGCGGTGATCACTGTCAAGGCCATCCACGAACTGCACCGCACCGGTGGCCGTTACGCGCTGGTGACGATGTGCATCGGCGGCGGTCAGGGCATCGCGGCGGTGTTCGAGCGGATGTAAGAGGCTGTCTCCTCAAATTCATCGCGGTAAGCGATTACCCCGGATCGGGTGCCCTGCAAGGCGCATTTCGCAGCCAATAGCTTGTGCTATTGGCAAGGAATGCAACGCCGCAGGGCGCCCGAGACCGGGGACAAGCGCGGCGCGAGCAGTTTGGGAGCAGCCTCTAAGCTCCGCCGGCGTGTTGGCACACGCCAACAAGATGTGAAGGGGTTTTCTGAGAGCCTGTTCACCGAAACCTTGAACAGGCTCTGATGACCCGCGCTGTCGTGATTACTGCGCCGCGCCCAGTGCCCGGGCGCGCTCGCGCGTGGCGGCCCCCTCGCTCGCATCGGCCTGCAGGCGCGTGGGCCAGCCTTGCAAGTGGTCCTGCACCAGCTCGGCCAGCGCGGCCAGCCACACCGGGTTGTCATTCAGGCAGGGCACGTAGTGAAACTCACGCCCGCCCGCTGCCTTGAACGCATCGCGCCCTTCCATGGCAATCTCTTCCAGCGTCTCCAGGCAATCGGCCACGAAGCCCGGACACACCACATCGACGCGCCCCGTGCCCGCGCGGCCCAACTGCTCCAGCACCGTCTGCGTGGCTGGCTCCAGCCACTTGGCCTTGCCAAAGCGCGACTGAAAGCTCACCACCCAATCGCTGTCTTTCAACGCCAGCCGCTCGGCCAGCAGGCGCGCGGTCTTGCGGCACTCGCAGTGATAGGGGTCACCCAGCGTCAGCGTGCGCTCGGGCACGCCGTGAAAGCTCATCACCAGCTTGTCGGGGCGGCCATGCGTCTGCCAGTACTGGTGCATCACGCGGGTCAGCGCGCGGATGTAGCCGGGGTCATCATGAAAGCGGTTGATGAAACGCAGCTCGGGCACGTGCCGCGCGCCGCGCGCCCAAGTGCCCACGGCGTCGATCACGCTGGCCGTGGTGGTGCCGGAATACTGCGGATACAGCGGCACCACCAGGATGCGGGTGCAGCCACGGCTTCTCAGCTCGTCCAACTGCGAGGCGATCGACGGGTTGCCATAGCGCATGGCCAGGCGCACCGTCACGTCGTGCCCGCGCTCCCCCAGGTAGCCGCGCAGCATCGTCGCCTGCTTGCGGCTCCACGCCATCAGCGGCGAGCCCTCGGGCGTCCAGATCTGCCTGTACTTGGCCGCCGACTTGGCCGGGCGCGTGCGCAGAATCACGCCGTGCAGGATCGGTTTCCAGGCGGCGGGCGGAATCTCCACCACGCGCGGATCGCTCAGGAATTCGGCCAGATAACGGCGCGCGGCCGCGGCGGTGGGCTCATCGGGCGTGCCCAGGTTGCACAGCAGCACGCCAGTGCGCGCCGGCTGACCGTGGCGGTGCGCGGGTTCGGGTCTAAAACGCATGCGCTATTCTGCGCCATGCCCCATCGCCCTCGCCTGTTCGCATGACGCTCGCCACCCTTGATCCTGGACGCATCCGCGCCATCACGCTTGATCTGGACGACACACTGTGGCCGGTGTGGCCCGCCATCCACCGCGCCGAGGACATTCTGCGCGCCTGGCTGGACACCCACGCACCGCGCACCGCCACGCTGGCGCGCGATCAGGAGACGTCGCGCCGCGCGCGCCGCCAAGTGCTGTCGGACATGCCAGACCGCACTCACGATCTTGCCGCGATCCGCCGTGAGTCCATCCGCCAGCTGCTGCATTGGGCCGGCGACGACCCCGCGCTGGCCGAGCCGGCTTTCGACGTGTTCTTCGAGGCGCGCCAGCAAGTCACCCTGTTCGACGATGCGCTACCGGCACTGGCCGCGCTGAGTGCGCGCTACCCCGTCGTTGCCCTCAGCAACGGCAACGCCGATGTGCACCGCATCGGCATCGGCCGTCACTTCCGCGCCGCCATCAGCGCCGCCCAGATCGGCGTCGGCAAGCCCGACCGCCGCGCATTCGCCGCCGCCGCGCAAGCCGCCGGCGTGCCCGAAGACGCCGTGCTGCACATCGGCGACGACGCCCATCTGGATGGCGCCGGCGCCTTGGCCGCTGGCATGCAACTGGCGTGGATCAACCGCACCGCCGCCCCCTGGCCCGATGCCATCGACGGCCAGCCGCACGCGGTGGCCACCGACATGCTGGCGCTGTGTCGCTTGGTTGGTATTTGAAGACGCGCGGAAATAACGCGCTTCTTTGGCTGAAAGCACGCAGCGCAGCCGGTGCAGCTTCGTGGGCTCAGGCTACAGGGGCTGCAAGCACCCGCACCGCGCAGTATTTGAACTCCGGGATCTTGCCGAACGGGTCGAGCGCGGCGTTGGTGAGCAGGTTGGCCGCCGCCTCGCGGTAGGCGAAGGGGATGAACACGCTGCCGGGCGGCGTGCCGTCGTCGCGGCGCACCGTCAGCTCGACCTCGCCACGGCGCGATTGCACGCGGGCGACCGCGCCCGGCTGCAGGCCCAGGCGCGCCAGGTCGTCGCCATGCATGCTGACCGTAGGGCCGGGCTCGATGGCGTGCAGCACTTCGGAGCGGCGCGTCATGGCGCCGGTGTGCCAGTGCTCCAACTGGCGGCCGGTGATCAGCACCATGGGGTAATCAGCATCGGGCCTCTCATCGGGCGGGACGATGTCGGCGGGCACCAGTTGCACCTTGCCGTTGGGCGTGGGCACGCCGTCGGTGAAGACGATGGGCTGGCCGGGGTCGTATTCGCTGAGACACGGGTAGGTGACGCTGCTTTCGCGCTGCAGGCGCTCCCAGGTGATGCCCGCGATGGCGCCGTGCATGGCGCGGCGCATTTCGTCGTAGACGGTGGCGACGCCGTGGTAGTGGGCCACACCCTCACCCCTGCCCTCTCCCGCCAGCGGGAGAGGGAGTTCCAGGGCGCTGCGGTCGCCGTCTGTGGCGCCTTGCTCCCTCGCCCCTTTGGGGAGAGGGCTGGGGTGAGGGGCAGACGGCGCATCCGATGGCAGCTTGGCTCGCCCCCACCCCAGCCCTCCCCCAGCGGGGGAGGGTGTCTCCGAGTCACAGCGCCAATCCAGCCCCATACGCTGCGCCATCTGCTGAATGATCCACAGATCCGCTCTGGCGCTGCCCGGCGGCTGCAGCGCCTGCTGGCCCAGTTGAACCATGCGGTCGGTGTTGCTGACGGTACCGGTCTTCTCAGGCCAAGCCGACGCAGGCAGCACCACGTCGGCCAGCCAGGCGGTTTCGGTCAGAAAAATGTCCTGCACCACCAAGTGCTCCAGCGCGGCCAGGGCGGCGCGGGCGTGGTTCAGGTCGGGGTCACTCATGGCCGGGTTCTCGCCCATGATGTACATGCCGCGCACCTTGTGCGGGTCGCTGTCATCGGCCAGCGCCTTGTGCATGATCTCGACCACCGTGTAGCCCGGCTCGGGGTCCAGCGGCTGGCCCCAGAAGTCCTCGAACCACTCCCGCGCCGATGCATCGGCCACGCGCTGGTAGTTGGGGTACATCATGGGGATCAGCCCCGCATCGCTGGCGCCCTGCACGTTGTTCTGGCCGCGCAGCGGGTGCAGGCCGGTGCCGGGACGGCCGATCTGGCCGGTGCAGGTGGCCAGAGCGATCAGACAACGCACGTTGTCGGTGCCGTGCACGTGCTGGCTCACGCCCATGCCCCACAGGATGATGCTGGCCTTGGCCGTGGCATACGCGCGCGCCACTTCGCGCAGCGTGGCGGCCGGGATGCCGCAAATCGGCGCCATCGCCTCGGGGCTGTAGCCCTGCACGTTGGCCACCAGCGCGGCGTAGTTGTCGGCGCGCTCGCGGATGAAGTCTTCGTCCACCAGCCCTTCGTTCACGATCACGTGCAGCAGCGCATTCAGCATCGCCACGTCGGCACCGGGGGTGAAGGGCAGCACGCGCCAGGCGTGGCGCGCGATGTCGGTCACGCGCGGGTCGGCCAGCACGATCTTCGCGCCACGCTGCGCCGCGTTCTTCATCCACGTGGCGGCCACCGGGTGGTTGGCGGTGGGGTTGGAGCCGATGATGAGGATCAGCTCGGCGAACTCGACGTCCTTCACCGGGTTACTGACGGCGCCCGAGCCCACGCCCTCCAGCAGCGCCGCCACGCTGGACGCATGGCACAGGCGCGTGCAGTGGTCGACGTTGTTGCTGCCAAAGCCGGTGCGCACTAACTTCTGGAACAGGTAGGCCTCTTCGTTGCTGCCCTTGGCGCTGCCGAAGCCGGCCAGCGCTTTCGGGCCGTGCTGGCCTTTCAGTTCGACCAGCTTGCCGGCGGCAAGCTGAAGCGCCTCGTCCCACGTCGCTTCGCGGAACACGCTGCGCCAGTCGGGGTGCTGCTCGCAATGCTCGACGTTCTTCGGCGCATCGTCGCGGCGGATCAGCGGCGTGGTGATGCGTTCCGGGCTGGCCACGTAGTCGAAGCCGAAGCGCCCTTTCACGCACAGGCGCTTCTCGTTGGCCGGGCCATCGCGGCCCGTCACGCTGATGATCCGCTCATCGCGCACGTTGTAGGTGATCTGGCAGCCGACGCCGCAGAACGGGCAGACGGAATCGACCTGCCGATCGACCTTCTGCGGGCCGATGTGCGTCTTCGGCATCAGCGCGCCCGTGGGGCAGGCCTGCACACATTCGCCGCAGGCCACGCAGGTGCTGGCGCCCATCGGGTCCTGTAGATCGAACACGATGCGCGCATGGCTGCCGCGGCCGGCGTAGCCGATCACGTCGTTGACCTGCGCCTCGCGGCAGGCGCGCACGCAGCGCGTGCACTGGATGCAGGCGCTGAGGTTGACGGCCATGGCCGGGTGGCTAAGGTCGGCAGCGGGTTGCTCGCGTGTGAGAGCTTGCAGGGCGGGGCGGACGGTCACACCCGCGCGTGCGGCCCAGTGGGTGAGTTCGCCGTGCTGGCCGATGAAGGCTTCACCCTCCCCCCCGCCCTCTCCCACCCGGCGGGAGAGGGAGTCCACCGTACCGATGGACGCTCCCGGCGCCAGCGGAGGTATTGCCCCCTCTCCCGCGCGCGGGAGAGGGTTGGGGTGAGGGTCGGCATCGTTCCACTTGAACCCCTGCTCCGGCATCTCGGCCAGCAGCAGCTCCAGCACCATGTCCTGCGACTTGCGTGCCCGCTCGCTGCTCGCCTTCACCTTCATGCCCGGTTGCACGGCGCGGCAGCAGCTGGGCGCCAGCACGCGCTCGCCCTCGATCTCGACCACGCAGGCACGGCAGTTGCCGTCGGCACGCAGGCCATCCGTGAAGCACAGGCGCGGGATTTCGACGCCGTGTCGTTCAGCGGCCTTCAGGATGGTTTCGCCCTCGAAGGCCTCCACGGCGCGGCCATCCAGCTCGAACGCCACGCTGGCCAGCGCTTCGGGTTTCAGCGGTGCATTCATGGCTCCACCTCGTGCGGAAAGTAGCGCTGCACGCACAGCACGGGGTTGGGCGCCGCCTGGCCCAGGCCGCAGATGGAGGCATCGACCATCACGGTGCTCAGATCATTCAGCGTGGCCGCGTCCCACACCGGCGCTTCCATCAACTGCGCGGACTTCACGGTACCGACGCGGCAGGGCGTGCACTGGCCGCAGCTCTCGTCGGCGAAGAAGCGCATCATGTTCAATGCCGCATCGCGTGCGCTGTCGTGATCGCTCAGCACGATCACCGCCGCGCTGCCGATGAAGCAGCCATGCGGCTGCAGCGTGTCGAAGTCCAGCGGCACGTCGGCCAGGCGCGCGGGCAGGATACCGCCGCTGGCGCCGCCGGGCAGGTAGGCGTACAGCGCGTGCCCCTCGGCCATGCCACCGCAATATTCGTCGACCAGCTCACGCAACGTGATGCCGGCCGGCGCCAGCTTGACGCCCGGCTGCTTCACCCGGCCGCTGACGCTGTAGCTGCGCAGGCCCTTGCGGCCATGGCGGCCCTGGGCGGCGAACCAGTCGGGGCCGCGCTCCAGGATTTCGCGCACCCAGAACAGCGTCTCGAAGTTGTGCTCCAGCGTCGGGCGGCCGAACAGGCCGCGCTCGGCGATGTAGGGCGGGCGCAGGCGCGGCTCGCCACGCTTGCCTTCGATCGACTCGATCATGGCCGACTCTTCGCCGCAGATGTAGGCGCCAGCTCCACGGCGCAACTCTATTTTGGGGAGCAGTCCGCGCAGATCGGGGGCGCCTTGCAGATCGGCGATGGCCTGCGTCAGGATGGCGCGGCACTCGGGGTATTCGTCGCGCAGGTAGATGTAGACGGCCTCGCAGCCCACGACGTGCGCCGCGATCAGCATCCCTTCCAGAAAGCGGTGCGGGTCGCGCTCCAGATAGAAGCGATCCTTGAAGGTGCCCGGCTCGCCCTCGTCGATGTTCACCGCCATCAACCGTGGTCCTTCAAAGCCGCGCACGATGCGCCACTTGCGCCCCGCCGGAAAACCCGCGCCGCCCAGGCCGCGCAGGCCGGCGTGTTCCAGCGCGGCCATCACGCCTTCGGCATCGCGCTCGCCGCGCGCCACGCTGTGAGCCAGCGTGTAGCCGCCGCCTTGGCGATAGATCTCGAAAGCTATCAATTCAGGAGCTGCTTGCGCTGGATTGGCGGGCATTGAAGCCTGATTCAACATTGAAACGATGTCCTGCGCCGTCGCATGGCCCAGCGCGCGTTGGCCGACCAGCGCGGCTGGCGCCTGCTCGCAACGGCCGACGCAGGGCGCGGCCACCACCTGCACTTCCGCCCCCAGCAGCGCGGGCAAGCGCGCCAGCAAATCCTCGGCACCCGCCAGCTGGCAGCTGAGCGACTGGCACACCCGCACCGTCAGGCGCGGCGCCGTGGCGTCGTCGCGCAGCACATCGAAGTGGTGGTAAAAGCTCGCCACCTCAACCACCTCGGCCATCGACAAGCGCATCTCAGCCGCCAGCGCCACCAAGTGCCGCTCGAACAGGCCATGGTAGTGATCGTTCAGCGCGTGCAGGTGCTCGATCAGCAGGTCACGCCGGTGCCCATCGGCCGGCGGTGCGCCGATCAGCGCGCGCACCTCGGCACGCGCCGCATCCGTCGGCTGCCGCCCCTTCAACTGGTGGCGAGGTCGTCGCGGATGAATTTTGATGCTTATCTCAATCATGTTATGCATTATTGTGCATCTTCTTCGAATTATCCAAACAAGCCGACTGCCTAGAATCTCTGTCAGTTGACCGCCGTTCATGAGCAGCCGTGTAAAGCGGGCCGCGCTTTTCTCGGTGACTCCTGGTCATCCACTCCATTGAAGCCGCCCATGCAGCAACAGAACATCCCCATCGGCACCCTGGTCGACATGTACAAACGGGGCGAGTTGCGGCTGCCCGAAATCCAGCGCCAGTACGTGTGGCGCGCCACCCGCGTGCGCGACCTGCTGGATTCGCTTTACCGAGGCTATCCCAGCGGCTCCATTCTGATGTGGGAAACCGATGAGCCGGTGCCAACGCGCGACTTCGCCATCGCGCAAGACCGCAGCGGATTTGCCGGACGCAAGCTGCTGCTCGACGGCCAACAACGCCTGACCTCGCTCACCGCCGTTCTGGGCGGACAGCAGGTTCAAGTCCGGGGACGCAAGCGCCCCATCGACATTCTTTTCAACCTCGATCACCCCGAAGGACCACCTCTGAACGACACCGAGGTAACCAGCGACGAGGACTCTCCCGTCGTGGCGGACGACGATGTCACCGATGAGGCAGACGCCGACGACAGTGACGAAACCGATCAAGCGCTCCAGGAAAAGCTCCGTCGCCGCACGTTCGTGGTGGCAAGCAAGACCTTGGCCGCGCTGCCGAACTGGGTATCGGTGACCGATGTGTTCCGCGTCGGCAGTGATGCGGAGTTCCTCAAGAAGGCCGGCGTGACCTCGTTCGACGACCCGCGTTACGAACGCTACGCCGCCCGGCTGAAGCAGTTGCGCTCCATCAAGGACTACCAGTACGTCGTGCACGTGCTGGAGCGCCGGATGAGCTACGAGGAAGTGACCGAGATCTTCGTGCGCGTGAATTCGCTGGGCGCCAAGCTGCGCTCGTCCGACCTGGCCTTGGCGCAGATGACCTCGCGTTGGCCCAATCTGCTCAAGGAGCTCGAAGCCTTTCAGGCCGAGTGCGAGAAAGTCTGGTTCAGTATCGACCTGGGCCATCTGGTGCGCGCCATCGTCGTCTTCGCCACCCAGCAATGCCTGTTCCGCAGCGTGGCGGCCACCCCCATCGACAAGCTCAAGGCCGGCTGGGCCGAAGCACAAAATGGCTTGCGCTTTGCCATCAACTTTCTGCGCAGCAACGCGGGCATCGAAGACGAGTCCCTGCTTTCCTCGCCCATGTTCATTCATGTATTGGCCGTGGTGAGCAAGATCAAGAACAACCGGCTCGAAGCTGCGGAAAGCCAGGCCCTGCTCCATTGGCTGCTGGTGGCCAATGCGCGTGGCCGCTATTCGCGCGGCTCCACCGAGACGCTGCTGAACGAAGACCTCAATATCCTGTTCAAGACCGGTGCCATCGCCGGTTTGATGGAGCCGGTCAGGCGCCAGTTCGGGCGGTTGACCATCGAGCCGGGTGATCTCGCGCATCGCGGCGTCGGCAGCCCGCTGTTCTCGCTGGCTTATCTGGCGCTCAAGCACGCGGGCGCCACCGACTGGCACAACGGACTGGGTTTGTCGCTCACGCACCAGGGTCGGCTCCACTTCATCCAGTGGCATCACGTCATTCCCAAATCGCTGCTCAAGGAAAAGGGTTACGAGCCGGGCGAAATCAACGAGATCGCCAACATGGCTTTCATCACGGGCCTGACGAACCAGCGCATCAGCAACAAAGACGCCACCCAGTATCTCGCCAGCGTGGTGGCCGCGCGTGGCCCGGCTGCCCTGATCAGTCAATGCGTGCCCACCGATCCGGCTCTATGGAGCACCAGCGCCTACCGGGACTTCCTGCGGTTTCGCAGGCAAGCGCTGGCCCTGGCGATGAACGACTTCATCGAAAGCAAGGCGGGCCTGAAGCCAGCCAATGGCACCACGCTGAAATCAGCCTGAGAGGCTGTCCTCAAACTCCTCGCGCCGCGCTTGTCCCCGGCCTCGGGCGCCCTGCGGCGTTGCGTCCCCTGCCGCGTTGCATCCCTTGCCAATAGCACAAGCTATTGGCTGCGAAATGCGCCTTGCAGCACACCCGATCCGGGGCAATCGCTTACCGCGATGAATTTGAGGACCGCCTCTGAAAGATCGTGGCTCACACCATCACCAAAAACATTAATAGGAATCATTCCTATTTGCATATAGAATCGTCGATTCACACACGCCAGCGAAGAGCGCGGTGACGGCCTCTTGTCTTCACACAGCGCCCAAGTAGCCAGCCAAAGTTTTTCCGCACACTTTGCTGGGCTAACCATGTTCGTTGATCACTTCTCCAACCCCACCACCCCCCGCACGCTTGCGCCGCAAAAGCGGGCATCTCCCCTTTCAATAGCTGAACCAGCTTCCACCACCCCCCTGCTGCCCCTAGGCGCCATCTTGCTGGCCAGTTCGCTGGGGGCACCCGCTTGGGCGCAGGGTGCGCCAGCGGCACCTACCGCATCGCCGTCGGCCGCCGCCCCTGTGACCGGCACCTTGCCCGCCGTCACGGTGCGCGACTCGGCGCAGGATGATGGGGCCACCCACAGCAAGACGCAGTTGCGCGCCACCCGCACCGAAATCGGCAAGGGCAACCAGGCGCTGCGCGACATTCCGCAGAGCGTGACGGTGATGACCGAAAAGCTGATGCAGGACCGCAACCTGGACGACTTCCGCGAGGTGCTGCGCACCACCGCCGGCGTCAGCTTCCAGGCCGGCGAGACGGGCGAGGAAGACGTGCGCCTGCGCGGCTTCTCGCTGGGCACGGCGGGCGACATCTATCGCGACGGCCTGCGCGACGCGCCGCTGATCGAGCGCGACACCTTCAACGACGACCGCGTGGAAGTCATCAAGGGCTCGGCGTCGATGCTGTTCGGCAAGGGCAGCACCGGCGGCGTGGTCAACCAGGTGAGCAAGCAGCCTTTCTTGATGACGCAGCACGAGGCCAGCGTGACCGTGGGCAACGGCAACGAAAAGCGCGTGCACGGCGACTTCAACTGGCACACGGGGCAAGACGCCGCCTTCCGCCTGAACCTGATGGGCCACGACGCCGACAACTGGGGCGCCCGGCAGCGCAAGGTCGGCATCGCGCCCACCTTCCGCTGGGGCATCGGCACGCGCAACGAGTTCCTGGTGGGCTTCTATCACCTGGATGTAAAGGGTCGCAACGGCTACAACCACCCTTGGTTCATTCGCGATGGCCGGATCGTGCCCCTGCTACCGGCACGCAATTTCTACGGCCTTGACAGCGACAAGCAGAACAGCTCGTCCACCTACCTGACGCTGGCACACACACACCGCTTTGCCGATGGTGGTCAGTTGAAGACGCAGTTGCGCCACGGCCGCTACGAGCGCGATTTGTGGACCAGCGTGATCCGCTTTGGCCAGACCGATGGCGCGCCCACCACCATCGACAACTGGGGGCCAAGCACCCTCATCACACGCACGCCCAAGGGCCGCATCGGCCGCAGCGACCTGACGCAACTGCAAAGCGACTACAGCAACACCTACGACTGGGGCGGGCGCCAGCACCAGATCCTGGCGGGCGTGGACTTCTATGTCGACGATTCACGCCGCGTCAACAACTTCGCCGGCCCAAACAGCGGCCTGACCACCACCGTGGGCCAGCCCAACAACGGCGACTGGCGCGCCGACCCGCGCGACACGCCGGCCTACAACACCTTCGACGCGCGCAACCTGGGCGTGTACGTGCAGGACACGGTGTCGCTGACCGACACGCTGAAGCTGGTGGCCGGCCTGCGTTTCGACCACTTCAAGGGCAGCTACGACACCGTGGCCACCACCGCCGCCAACGGCACCGTCACGCCCGGCTACAGCTTCAGCAAGACCGAAAGCCTGTGGAGCCCGCGCGTCGGCTTGCTGTGGCAGCCCAGCGAGACGGCGTCGTACTACCTGTCGTACGGCACTTCGTACAACACCTCGGGCGACGCCTACCAGTTCACCCCCCGCAGTCCTGACCAGAAGCTGGCCAGCACGCCCGCCGAAAAAAGCCGCAACTTCGAGATCGGCGGCAAGTGGGAGCTACTCGACCAGCGCCTGTCGGTCGGCACGGCGCTGTTTTATTCCGAGAAGTACAACGAGCGCAACCAGGACCCCGACAGCGTGGCCCAGCAGTTTCTGCTGTCGGGCAAGCGCCACGCCGCGGGCATGGAGTTCAACGCCGCCGGCCGCATCACGCCCAAATGGGAGATGTTCTGGAACCACACCTGGATCCCCGTCGCCAAGATCAGCCGCAGCAACCAGCCGTTGGCCGCCAACGGCGGCGGTGCGCAAGTGCAGGGCGACCGCCCCGGCCTCACGCCGCGCCACAGCGGCAGCGTGTGGAGCACTTACCGCGTAATGCCGAAGCTGCGCTTGGGCCTGGGCGCCAACTACCGCAGCAGCCAGAACCCCGAAGGCAGCCGCGCGGTGAAGGCCGCCGGCTTCGTCACCTTCGATGCGATGGCCGAATACAGCTTCACCGAGATGACCACGCTCAAGCTCAACGTCACCAACCTCACCGACAAGCTCTATGCCGACACGCTGTACCGCGGCTTCTATGGGCCGGGGCAGCCACGGCGCGTGCAGCTGACCTTGAAGCACCTGTTCTGAGCATGACGAAATGACCTCGCTGCGCTTCGATGACGGCGGCTGCGCCGCCTTGACCAAGACCCGTCATTCCGTCATTGACGCCGCGCCAGCGGCAAAGTCATTTCGTCATCAGAAAACCCCATGCTGATCCATCTCAAACAACTGCTCACCCCCGACGAACTGGCCCAGGGCCACGCACTGCTCACCGCGCCCGACGCCTCCTGGCGCGACGGCCGCCACAGCGCCGGCACGCAGGCCGTGGGCGTCAAGCAGAACCAGCAACTGGCGCAAGACAGCGCCACCGCCGCCACGCTGCGCGCACTGGTGCTGGGTGCGCTGCAGCGCGATGCGCTGGTGCTGTCGGCTGCGCTGCCGCGCAAGATCTTCAACCCGCTGTTCAACCGCTACAACAGCCACGGCGCCGACCACGCCGACCCACACGGTGACCACTACGGCGCGCACGTCGACGGCGCCGTCATGCACTCGGCCGCCAGCGGGCAATGGGTGCGCAGCGACCTGTCGTGCACCGTGTTCTTCAGCGACCCGCAGGATTACGACGGCGGCGAGCTGGTGGTGCACGGCGCGCCCGGCGACGCCGCGCAGCGCATCAAGCTGCCCGCGGGCGACGCCATCCTCTACCCAGGCACCAGCGTGCACGAGGTCACGCCCGTCACCCGCGGCACGCGCCTGGCCAGCTTTCTGTGGATCGAGAGCATGGTGCGCTCGGGCGAGCAGCGCCGCCTGCTGTTCGAGATGGACATGGCCCTGCTCGCGCTGCGTCAGCGGCACGGCGAGAGTGCCGAAGCCACCCGGTTGACAGGCGTGTACCACAATCTATTACGCCAGTGGGCGAATACTTGAGCTGTACCGGACAAGAAACGAATCTTCCACTGGCGTGAATTTTTCACCCCCTTGACTGGGTGAATGAAGCCGTTTTGTGGCGATATGGCCTGCCGACATGCCCACAATGAACGAACGTATTAATTCTCTGGTGCCCACCCTTGTCCACCATGGAGTCGTCCGCTGGCGTGGTCCAGCAAACGCCCCTATCACCCAAATTTCTGAACAGCTTGCTGTTCGGAAACTTCGTCATTGGCAGCGGCGTGATGGTCGTGGCGGGCACGCTGCGCGACATGGCGCGCTCGCTCAACGCGGCCCCCAGCGATCTGGGCGTGTTGATTTCAGCCGCCTCGCTCACCATCTGCATCGCGGCGCCCGTGCTGGCGGCACTGGTGGGCAAGTGGGACCGGCGCCACCTGCTCACGCTGTGCATGCTGTGGTACGCGGTGCTGCATTTGGCCGAAGCATTCGCGCCCAGCCTGGAAACCCTGCTGCCGTTGCGCGTGGCCTCGATGCTGGCGCCCGCCCTGTTCAGTCCGCAGGCGGCGGCCTGCGTCGGCTGGCTGGCCAGGGCTGACCAGCGTGGCCGCGCCGTGACCTACGTGTTTCTGGGCTGGTCGGCCGCCTCGGTGCTGGGCATGCCGCTGTCGGCCTGGGCGGGCGACCGCTTCGGGTGGCGCGCCACTTTCATGGCGCTGTCGCTGCTGTCGCTGATCAGCGCGGTGTGGCTGGCCCGCGCCATGCCCTCGGGCATTCGCCCACCGCCCCTGAACCTGCGCGCCTGGGGCCTGCTGGCGCGCAACCCGGTGCTCACGCTGTGCGTTCTGGCCAGCGCCCTGTTTTCTGGCGGCCAGTTCATGCTGCTGGCGTATTTCTCGCCCTTTTTCCGTGACGAGGTGGGTCTGGGCCCCACCCAGTTGAGCCTGCTGTTCGCCTGGTTCGGCATTCTCAGTTTCGTGGGCAATGCCGTGGCCTCGCGTTACGTGGACCGGATCGGCGCCGACCGCGTGCTGCTGATGGCGCTGGGGTGCATCGCCATCAGCCTGGTGCTGTGGCCACTGACGCGCAACCCCACCCTGCTGTGGCCCGTCATCGCGCCCTGGGCGCTCGCCATCTTCGTCGCCAACACCGCCCAGCAGTCGCGGCTGGTTGGGTTGGCGCCTGGCGCGGCGACCGCCACGGTGGCCTTCAACGCTTCCGCCATGTATGGCGGCCAGGCCATCGGGGCCGCCTGGGGCGCCCTGCTGCTGGCGACACACCATGTCGACCAGATGCACTGGTACGCGCTGGCCGCCGTGGTCATCGCGATGGTGTTGAGCATCGTCGCCACGGCGCTGCGGCACCGCCATGGGTTGCACGCGCTTGGACCACGGGCTGCACGAGGTGGGTAACGCAGGCGACACACCGGCATTGACCGCCACGGCCAGGGCAACGCCCCAGAGCCTGGCCGATTTCGAGGCATGCGCCCAAGACCGCATGAGCACCGCCGCATGGGCGTATCTGCAAGGCGGAGCGGGCGACGAAACCACCCTGCGAGACAACCTTGCCGCCTGGCAAAGCCCACGCCTGTGGCCGCGCGTGCTGCAGCCGCTGGCCGGCGGCCACACGCGCGTGACGCTGGTCACTCACGAGCTGTCACACCCCATCTTTCTGGCGCCGGTGGCGCACCAGCGCCTGGCCCATCCCGATGGCGAATGGGCCAGCGCGCTGGCCGCCGCCGCGCAAGGTGCGGGCTACGTGCTCAGCACGCAATCGAACATGCCCATGGAGCGGATCGCCGAAGCCGTGCTGGCCGATCCTGGCCACGGCCCGTTGTGGTTTCAGCTCTATTGGCAGGCCGACCGGGGCTTCAACCACGCGCTGGTGCAACGCGCCGAGGCCGCAGGCTTCGAGGCCATCGTGCTCACCGTCGATGCTCCCGTGCACGGCATGCGCGACCGCGAGCGCCGCGCCGCCTTCACCCTGCCGCCCGGCGTGCACGCCGTGCACCTGCAGGATGCGCCCGCTGCGCCACTGGCCGACGACACCTACTGCGCCGGCCTGCCCGCCCACGCCCCTACCTGGGACGACGTGGCCTGGCTGCGCACGCGAACACGGCTACCCGTGTGGCTCAAGGGCGTGCTGCACCCGGCCGACGCGCGCATCGCGCAAACGCTGGGCGTGGCCGGCCTCATCGTCAGCAACCATGGTGGCCGCACGCTCGACACCGCGCCGCCCACCGCGCAGGCCCTGCCGCGGGTGCGCGCAGCCGTGGGCGATGCGCTGCCCCTCGTCGTCGACGGCGGCATCCGCCGCGGCACCGACGTGCTCAAGGCCATCGCCTTGGGCGCCAATGCCGTCATGGTTGGCCGCCCCGTGGTGCACGCCCTGGCCGCAGGCGGCGCGCTGGGCGTGGCCCGCATGATCCGCCTGCTGCGCGATGAACTGGAAATGGCGATGGCCCTCACTGGCTGCCGCACGCTGGCCGATGCGGGAGCCCCCTTGCTCGACCTCGGCGCGGACACCGGTCCTTGTTCCATTTCCACTTCAAGCTATTGAGATTTTCAAAAATCACGACAGCGCGGGCCATCGGAAAAAACCTCACATTCCCTCGTCATTGCGGCGAAAGCCGCCATCCATGGGGCGTCACCTTGACACGGTGTTGACCCCGCGGACACCCGTGTGAATTCCGGCCCCGTATCGCGCTACGGAGCCGGCTTTGCGCTGGAATGGCGAGGTCTTGCAGCCGTGATCTGGAGTTGGCATTGCTGCTCCTGATGCAGGACACCCCAAAAAAGAACCTATTGCGAATACAGCCATTGACAATGAGAATGGTTCTCATTTAATATCTGGTTTCGCTATCCACTCGCATCTCAGAGGCTGTCCTCAAAGGTTTTCACATGCTCGCCTGCGTCCACAACCGCGCTTCCAAGCGCGACATCGCCCCACACGCCCGCACCGGCATGCACATGGTCAGTAACCGTAGTCACCACGGGAATGGCACCAAGGGAGCGCGGGCGTGATGACCGGGGCCGACGCCGCGCTGTGGGCCACCCTGGGCTGCCTGGGGCTGGTGCTCGCTGGCCTGGCCTGGGTATTCCGCGGCCCGGCTCAACGTCCGCCACGGCACTGATTCGCGTATCTCGCCAGCGCCCCAACAGCCCGCGCGCTGCTCAGCGTCCTGCTTTCGTATCATGTCCGCGACTTCGCTCTCGCCTTTTCCCACCGTGTCACCTCTGGGCCGCCATGCCTTCATCATCGGTAGCGTCGTGCTGCTGCATGCCGTGGCGCTGTGGGCGCTGCAGCGCGGACTGCTGCGTCAACCAGCCGAGGTGATCGTGTCGGCGCAAATCCTGGCGGAGTTCATCACGCCCACTCCGCCCGCCGCCGCGCCCACACCACCACCCGCGCCACCAGCACCACTGCCGCCAAAGCCCCGGCCCACGCCACCACCCAAGCCACGCGCCGCGCCACGGCCCGCTCCGGTGGCGCCGGCTCAGCCAGCGGCGCCAGTCGCGGCACCGGCCCAGCCGGCTCCGGTGGACGTTGCGGTCGCGGCCGAACCCGCGCCCGCCGCAGCAGCCCCCGCCACGGCAGTTGCGGCGGCGCCCGTGCCTGCCCCCCCGCCCGTGGTGGTGCAGCCGTCGTCCACCGCTGCCTACCTCAACAACCCCGAGCCGCCCTACCCGCCCATGAGCCGCCGCCTGGGCGAGACGGGCCGCGCCGTCGTGCGCGTGCTCATCGGTGTCGATGGCCGCGCCAGCCAGGCGCGCATCCAGCGCTCCAGCGGTTTCGAGCGGCTGGATCAGGTGGCGCTGGAAACCGCCCGCGACCGCTGGCGCTACGTGCCCGGCACCCGGGGCGGCGTGCCCGAGGCCATGTGGTTCGACGTGCCGATCAAATTCGTCTTGGAATGACACTTTCCCCAAGGAGACAGCGCCGGCGCCCGGCACGGGTCCGGGCATGGCGTTCGCCGACATGGCCTGCTCCGCTACCCCTTGTCTTGAACAGCAAATCATGGAGTTTCTAAATGAACGGTGAGTTTGGCTTGATGCACGTGTGGACCCAGGGCGACTGGGTCACGCGCGGCGTGTTCGCGGTGCTGCTGCTGATGTCGCTGGCCTCGTGGGTGGTGATCCTCATCAAGGCGCTGGATGTGGTGCGCGCCAAGCGCCAGGCGGCGCGGGTCGAGAGTTTCTGGCACTCGGCCGACATGGCCGAGGGTCTGACCAAGCTGGGCGATGCCGACGGCAACCCGTTCCGCCAGCTCGCCATCGAAGGCCGCGAAGCCACCGCCCACCACCGTGCCCACAAGGCACAACTGCACGACAGTCTGGATGCCAGCGACTGGATCTCGCGCGCGCTGCGCAACAGCATCGACGCCACCACGGGCAAGCTGCAGGCTGGCCTGGCGATTCTGGCCTCGGTCGGTTCCACCGCGCCTTTCGTGGGTCTGTTCGGCACCGTCTGGGGCATCTACCACGCGCTGATGCGGATCGGCAGCGCCGGCCAGGCCAGCATCGACCAGGTGGCCGGCCCCATTGGCGAGGCGCTCATCATGACCGCGCTGGGCCTGGCGGTGGCCATTCCCGCCGTGCTGGGCTACAACGCGCTGGTGCGGGGCAACAAGCACATCCTGGCCAAGCTGGGGCGCTTCGCGCACGACCTGCATGCGTATCACGTGACCGGTGCGCGGGTGACCGCCGCCCGTGACGAAGGCAATGTGGTGCCCCTGAAGAAAGGCGCCTGAGATGGCTGGATTCATCGCCGACGACCACGACGAGGTGATGAGCGAGATCAACATGGTCCCGTTCATCGACGTGATGCTGGTGCTGCTCATCATCTTCATCATCACCGTGCCGGTGATGAAGCACGCCGTGAACGTGCAGCTGCCGCAGGCCAGCAACGAGAAGGAAGTGATCCAGCCCCAGACCTTGCGCCTGACGGTGCAGGCCGATGGCAGCTACTGGCTGGGCGAGGAGCCGATTGCGGATGATCAGCTCCCACCCAGGTTGCGGGCCGAAGCGCAAAAGCAGCCGCAGCCCGATCTGCACATCCGCGGCGACAAGGACGTGCGTTACGAACGCGTGGCACAGGCCATGGCGGCGGCGCAGCAGGCGGGCTTGAGCAAGATCGGTTTCGTCACCGAGCCCAGGCACGACACCCCATGACGAAGAAACCGCCCCCGGGCACCCGCGCCACGGCAGCGCCTGACAACGCCCTCACCGATCCGGGTGCGCGGAACACCTCGCCAGCCGATGCCGCCAGCGCGCCCATGCCCAGCCACCACCTGCTGCAAGGGCGCCGCGCCATCGAGATCAGCCACAACGGCGCCGTCTACCGGCTGCAGGCCACCAAGCTGGGCAAGCTGATCCTGACCAAATAGTTTCATCGTGGGAAGCGCCATCGGCGCTGTTGACAGAGCCAGCCAGGCCTTGCCAAGCCAGCTCTCTTTTTGCAAGACAGATCAACTTGCTTATCAACGAGTTTCAGAGCGTGCATGCATACACGCGGTTTTCCATTGTTTTTTGTGGGAGCGAGCTTGCCCGCGATAAGCCTTGGCTCAGGGCGAAACGCTGCCATCGCGGCCAAGGCCGCTCCCACAAGCCGTATCTGAGACCTCTTGATTATCAAGCAAATCAAACGATGGCGCTCGCCCAGCAAGCGATGATTGCTATACTATTAAAAGCATCGCAAGTCAGAGCAAGCTATGCAATGCAATGCCTTCGCCCGTCATTGCGGCGATCCGCCATGGCAAGATGGCGCCCTCGATCCACCCCCCCCAATCCCACATGCGCCGTCTTCACTCCGTGCTCGCCATCTTGCTCATCCTGCTGGCATTGACCGCAGCGGCATGGTGGGCGTTTCAGCGCTTCGTGGGCGAGCTGGCGCTGAACCTGGAGCCTGCCACGCTGCAGCAGCACCTGGCCGAGCGCTTTCCGGTCCGCAACTGCCCGCTGGTACTGGTCTGCGTGGAGTTCAGCCAGCCGCGGCTCAGCCTGCCCACCGATGCCGACCGTCTGCAACTGGACACACAGATGGCGGTGCAGGCTGGCGGGCGCGAGTTTCCAGGCCGGGCGGGGCTGTCGGGCAAGTTGCGCTATGAGCGGGCCGCCGGCGCGTTCTATATCGACGACCTGACGGTGACCGACTTCGCGCTGGACGGTGTACCCGAGCGCTACGCTGCATTGGTCAAGGCGCACGGGCCGCTGGCCGTGCAAAGCGCTCTGCGCGACCGGCCGCTGTACGTGATCGACACCAGCACCACCGCCGGGGCATTGGCCCGCTGGGCGTTACGCGATGTGCGGGTGGTCAAGGGCAGGCTGCGGGTGAGCCTGTTCAAGGGAATCAGTTGAAATTTGATAGCTGCTTGCGCTGGATATGCAAGCGTTTCAGATATGAATCAATCTGAAAATTATTAAGCTTTTCAATAATCACGACAGCGCGGACCATCAGAAAAACCCTCTCACATCCCCTCGTCATTGCGGCGAAGGCCGCAATCCATGGGGCGTCACCTTGACACGGTGTTGACCCGCGGACACCGCGTGGATTGCGGCCTTCGCCGCAATGACGGGATGAGGTGAAGGCATGACATGTGCTTGTCCTGAATTGCGAAACTCTCAATAGGTTCAAGGGAAGCAGTTGAAATTTGATAGCTGCTTGCGCTGGATATGCAAGCGTTTCAGATATGAATCAATCTGAAAACCAGACATATCCAGCGCAAGCAGCTATTTTTATTGAAGTTATCGAGGCAGGTGATGCCCGCCTCAATACGTCTCCAGGTGCAGTCGCCCTTCCTTCTTCAGGCGCTGGCCGATCTCGTCCCAGTTCAGGCCAGCGCCTTGCGCCACGTCGCGCAGCGCCAATATGACGCCCTCTTCCATGCTCTTCAAGCCACACACATAGAAGAAGGTGTTGCCATCCTGCAGCAGCGGCACCAGGTCGGCGGCGCGCTCGCGCAGGGCGTCCTGCACGTACTTCTTGGGCTGGTTGGGCGTGCGGCTGAAGGCGAAGTTGATGTCGATGAAGTCCTTGGGCAGGCTTTGCAGCGGGCCGAAATAGGGCAACTCTTCCTTGGTGCGGGCGCCGAAGAACAGCATCAGCTTGCCGCCCTCGAACTTGCCGCTCTTGCGCAGGCGGCGGCGCCACTCCGTCATGGCGCGCATGGGTGCACTGCCGGTGCCGGTGCAGATCATCACGATGTTGCTCTTGGGGTGGTTCGGCATCAGGAAGGTGGCGCCGAACGGCCCGATGACCTGCACCTTGTCGCCCACCTTGAGGTCGCACATGTAGTTGCTGCCCACGCCGCGCACGGGCTTGCCCTGGTGGTCTTCCAGCACGCGCTTGATGGTGAGCGACAGGTTGTTGAAGCCCGGCCGCTCGCCGTTGCGCGCGCTGGCGATGCTGTACTGGCGCGCGAAGTGCGGTTTGCCGCGCTCGTCCACGCCGGGCGGCACGATGCCGATGGATTGCCCCTCCAGCACCGGGAAGGGCATGGTGCCAAAGTCCAGGATGATGTGGTGCGTGTCGTACTCGGTGCCCACGTCGGTGACGCGCACGTTGCCGGCGACGGTGGCCGTCACCGTCTTCTCGGCGGCGCGCGCGCCGTAGAGGTTGGTGTAGGCGTGCGCTGCCGACCAGGGCGGGATCGTGGCGCCATAGCTGGCGGGTGCCGCGCTGGTGCCGGGCTGCGTGGGGTCGATGGCGGCGGCCTCGACCTGCGCCTGGGTTTGCAGCGCCTCGTCGGCGTGGCCGCCCTCACCCGCCAGCGCCCCCGCTGCCACGCCGGCCTCGGCCAGTTGCGCGGGTGTCAGTTCCTCCGGCAGTTCGAACCAGCTGAACTGCTCTTCCAGCGTGTAGGGCTTGGCCTGGGGCACCAGGCGCCAGCTGTCGATGGCGCCGGTGGGGCACACGGGAATGCAGTTCAGGCACATCTTGCACGCCTGCGCACTGACCACGTAGTTGTTGGAGTCGTGCGTGATGGCGTCGATGGGGCAAGCGGCCTCGCAAGCGCCGCAGCGGATGCAGATGGCGGCGTCGATCAGGTGTTGTTTGAGGATGGTGTCGCCGGAGGAAGTATTCATACTAGTTTCCAAGGCAGGTCAGGTTGGTCATGGTGGACTACGGCTCTTCCCGCCGCGCCCGGTAGTAGACGTTGCCCGAAAGAATGAAAGCTTGGACATTTCGCCAAGCTTTCTTGTCAGCCCTCTTGGGAGCTTTGAAGTCAAGCCCCATGAAATCCACTGGACTTCCGCAGTCAGGGCACTTGTAGCGCCTGCCGTTGATTGCCTCAGCGCTCGCCCACTGATGAGCCGCTTGCTCCGAGGTCATGAAGTGATTCGCACTCCCCGACGCTTGTGGGCGTTTGAAACTCTTCCGGCAAGCAAAGCATGCGAACTGAAGCGGTCGTCCCCTGGATTTCATGAAGCGAGCATAGCTGCGCTTAATTGAAACGCACGTATTCGAAATCCACCGGCTGGCGGTTGATGCCCATGACGGGCGGCGCGATCCAGTTGGCGAACTTGCCCGGCTCGACCACGCGACCCATCAGGCTGGCGACGTACGCGCGGTCTTCCGGCGTGGGCAGCCAGTCCTTGACCTTGGCGTCCCACTCGGCCTGGCTGACGACCTGGCCCTCGGGGCTGACGCGCGCGCCGGCCAGCGCACCGATGTTGCGGTGGAAGGCCTTGTGCGGCACCTTCAGCTTGAAGGGAATGCCGGCCTTCTCGATCACGCGGTTCCAGCGATCAACGCCGCCAACGGAGTCCTTGATGTAGTCGTCGCGCAGCACTTCGTTCAGCGCGTTCAGCATCGGCACCTCGCGCTCGACCAGCTTGCCATCCACCACATTCAGCACCTTGTAGGCCTGGCCCTTCAGCACGTGGTCGTCCTGGCGCTTGCCTTCTTCATAACGGCCCTTCAGGCCCGTGCTGTAGAAGGTGGCGGCGTTGCTGGACTCGTCGGCGCCGAACAGGTCGATGGTCACCGAGAAGTGGAAGTTCAGGTAGCGCTGGATGGTGGGCAGGTCGATCACGCCGGCGTTGCGCAGCTTTTGCACGTCGTCGGTCTTGAGCTGGTTCATCATGTCCACGGTGCGCTGAATCACGCGGCTCACCCCTGACTCGCCCACGAACATGTGGTGCGCTTCTTCCGTCAGCATGAACTTGGTGGTACGGGCCAGCGGGTCGAAGCCGCTTTCGGCCAGCGCGCACAGCTGGAACTTGCCGTCGCGGTCGGTGAAGTAGGTGAACATGAAGAAGCTCAGCCAGTCGGGCGTCTTCTCGTTGAAGGCCTGCAGGATGCGCGGGTTGTCGGCGTTGCCGCTGCGGCGCTCCAGCAGGGCTTCGCCCTCTTCGCGGCCGTCGCGGCCGAAATACTTGTGCAGCAGGTAGACCATGGCCCACAGGTGGCGGCCTTCTTCCACGTTGACCTGGAACAGGTTGCGCAGGTCGTACTGGCTGGGGCAAGTCAGGCCCAGGTGGCGTTGCTGCTCGACCGACGCGGGCTCGGTATCGCCCTGGGTGACGATGATGCGGCGCAGGTTAGCGCGGTGCTCGCCGGGCACGTCCTGCCAGGCGGCTTCGCCCATGTGGTCGCCGAAGTGGATCTTGCGGTCTTGCTCGGCCGGGTTCAGAAAGATACCCCAGCGGTAGTCGGGCATCTTGACGTAGTCGAACTGGGCCCAGCCGGACGGGTCGACGCTGATGGCGGTGCGCAGGTAGACGTCGAAGTTGGTCGAGCCCTCGGGGCCCATCTCCTGCCACCACTGCAGGTAGTCGGGCTGCCAGCTCTCCAGCGCGCGCTGCAGCGTGCGGTCTTCCGACAGGTTGACGTTGTTGGGAATCTTCTCGCTGTAGTTGATGCTGCTCATGGTGGTCTCCTAATAAAAAGGTTGAGCGTCAAGCGTTGGGCGTTGAGCGCACGGACAGGAAATGAACTGAATTCACGCTGAACGCCGAGCGCTCAACGCCGAACCTCTGCTTAGACGCGATTCATATCGAACTGCGCCTTGTCGCCCTTGCCGTAGACCTTCAGCGCGCCCTTGTCGCCCACGGCGTTGGGGCGCTGGAAGATCCAGTTCTGCCAGGCCGACAGGCGGCCGAAGATGCGGGTGAACATGTTCTCCTGCTGGGCGAAGCGCAGGTTGGCCTCCAGGCCGGTCAGCGCGTCGGGCGACATGGCGGCGCGCTCTTCCAGCGCGATGCGCACTTCGTCGGCCCAGTCGATGTCGTCGGGCGCGGCGGTGATCAGGCCCAGCTTCTCGGCCTCTTCGCCGCCCAGTGCCTGGCCAATGGCGGCCTTGGCGGCGGCCAGCGGCGCCTCCTCTTCGTAGAAGCGGCGGGCCAGGCGCGACTGGCCGTTGACCATGGGGTAGGTGCCGAAGTTGATCTCGTGCAGCGTCAGCGTGGGGGCCTTGCTCGGCTCGTCGGGCAGCACCAGCTGGTAGGCGCGGTCGGCGCAGAAGGCCAGCTCGGCCAGCGTGCCGGCAAAGCAGGAGCCCGGCTCGATCAGGGCGAATAGGCTGCGCGAAGACACGTCCAGGCGCGCCAGCGTGCGGCGCAGCATGCCCAGCGTCTCGCGCACGAACCAGTGGCCCCGGTTGGCCAGCATCAGCGTGTCGTTGGCCAGCACGGCGGCTGCGTCACCCTCGGTCTTCAGCACCCAGGCGCCGATCTCCAGCTCGTTGGTACGCATGTTGAGGATGGCGTCATCCAGCTCGCGCGCCATCTGCAGCGGGTACCAGGCGGCGCCCGCGGCTTCGATGCCGGCGATGTCGGTGGGCTGCTGGCCGCTCGGCGCCTTGACGGTGAAGGTGGCCACGCGCTTGGCGCGGTCGATGGCGACATTCACATATTGGTAGGCAATGCCGTCGGCGCTTTCAGTGCGCTCCACTTTCGGCAGTTGCACGCCCTTGCCGGATGCGGGGCGGTCGCTCTGCTCGGCCAGCTTGGCGGCGCGTTCGGCCACGAAGCCGTCGAACTGCTGCGGCTTGACCACCGCATCCACCAGGCGCCAATCCACGGCCTTCTGGCCGCGCACGCCTTCGCTGGTGGTGCAGAAGATGTCGGCCAGGTCGTGGCGCACGTGGCGCTTGTCGGTCACGCGAGTCAGGCCGCCGGTGCCGGGCAGAACGCCCAGCAGCGGCACTTCGGGCAGGCTCACCGACGAGGAGCGGTCATCGACCAGCACGATGTCGTCGCAGGCCAGGGCCAGCTCGTAGCCGCCGCCGGCGCAGGCGCCGTTCAGCGCGGCGATGAATTTCAGGCCACTGTGCTGGCTGGAATCCTCGATGCCGTTGCGCGTCTCGTTGGTGAACTTGCAGAAGTTCACTTTCCACGCATGGCTGGACAGGCCCAGCATGAAGATGTTGGCGCCGGAGCAGAACACGCGGTCCTTGCCGCTGGTGACGACCACGGTGCGCACCTCGGGGTGCTCGAAGCGGATGCGTTGCAGCGCATCGTGCAGTTCGATGTCGACCCCCAGGTCGTAGCTGTTCAGCTTGAGCTTGTAGCCGGGGCGGATGCCGGCGTCCTCATCGATATCGATGGCCAGTTTGGCGACCGGGCCGTCGAACGACAGCTGGATATGGCGGTACTGGCTGGGATCGGTGCGGTAGTCGACTTGGGGGTTCGGCTGGCTCATGCGATGAATCCTCGGGTGGTCAGGGATGGCTTGGATCGGTCTGCGCACCCGCCCATGGGCTGGATACGACAGGCATGAGATGAATAATAGTGCATGAATCCTGTTGGGTCAATGCATTTTATTGCATACCCCTTCAGACTGGCAGGCCAATCACCTGCCGCACCTGCCGCCTCAGTTCACGATGGGCCTGCACTTCCGTGTAGGCGCTGGTGTCGAAACGCAGATCAGCCTTCGCGTAGAAGGCCGCGCGGCCGGCCAGGATGCGCTTCAGGTCGTCCATGGCCTCGGGGCTGGCGGCCATGGGGCGCATGTCGCCCTGGGCCGCCACGCGCGACATGTGGTCGGCCGGGTCGGCCTGCAGCCAGATGGTGTAGCAGTGCTGCAAAAGCAGGTTGAAGTTGGCCGCGTCCGCCACCAGGCCGCCGGGCGTGGCGATGACCACCTCGGGGTAGATCTGGATGGCTTCTTCCAGCGCGCGGCGCTCGTAGCGGCGGTAGGCATTGGTGCCGTACAGGTTGTGGATCTCGTGAATGCTGCAGCCGGCGAACTGCTCGATCTCGCGGCTCAGCTCGATGAAGGCGTAGCCCAGGTCGTCCGCCAGACGCTGGCCCAGCGCCGATTTACCCGCGCCGCGCAGGCCGATGAGCGCGATGCGCGTGGTGCGCGCGCGGTCGGCATCGCCGGGCGCGTGGAACAGTTCGCTCAGCGCCTGCCGCGCGCGGCGCAAATCGGCCTCGTTGCGGCGCTCCAGCAGCTCGCGGATCATCAGCCATTCGGGCGACGAGGTGGTCACGTCGCCCAGCAACTCGCTCAGCTCGGCGTGCAGCGCATGGGCCACCTGCAGCAGCACCAGGATCGAGGCATTGCCGGTGCCGTATTCAAGATTGGCCAGATGGCGCTCGGACACATTGGCGGCGTGCGCCACCGCCTTGCGCGTCAGACCACGGCGCGAGCGCAGATCACGCACCCGCTCACCCAGGGCCACCAGAAACGGGTGGCGCGATGCCGCGTCACCCGCCGGGGCAGACGTGGCCTGCGCCACTTCTTCAACCAGCATATTCATAGGGTTTTTACCTTGTATTCAAGAGGCCGAGCAGACCACCTCTCCTCTTGACGTGCACTTTATTGCATGTAAGATGATGTGCACAATAGTGCATTTCAGCACGGCACCATCAAAAAAGCAATGCGGGCGGCCCGGCCAATGGCTGCCACCATCCACCAGCGCCAGATTCCCGCCACCCGGAGACACACCGCCATGACCACCGCCGCCTCTTCCGTTGCCGCGCCACCCGAGCGCTTCAACTATGCCGACCATCTGCTGGCGCTCAATGCCGGCCGGGCGGAAAAAACCGCCTTCATCGACGATGCGGGCACACTCAGCTACGGCGCGCTGGACGAGCGCGTGCGCCGCATGGCCGCCGCGCTGCGCAGCCTGTACCTGCGCCGCGAAGAGCGCGTGCTGGTGCTGATGCACGACGGCAACGACTGGCCCGTGTCCTTTCTGGGCGCGATGTACGCCGGCCTGGTACCGGTGGCCGTGAACACGCTGCTCACGCCCGACGACTACGCCTACATGCTGGAGCACTCGCGCGCCCAGGCGGTGCTGGTATCGGGCGCGCTGCTGCCCACGCTGACCACCGCCATGGTCAAGAGCGACCACGAGGTGCAGAAAGTCATCGTCTCGCACCCACAGGCGCCGCTGCACCCGTCCGAGGTGGAGTTCGAGGCCTTCCTGGCCGCGCACGCCCCACTCGACAAGCCAGCGCCCACCGGCCCCGACGACCCCGGCTTCTGGCTGTATTCCAGCGGCTCCACCGGCCGCCCCAAGGGCACGGTGCATTCACACGCCAACCCGTACTGGACCAGCGAGCTGTACGGCAAGGGCGTGCTGCAACTGCGTGAAAGCGACGTGTGTTTTTCCGCCGCCAAGCTGTTCTTCGCCTACGGGCTGGGCAACGGCCTCACTTTTCCGATGACCGTGGGCGCCACCACGCTGCTGATGGGCGAGCGCCCCACGCCCGAGGCCACCTTCAAGCGCTGGACCGGCGCGACCGAGGCGCAAGGCGGCCTCAAGCCCACCGTGTTCTTCGGCGCCCCCACCGGCTTTGCCGGCATGCTGGCGCACCCGCAACTGCCCCGGCGCGACGAGGTGGCGATGCGGCTGGCCTCGTCGGCGGGCGAGGCGCTGCCAGCCGAAATCGGCGAGCGCTTCAAGGCGCACTTCGGCATCGACATCGTGGACGGCATCGGCTCCACCGAGATGCTGCACATCTTCCTCTCCAACCGGCCCGACAAGGTGCGCTACGGCACCACCGGCTGGCCGGTGCCGGGCTACACCATCGAACTGCGCGGCGACGACGGCGGCCCCGTGCCCGACGGCGAGCCGGGCGACCTGTACATCGCTGGCCCCAGCGCCGCCATGATGTACTGGGGCAACCGCAGCAAGACGCGCGAAACCTTCCAGGGCGGCTGGACCAAGAGCGGCGACAAGTACGTGCGCAACGAAGACGGCAGCTACACCTACGGCGGCCGCAGCGACGACATGCTGAAGGTGAGCGGCATCTACGTCAGCCCTTTCGAGGTCGAGGCCACGCTGGTACAGCACCCCGCCGTGCTGGAGGCCGCCGTGGTCGGCAAGCAAGACAGCGACGGCCTGACCAAGACCAAGGCCTTCGTGATCCTGAAAGCCGGCGCCGAAGCCACAGAGGACGAACTCAAGGCCTTCGTGAAGGACCGTCTGGCGCCCTACAAATACCCGCGCTTCATCGAGTTCGTGACCGAGCTGCCCAAGACCGCCACCGGCAAGATCCAGCGCTTCAAGCTGCGCGAGCAATCAGTGGACTGAGGCGGTCTTTTCAACCTATTGATATTTTCAAGAATCACGACAGCGCGGGCCATCAGAAAGATCCCCTCACATCCCCTCGTCATTGCGGCGAAGGCCGCAATCCATGAGGCGTCACCTTGACGCGGCGTTCACCCGCGGACACCGTGTGGATTGCGGCCTTCGCCGCAATGACGGGATGAGGTGAAGGCATTACGTATGCTTGTCCTGAATTACGAAACCCTCAATAGGTTCAAGCGGTCTTTCTGATCCATGCACACACCGCGCATCCCATCCAACCGCCACCGCTCGTCGTGCCCACACCACAGATACTTGGCAAAACGCGCCCCGGCCTGCACAATCCGCCCTCTTCTCCCAGCCAGGGGCCGCGCGCCCCGCACACTGCAGGAGGTTTTGAAAGATGACCTTGACGCATTTCACGCACACCTGACGCATTCCATCCGCCCCGGCTGGAGTGCCTGTTTCTGGACATTTCAGCCGCTGGGCCGCAGAAAAAGCCCTCGGCACATCCTTTCTGGCCGGGGCTTTTTGCTTTTTGGAGTGCACATGAGTGCCAAAACCATCTCGCGCGAATTCCAGTTGGGACGCGCGCAGGGCAACCTGAAGAAACTGGGCCGCATGCGCCCCGCCGTGGTGCTGCAAGCCAGCGGCGCCCCCCGCAACCCCGTCGCGCTGGCACTGGCCACACGCCGGGCATCCAGCGCCGCCGGCAAGCACATCCGCAGCCAGGGCGCACAACGCCGCGCCGAGCGCGTGGCGCTGCAAAAAGCGGTTCGCGGCGGCTTCGGCGACTGACGCCCTTCCCTCCTCCCCCGGCGTGAAGCTCAAAAAGACCTCGCGCCGGGGGCTGGATGGAAGGCGCACACGCCCCAGGACGTGAGATATGCGCGCACTTGAGCATCTGCGTGACACCCCGAGGTTGACCCAGTCACGCCCCGTGGTTACGGTTGGGGTTGTTCTGGCCTTCACCCCGCACCACACCCCATGTCCTCGACCGAGCTGACCAACATCACCGCCCCCGACCTGACCGGCCTGCATTTCACCGCCCTTCACGATGGTCAGACCCGCAGCCTGTTCTTGAGCGCGGAGGCTCTGGAGGACATCGAATACCAGCACTACGACTCGCCCGCGGCCCTGCTGGAAGCCTTCGAGCGCCAGCGCGCCCTGATCACCGAACACAGCGCCCGCGCCCTGGCCGCCAACCCGGGTGATGGCGAAGTGCGCATCGAATCGCTGATGTAGGCGGGATGTCGTTGAGCGGCCTTCCGCCGCCGTAATTACGCGAAGCTGAATCCGCTAGAGACATGGCGATAAGAGCATCGCCATGAACCATGATCTGACCTCACTTCCACGACAGCGGAAGACATGAAGTCACGCAGCTTGGGGAGCGCGGCAAAAAGCTCAGGTCAGAACCGTGCAGCGATTCCAAGGTCATAGCCACCATCAGCCCTCAAGCGGCGGAATCCCTGCGGGGTTCCGCCCTACGCGGGCTTTACCTCTCATGCGACGGAACCCGTTCGGGGTTCCGCCCTGCACGGGCTGGGGTACAGCGCCAGGCCCTCGCAGTTTCGAGGCATGGCAGGCGCAGCCCCGCGAAGACGCGGCAGCTCAGGCCCGTGACCTACGGATCGACCGGATAGCGGCTGGCGATGGCGATGCGGTTCCAGGCGTTGATGACGATCGCCAGCCACTCCACCGCCACGATCTCGGCATCGGACAGGCTGGCCGCAGCTTCTTCGTGGACGGCGTCCGGCACCTGGCCGTCCGCGACCAGGGTGATCGATTCCATCAGGGCCAGCGCGGCGCGCTCTTTCGGGCTGAAGTAGCCGGATTCGCGCCAAGCTGCCAGCACGGCGATGCGGTCGCTCGACTCGCCGCTGGCCAGCGCATCGCGCGTGTGCATGCGCACGCAGAACGCGCATTGGTTGACTTGCGAAGCGCGCAGGCGCAGCAAGTGCGCAAAACCCTTCTCGATGCCGGCCTTGGCCGCGCCATCGGAGGCCAGTTGCTCCAGCGCCAGCACCGCCTTGTAGTGATCAGGGGCGGCCTTGCCCAGGTTGATGCGTGGTTTCACGGGGACTCCATCTCGTTTCGTGTCAGTCTCAATCCAGCAACTGCCGCAATACATACGGCAGGATGCCACCGGCGCGGAAGTAGTCCACCTCAATCGGCGTATCAATCCGCAGCGTGAGCTTGGTTTCCTTCTTCGAACCATCGGCGCGCGTGATGACCATGCGCGCATCGCTCATCGGCGCCAGGTCGTTGGCGGGCACGATGTCGATCAACTCGTCACCCTTCAGGCCCAGCGATTCCCACGACTCACCGGCCTTGAATTGCAATGGCAACACGCCCATGCCGACCAGGTTGCTGCGGTGGATGCGCTCGAAACTCTTGGCGACCACGGCCTTGATGCCGAGCAGTTGCGTGCCCTTGGCAGCCCAGTCGCGGCTGGAGCCGGTGCCGTATTCCTCACCGGCGAAGACCACCGTGGGCACGCCCGCAGCCTGGTACTTCATGGCAGCGTCGTAGATGAACTGCTTGCTGCCCTGCAACTCGCCGGGCTGCTGGTAGATGGTCAGGCCGCCCTCCTCGCGGCTGCCGTCTTCCATGGGCGGAATCATCAGGTTCTTGATGCGCACGTTGGCGAAGGTGCCGCGCATCATGACCTCGTGGTTACCGCGGCGCGCGCCGTAGCTGTTGAAGTCGGCCTTTTGCACGCCGTTGGCGATGAGCCACTGGCCAGCGGGCGAGCTTTCCTTGATGCTGCCAGCGGGCGAGATGTGGTCGGTGGTGATGCTGTCGCCGAACAGCGCCATGACGCGGGCGCCCAGCACGGGGTCGCAGGCGTTCTCCATCGCATCGCCCTCGCCGATCGTGCAGGCTTCCACGTGGTCCATCGAGAAGTTCTCGAAAAACGGCGGCTCGGCGATGTAGGTGCTGGCGGGCCAGGTGTAGACCTGCCCCTCCACGCCTTCGATGCGCTCCCACAGCTTGCCGGGTTCGGTCTTGACCTTGGCGTAGTTGGCGCGGAAGGCCTTGCCTTTCATGGCGTACTTCAGCAGCTTGTTGATTTCGTCGCTGCTGGGCCAGATGTCGCCCAGGTACACGGGCTTGCCGCCCTTGCCCTGCCCCACGGGCTGCGTCATCAGGTCGACCATCATGTTGCCGGCGATGGCGTAGGCCACCACCAGCGGCGGGCTGCCAAGGAAGTTGGCCTTCAGGTTGGGGTGGATGCGCGCCTCGAAGTTGCGGTTGCCCGACAGCACCGCCGCGCACACCAGGTCGTTGCGGTTGATGGCCTCGTTGATTTCGGGCGCCAGGTCGCCCGCGTTGCCGATACAGGTGGTGCAGCCGTAGCCGGCCACGGCGAAGCCAAGCTTTTCCAGATACGGCAGCAGGCCCGTTTCGGTGAGGTATTCGGTGACGATGCGCGAGCCGGGCGCCAGCGAGGTCTTGATGTGCGGCTTCACGCTGAGGCCCGCCTGCACCGCCTTCTTGGCCAGCAGGCCGGCGGCCAGCAGCACGCTGGGGTTGCTGGTGTTGGTGCAGCTGGTGATGGCGGCGATCAGCACGTCGCCATTGCCCAGCGTGTACTTGCTGGACGAGATGGGTTCGACCACGTCGGCCTCGGACAGCGCGGATTCCAGCGTGGGCTTGTTGGCCACCATCTCGGCCACCTGGCGCGGCGATCCATCGGGAATCGGCTGGGCCGCGGGCGCGCGCTCGTCGGCATCGGGGGCGTTGTCGCGCGTCACGTCAACGCGGGTATGCAGCACCTCGGCCGGACGGTTGAAGCCGTTGTCGCTCATGGGCTGGCTGAACAGTTCGGTGAACTTCCGGCTCACGTTGCCCAGTTCGATGCGGTCCTGCGGGCGCTTGGGACCGGCCAGGCTGGGAGTGACCTGCCCCAAGTCCAGCGTGACGATTTGCGAATAGTCGATGTCGCCCTTCTTGGGCACGCCGAACAGCTTCTGCGCCTTGAAGTAGGCCTCGAAAGCCTCGATCTCGGTCTTGGTGCGGCCCGTGCCCTCGAAGTACTCCAGCGTGCGTTCGTCCACCGGGAAGAAGCCCATGGTGGCGCCGTATTCGGGCGCCATGTTGCCGATGGTGGCGCGGTCGGGCAGGCTGAGGGTGCGCGTGCCTTCGCCGAAGAATTCGACGAACTTGCCCACCACCTTGTGCTGGCGCAGCAGTTCGGTCACCGTCAGCACCAGGTCGGTGGCGGTACAGCCCTCGCGCAGCTGGCCGGTCAGCTCGAAGCCCACCACGTCGGGCGTCAGCAGGTACACAGGCTGGCCCAGCATGGCGGCCTCGGCCTCGATGCCACCCACGCCCCAGCCCACGACGCCAATGCCGTTGATCATCGTCGTGTGGCTGTCGGTGCCGACCAGGGTGTCGGGGTAGTACACACCATCGGCGCCCTTGTGCACGCCACGCGCCAGGTATTCCAGGTTGACCTGGTGCACGATGCCGAAGCCCGGCGGCACCACGCCGAAGGTGTCGAACGCCTGCATGCCCCATTTCATGAATTCATAGCGCTCGCGGTTGCGCAGGAATTCAAGCTTCATGTTCAGATCGAGCGCGTTCTTCTTGCCGTAGTAGTCGATCATCACGGAGTGGTCGACCACCAGGTCAACCGGCACCAGCGGCTCGATCTTCTTTGGGTCGCGCCCCAGGCGCTGGGCGGTGGAGCGCATGGCCGCCAGGTCGGCCAGCAGCGGCACGCCGGTGAAGTCCTGCAGCACCACGCGGGCCACGGTGAAGGGGATTTCGTCGGTACGGATGGCCTTGGGCTGCCAGTTGGCGAGCTGGGCCACGTGCTCGGCCGTCACCCTGGTGCCGTCGCAATGGCGCAGCACCGATTCGAGCACGATGCGTATCGACAGCGGCAGGCGCTTGATGTTGGGGTACTTCTTGCTGAGCGCCGGCAGCGAATAGAACTGCCCCGTCCTGCCAGAGGCCGTCTTGAACGACTGGCGGGTGGATGCGAAAGCGTGGGTGTTCTTGGTGGCCATGGCGTTCTCCTTCGGGCGGCGGTTGTGCGAAGCGGGGTTCACGTCCATTTTGTCAGGCACGCAAGGCACCTGTCACCATCAGGGACATGATTTCACGAAACAAGCGTTGGTAGCTATAAAACAAATAGCATCCAGATGCTGCTTGTCAGTGGATCACTGTACGCCCAATACGGCAAAGCCCCGGCAGGCGAATGCCTGCAACGGGGCTTTGAGACAAAAGCCGCTTCAATGCGGCTGGTGGTTCAGGCCAGCTTTTCGTCGGCTTTCTCGCCCTTGCGGTACACCTCGTAGACCAGCACCGGAATACCCAGGCCGCTCAGGTGCTGCTGGATCAGCGGCTTCACGTCAGCCCAGTCCAGGCCGCCCACGCCGGTGGCCAGGCGCGGCAGCGCCACGCTCTTGATGCCATCCTTGCGCACCAGGTTGGCCAGCTCGCGCAGCGTGCGGTTCACGTCTTCCAGCTTGGCCTTCATCGGGCGCGCCGACTTGGCCTGGCTTTGCATGCCCTGCGTGAGCAGGTTGACGATGCCGCGCACGCTGCCGTCCTCGTTCACGCCGCCCCAGGCCCAGATGTCGCCGGTGTCGGGTTGCTTGGCGTGTATGGCCTGGCGGTAGTCCTTGACCATGGACGGAAAGCGCTCGCGCAGTGCCAGCGCCAGGCCGGAATCGAACGGATCATTGGTGGCAATGCCGTGCGCGATGACCTGGGCGTCGCTCAAGAGGATGTCGCCTTCGACTTCACGGATCATGGTGTGCTCCTTGGTGGTTTTGGATTCATTGCTTCTGAGAGCCTGTCCTCAAACCCCTCGCGCCGCGCTTGACGACTTTGAGGACAGGCTCTTGCACGATAGCCCAGCCCCGGACGCCACCGCTTGACGCGAGTCAAGACTCGGGCGCGCGCCAGCACGAAAAAACGTGAACGCGGACAATACGCACATGACGCCCCAAGCCCCCGAACTGCTGCTGCCCGCCGGCAGCCTGGACAAGATGCGCGCCGCCTACGACTTCGGCGCCGATGCCGTGTACGCCGGCCAGCCGCGCTACTCCTTGCGCGCGCGCAACAACGAATTCCGCCTGGAGCAGATCGCCCAAGGCATTGCCGAGGCGCACGCGCGCGGCAAGAAATTCTTCGTCACCAGCAACCTGATCGCCCACAACGACAAGCTGCGCACCTACCTGCGCGATCTGGAGCCGGTGGTGGCCCTCAAGCCCGACGCACTGATCATGGCCGACGCTGGCCTGATCATGCTGGTGCGCGAGAAGTGGCCGCACATCCCCGTGCACCTGAGCGTGCAGGCCAACACCACCAACTGGGCGGCGGTGAAGTTCTGGCAGAAGATGGGCGTGGCGCGCATCATCCTCTCGCGCGAGCTGAGCCTGGCCGAGGTGGAGCAGATCCGCCAGGAATGCCCCGACATGGAGCTGGAGGTGTTCGTGCACGGCGCGTTGTGCATCGCCTACAGCGGGCGCTGCCTGCTCAGCGGCTACTTCAACCGCCGCGACCCCAACCAGGGCACCTGCACCAACGCCTGCCGCTGGAACTAC
>JAUNUR010000119.1 GCA_030538085.1 Pseudomonadota bacterium | reverse complement strand
AGGGGATTTTTCTGATGGCCCGCGCTGTCGTGATTTTTGAAAATCTCAATAGGTTGACAGGCTTGTTGGCCGGCGAAAGAACCAGGCTGGCTGGTCAAGCCATCAATCGTCCCAGCCGTGACGCCGATGCTTGCGCCACTTGTTGCGTTGCTTCCAGTGTCCGGGCGGGCCGTAATAGCCGCCGCCATACACCGCCGCCGGGCGATACACCACGCGCGGCGGTGCGTAATAGGCTGGCGGCTGCACATACACAGGGCGCGGTTGCACATACACGGGCCGTGGCTGCACGTAAACCGGCGCCGGGCCGTAATAGACCGGCGGCGCATTGCCCACCCCCACCGTCAAACCCGGCGAACCCACGCCCACCGACCAGTACACATCGCGCGCTTGCGCCACGCCCAGGGTGCCCAGCGCACCCGCCGCCAGCAGGCCGGTGGCCAGAATGCGGTGCATCGTTGTCATGTTCATCTCCTTCAAGAAAACGCCGGGGCCAGCAAAGCCCACGCTACGGGATTAAACCTAGAAACGGCAGTTGACCGCTCGCCATCCTTGGGCAACCGGCATGAGCACTGACTTTCGCAGCTTCGATCGCGTTCACCTGTTGGGTGAGCGCGCTATGCACCCGATCGCACCGCGCTGGCCGCGCCATGCGGCGTTGCTCGTCCTTGCAGGCACCAGCCTGCCGCGTCCTCGCGCCTTGCCTGGCACGCCCATCAAGGCACGCTCGAGCGCATCCAACTGCCGTTTCTAGGTTAAACGGGCCAACCCCCGATACAGACCACCACCCTTGCGTGAAACCCGTATCCACGCGTAACCCATCACCTTCAAAATCAAGGGCTGACGAAAGGTCAATCCAATGCCTTCCGTCCAAGACCTTGAAAAACAGGCTCCTGCGCCCACAGGCCATTCGGGATGGCAGCGCACGTTTGCCGCACTGCGCCAGCCCCACACGGCCTGCCAAAAGCAGAGTCGCCCACCTAGAATCCGGGGCATGTCTGCACCCACGTCCAACACGCCCGCGGCCGACGCCGCCAAACCCAGCAACTTCATCCGTCAGGCCATCGACGCCGACCTGGCCAAAGGCACCTACGCCCAGCGCCGCTGGGGCGGCCAGCCCGGCGACGGCCCCAGCCACGCTGCCGGCGCGCCCGACCCGGCCCGCATCCGCACCCGCTTTCCGCCCGAGCCCAACGGCTACCTGCACATCGGCCACGCCAAGAGCATCTGGCTGAACTTCAGCCTGGCGCAGGAGTACGGCGGCGTGTGCCACCTGCGCTTCGACGACACCAACCCCGAGAAGGAAGAGCAGGAATACGTCGACTCCATCCGCGAAATGGTGCGCTGGCTCGGCTGGGATCACCATTTCGAGGACGATGCCGCCCGCCCCGGCATCAAGCAGCCGCACGAATACTTCGCCAGCGACTATTTCGACTTCATGTACCACGCGGCCGAATACCTCATCGAGGCCGGCCACGCCTACGTGGACGAGCAGACGCCCGAGCAGATGCGCGCCACGCGCGGCGACTTCGGCACGCCCGGCACCAACAGCCCTTTCCGCGACCGCACGGCCGAGGAAAACCTGCGCCTGTTCCGCGAAATGCGCGACGGCCAGCACGCCGACGGCGCCATGGTGCTGCGCGCCAAGATCGACATGGCGTCGCCCAACATCAACATGCGCGACCCGACGATTTACCGCATCCGCCGCGCCACGCACCACAACACCGGCGACAAGTGGTGCATCTACCCCATGTACACCTACGCGCACCCCATCGAGGACGCGCTGGAGCAGATCACCCACAGCATCTGCACGCTGGAATTCGAAGACCAGCGCCCCTTCTACGACTGGGTGCTGGAGCGCCTGAGCGAGCCGCTGACGCGGCCCGATGGCAACACCGAAGCCGGCCTTCTGAACGCGCCACCGCCGCGTCAGTACGAGTTTGGCCGCCTCAACGTCGGCCACGTCATCACCAGCAAGCGCAAGCTGCGCCAGTTGGTGGAAGAAAACCACGTGGGCGGCTGGGACGACCCCCGCATGCCCACCCTGGCCGGCCTGCGCCGCCGCGGCTACACGCCCGAGGCGCTGCGCCTGTTTGCCGAGCGCAGCGGCGTCACCAAGACCGGCGACGCCTGGACCGACTACGCCGCCCTCGACGCCGCCTTGCGCGACACGCTGGACCCCATCGCCCCGCGCGCCATGGCCGTGCTGGAGCCCGTCAAGCTCGTCATCGAGAACTGGGCCGAAGTGTTTGGATCAGCCGATCACCTGGAGCCTTGCGAAGCCCCCGTTCATCCCCACCGCCCCGAAATGGGCCAGCGCCAGTTCATGCTGGGCCGCGAAGTGTGGATCGAGCGCACCGACTACGAGGAAACGCCGCCCAAGGGCTTCTTCCGCCTGTTCCCCGGCAACAAGGTGCGGCTGAAATACGGCTACGTCATCGAATGCCTGGGTGCTGCAAAAGATGAAGCTGACTGCGCAAGCGTGGTGCGGGCTAACCTGATAAAAGACACCAAATCCGGCACCCCCGGCGCCGACAGCGTGAAAGTGAAAGGCGTCATCACCTGGGTCGGCGTGGCTGATGGCCAGCCCGCCGAAGTGCGCCTGTACGACCGCCTGTTCACCGAAGAGCAACCCGACGCCGGCGGCCGCGATTTCCTCACCGTGCTCAACCCCAACAGCTTGACGACGATGCAGGCCATCGTCGAGCCCAGCCTGACCAAGGCCAGCCCCGAAGAACGCTTCCAGTTCGAACGCCACGGCTTCTTCGTCGCCGACCAGCACGAGCATGTGTCCGGCCAGAAGCTGGTGTTCAACCGGGTGACGGGGTTGAGGGATTCGTGGGGGAAATAGCGCCACAAGGCTCGTTCAACATCCCGAACTTCGTTCAGGCTGAGCCTGCCGAAGCCGTCCGCGCTGGCGCCAGTCCCAATTTGGGACTATGATTGCTGCATGCGCGTCATCGCCGTGTCAACCCTGGTCGAGTTCTGGACCAAGCATCCGGCCGCCCAGGCGCCCTTGATGGCCTGGCTGGCCATCGCGCGCGGCGCGCAATGGGGCACGCCGGCCGACATCAAGGCCCAGTTCGGTTCAGCCAGCTTTGTCGGCAACCGGCGTGTGGTGTTCAACATCAAAGGCAACGACTATCGGTTGGTGGTGGCCGTCGCCTATCGGTTCGGCGCGCTCTACATCAAGTTCGTGGGCACGCACGCCGAATACGATGCCATCGACGTGCAAACCGTGGAGAACCCGAGATGACCGACCTCACCCTGCATCCGATCCGCACCGAAGACGACTACCGCGCCGCCCTCGCCGAGGCTGAGCGCCTGTTCGACCTGCCGCAAGAGCCCGCCCCCGACAGCGCCGAAGGCGCGTACTTCGACGCGCTGGTCACCCTGATCGAAGCCTACGAGCGCAAACACTTCGCCGTGGATGCACCCACACCCATCGACGCCATCAAGTTCAGGATGGACCAGCAGGGCCTGACCGTGGCTGACCTGGAGCCCTACATCGGCGCCCGCAACCGCGTCTACGAAGTGCTGGCCGGCAAGCGCCCGCTGACGCTGGCCATGATCCGCCGCCTGAGTGCCGGCCTGGACATTCCGGCGGGGGTGCTGGTAGCGGCATGAACCGTTTGCAGACTCATGTGCCGGGCCAGAACGATGACGGTCGGCTGGTGTTCCACCGGGTGACGGGGTTCAGAGGCTGTCCTCTGAGGGATTCGTGGGGGAAATGACCGCGACCCCGGTGAAAGACAAGCGCCCGCCCAGCGTGGTGGTGTTCGCCGGCCCCAACGGCGCCGGCAAATCCACCCATGCCGACGCCATTCTTGAAGCGCTCGGCATCCGCGTCTTTGTCAACGCCGACTACATCGCCCGCGGCCTGACCGGTATCCACACCGACACCGTCGCCATCACCGCTGGCCGCATCATGCTCCGCCGGTTGAAGGAACTGGCCGAAGCCGGCGAGAGCTTCGCCTTCGAATCCACCCTGTCCAGCCGCAGCTTCGCCCCTTTCCTGCGCCGCTTGAAGGCGCAGGGCTACCGGGTTGCCATCTACTACTTCTCGCTCGCCAACGCCCAGTTGGCCGTGCGCCGCGTGAAGCTGCGCGTCAGCCTGGGCGGCCACGACGTGCCCGCAGACGTGGTGCGCCGCCGCTACGCGCGCAGCCGCGAGAACTTCTTCAACCTCTACGCGCCGCTGGCTGACGACTGGATCCTGTTCGACAACTCGCGTGGCCGAATCGCCGCGCGTGTAGCAGAATGCAACAACCACCATCTCGTGATCTACAACACACCGTTATGGAACCGAATCAACCCCGCAAGCATGGCGCCGAAAGCCTGATTCTTCCGCCGCGCCAGATGAACGCGGCACTGCGCAAATCCGCCGACCGCGCGCGACGGCTGGCCCAGGCATTCGGCAAAGCCATCCCCTCGGTCGAACAGCCTGCGCGCGGAGCTGCAAGCCCCAAACGCGCACCCCAAGCGCAATGAGCGCCGAGGTCCAAGTGCGCCCGGTTGATCACCTGTTCACCGAAGAACAACCCGACGCCGGCGGTCGCAGCTTTCTCACCGTGCTTAACCCCAACAGCCCGACCACCGTGCAAGCCATCGTCGAACCCAGCCTGACCAAGGCCGCCCGAAGATCGCTTCCAGTTCGAACGCCACGGCTTCTTCGTCGCGGACCGGCGCGAGCATGTGGCGGGTAAGAAGCTGGTGTTCAACCGGGTGACGGGGTTGAAGGATTCATGGGGCAGATGACGACACCTACAACGTTCGAAGCAATTCCGGCGGTCTCAACTCCGAAGTGCAACACCCTCCCCTGAGGTAAGTTGCACGGATG
>JAUNUR010000024.1 GCA_030538085.1 Pseudomonadota bacterium | reverse complement strand
TCATCCCGTCATTGCGGCGAAGGCCGCAATCCACACGGTGTCAGCGGGTCAACACCGTGTGAAGGTGGCGCCCCATGGATTGCGGCCTTCGCCGCAATGACGAGGGGATGTGAGGGGGTTTTTCTGATGGCCCGCGCTGTCGTGATTTTTGAAAATATCAATAGGTTCACACCCCCCGAATTCAGGCGGCGTCCATCCGCGCGTCACGGAAACGCATGCCGCTTGTGTTTAGAGTACCGGGCATGAGCGAACACCTTCCTCAACCCGTGCCCGCACCCGGCCCACGTGAAACGGCGCAACGCCTGGCGCTGCGCGCGGTGGCCGGGTTGGCCGGTCAAGTCATCATCGGCTTCGCGCGCCTGCTGACCGGCGTGCGCGCGCTGCTGGCGCCGGGCGCCAGCCTGCGGGCCGTGCCGACGCTGTACTTCGCCAACCACAACAGCCACGGCGATTTCGCGTTGCTGTGGGCCACGCTGCCGCCCGAGCTGCGCCAGAACACGCGCCCGGTGGCGGGCGAGGATTACTGGCTTGCCTCGGGCCTGCGCCGCTTCATCGGGCGCGATGTCTTCCGCGCGCTGATGATCCGCCGCCAGCCAGCCGAGGGCGCACCGCCCAGCACCATCACCCCGGTGGACCAAATGGCGCAGGCGCTGGAAGCGGGGCATTCGCTCATCATGTTCCCGGAAGGCACGCGCAACACCACCGATGCCACGCTGCTGCCCTTCAAGAGCGGGCTGTTTCACCTGGCCCTGCAATGCCCGCGAGCGCGGCTGGTGCCGGTGTGGATCGAGAACCTCAAGCGCGTGCTGCCCAAGGGCGAGGTGCTGCCGGTGCCGCTGGCCTGCTCGGTGATTTACGGGCCGCCCATCACGCCGCAGCCGGACGAGGACAAGGACGCCTTTCTGCAACGCGCGCGCCTGGCCATGCTGGCACTGCGCCCCGCCCACGCCCGGCAGGACGACGCGCCAGCCCCCGCCACCACCGAGGCCGCGCCATGAGCGTCACGGGTTGGCTGTTTCTGGCCGCGGTGCTGGCGCTGCTGCTGGCATCCGCCGCGGGCGCCTTCCTGAAGTGGCGCGTAGCCGAGGGGCGGCCCAACGCCACCATCGACGGCCTGAACGACCGCGTGCACGCCTGGTGGCTGATGCTGGGCGTGCTGGGCCTGGCCTTCGCATTCGGCAAGGGCGGGGTGATCGCGCTGTTTTTCCTGATCTCGTTTCACGCGCTGCGCGAGTTCTACAGCCTGGCCTACACGCGCCGCGGCGACCACCTGGCGCTGGCCGCAGCGTTCTACCTGGCGCTGCCCATGCAGTACTACCTGATCTGGATCGAGTGGTATGGGCTGTACGCCATCTTCATACCGGTCTACGCCTTCCTGGTGCTGCCCATCCTGTCATCCATCGGCGGCGATCCCACGCGCTTTCTGGAGCGCGCCGCCAAGGTGCAATGGGGCCTGATGGTGGCGGTGTTCTGCATCAGCCACGTGCCCGCGCTGCTCACGCTGCGCATCCCCGGCTTCGAAGACCGCAACTTGCTGCTCATCGCGTTCCTCATCATCGTGGTGCAGGGCAGCGATGCGCTGCAACATGTGTGGGGCCGCTTCGTGGGCCGCCACCCCCTGCCCGCCCGGCTGGCGCCCTCCAGAACCTGGGAAGGCGTGGCGGGCGGCATCGCCAGCGCCTCCTTGCTGGGTGGCCTGCTGTGGTGGATCACGCCCTTCTCCCCCTGGCAGGCCATGGCGGTGGCGTTCGCCGTCTGCGTGATGGGCGTGTTTGGCGGGCTGGTCATGTCCGCCATCAAGCGCGACCGTGGCGTGCGGGAGTGGGGTACGCTGATTGAGGGCCACGGCGGCATGCTCGACCGGGTGGACGCGGTCATCTTCGCCGCGCCGATCTACTTTCACCTGCTGCGCTATGGCTGGTCAAGCTGAATTCCGGAGGTCCCCATGCTGACCCTGTCCCTGCAGTTCGCCCGTTTCGTCGGCGTTGCCGAGCACCGCGCCGCCTTGCCGCGCCACCGCGTCGCGCGCTGGCTGCGCGCCGCGCTGGGCGGCGAGGTGCAAGCCGCCGAGATCACCGTGCGCATCGTCGATGCCGACGAGGGCCAGCGGCTCAACCGCGACTATCGCGGCAAGGACCACGCCACCAACGTGCTGACCTTCGACTACAGCGGCGCGCCCATGGTGGCCGCCGACCTGGTGCTGTGCGCGCCGGTGGTCGCGCGCGAGGCGGTTGAATTGAACAAGCCGCTGGCCCACCACTACGTCCACCTGCTGGTGCACGGCGCGCTGCACGCGCAGGGCTGGGATCATGAAACCAGCACCGCCGACGCCGAAGCGATGGAGGCCGAGGAAGCCCGCATTCTGGCCAACCTGGGCCTGGCCAACCCATACGGCTGACGCACGGCCCGCATGACGCCATGGGCTCGCCGCCAGCGGCGGTCATGCGCGCAGTGGAATCGTCACCGGCCCGTCGTTGACCAGCGCCACCCGCATGTCGGCGCCGAATTCACCCGTCGCCACCACCGGATGCGCTTTCCCTGCCTGGGCCACGAAATACTCGTAAAGGCGTCGCCCCTCATCCGGTGGCGCGGCGTTGGTGAAGCTGGGGCGGTTGCCGCCCGAGGTATCAGCCGCCAGCGTGAACTGGCTGACGATGAGCAGCCCACCGCCCACGTCCCGCACGCTCAGGTTCATCTTGCCGGCGGCGTCGCTGAAGATGCGCAGCTTGAGCAGCTTGGTCAGCAGTTTGTCCGCCACTGCATCGTCGTCGCCGCGCTCGGCGCACAGCAGCACCAGCAGACCACCGTCGATGGCGCCGGTCACGCGGCCATCGACGGTGACGCGGGCTTCGGAAACGCGCTGGATCAGGGCTTGCATGGCTTCAACACCATCATTCAACCTGGAAACGGCGGTTGGATGCGCCCGAGCGTGCCGCATGGCACGGCCAGCGCGGTGCGATCAGGTGCATAGCGCGCTCACCCAATGGGTGAACGTCATCGGAGCCGTGAAAATCGGAGTCGTGAAATCCAGATTTCATGTGGGTTACCCAATGATGGCGAGCGGTCAGCCGCCGTTTCTAGATTCAACAGTCACCGGCTCGTTCAGGTCCACCGTGATTGGCTCCACTCCGTCCGGCAGCATCTGGATGCTGGCATGCAGGCCGGGCACGGCCTGCGCCAGCGCGTTTTCCACCTCATGGCGCCAGCGGTCGGCCTCGCCCAGCGTCCAACTGGCTGGCAGGTGCATGTGCAGCGAAACAAAGCGCCGCTGGCCCGCCTTGCGCGTCATCACGTGGTCGAACTGCACTGTCGGCTGCCCGCCGTGGCGGAGCGTGAAGCGGGTCAGCACTTCGTCGATCAGTACCTGTTCCTCGGGGTCCACGGCGCTGTCCATCAGGCCGCTCCACGAGCGCCAGATCAGCCGCGCGCCCTCCCACACGATGTTCAGCGCCACGCCGATGGCCACCAGCGGGTCCAGCCACAGCCAGCCCGTCACGCCCACCAGCAGCAGGCCAATGACCACGCCCGCCGACGTCCACACGTCGGTCAACAGATGCTTGGCATCGGCCTCCAGCGCGATGGAACGGTGCATGCGCGAGGCCCGCAACATCACCCAGGCCAGCAGACCATTGAGCATCGAGCTGGCGACCGACAACGCCAGCCCCCAACTCACCTGCTCCAGCGGCTGCGGGTTCCAGAAACGTGGCAGCGCCGTCCAGATGATGGCCGCGGCGGCACCGATGATCAGAATGCCCTCGAAGCCGGACGAAAAATACTCGGCCTTGTCGTGGCCGAAAGGATGGTCATCGTCGGCCGGCTGCGCGGCCACCGTCACCATCAGCAGGCCGAACATGGCCGCCGCCAGGTTGACGAAGGACTCCATCGCGTCCGACAGCAAACCAACCGAGCCCGTGATCCACCACGCCACCGTCTTGAGCGCGATGGTCATCAGGGCAACCACGATCGACACCGCCATCAGGCGGCGCGGCGTCATCCAGGCACGAACAGCAGGTGAATTCATGAGCAAATTGTCATCAGGACGGACACGGAAATGACTCGACACACACTTGATTACAACATTAATATGACGTTATCCCTTATGGATACTGATCAAGGTGCTCCTATTTCAGGAGAAATCAGACGACATGGCGAAGTGCCAAAAAGTTACGCTTCGCTGGGTTAACCCGCCAAACTTATCGCAAGTCAAGTTAAGCTCCCCCCGTCAGCAGTTACCCTACATACAAAGAGGTTAATTCAATGAGCGTTCTCGGGGTTGTTGTTCGAGTCCACCCAAAAAATCTGGCGGACGTCAAGCACAGATTGGCACACACGCCAGGGGTTGATCTGGGACCCGATGCGGGCGATGGTCGCCTGGTGGCCGTCATCGAAAGCACCGACCAGAATCCCGCCGCCGCCATCATGGCCGAGGTCACTCAATGGCCCGAGGTGTTCAACCTGTCGCTGGTGTTCGAGCAAAGCGACGGCGATGCCCACCCCGCCGCCCCTGATTTCGACTTCCGCGCTTGGCGCCAGAACGTGGGCGATTTCGCCCGCCGCCAGGCCCAGCCTTCCACCGTTTCCGTTTCCACCGCATCGACAAGCGCCGCTGAAGGCGCAGGAGAAGCCCAATGAAATCCGACCGCCGCGTTTTTCTCAAGTCCCAGGCCATGACCGCCGCCGCCGCGGCCGCTGGCATTCCCATCGTTGCCGAAGCGCAGCAAAAGGCACCGCTGCCCGGCGCCGTGCGCTGGGACAAGGCCCCCTGCCGCTTCTGCGGCACCGGCTGCTCGGTAATGGTGGGCGTGCAGGGTGACAGGGTAGTGGCCACGCAGGGCGACCCCGAGGCGCCGGTCAACCGCGGCCTGAACTGCATCAAGGGCTACTTCCTGTCGAAGATCATGTATGGCAAGGACCGCCTGACCACGCCCCTGCTGCGCAAGAAGAACGGCAAGTACGACAAGGATGGCGAGTTCACGCCCATCAGCTGGGACGAAGCCTTCGACATCATGGCCGAGAAGTGGAAAGAGGCACTCAAGGCCGGCGGCCCCGGCGCCGTGGGCATGTTCGGCTCGGGCCAGTGGACGATCTGGGAAGGCTACGCCGCCTCCAAGCTGTACAAGGCGGGCTTCCGCAGCAACAACATCGACCCCAACGCGCGCCACTGCATGGCCAGCGCCGTGACGGGCTTCATGCGCACCTTCGGCATCGACGAGCCGATGGGCTGCTACGACGACATCGAGCAGGCCGACGCCTTCGTGCTGTGGGGCAGCAACATGGCCGAGATGCACCCCATCCTGTGGAGCCGCATCACCGACCGCCGTCTGTCGCACCCCGAGTGCAAGGTCGCCGTGCTGTCCACCTTCGAGCACCGCAGCTACGACCTGGCCGACCAGCCCATCATCTTCGCGCCTCAGACCGATCTGGCGATCATGAACTACATCGCCAACTACCTGATCGTCAACAAGAAGGTGAACCAGGACTTCGTCAAGAAGAACGTCAACTTCAAGGCCGGCGAAACCGACATCGGCTACGGCCTGCGGCCCAACCACCCGCTGGAAAAAGACGCCAAGGCCAACGGCTACCCCGGCGCCGACGGCAAGCCCAAGACCAACCCGAACGACGCCAAGCCCATCACCTTCGAGGAATTCGCCAAGTTCGTCAGCACCTACACCGCCGACTACACCAGCAAGCTCTCGGGCGTGCCGGTGCGCCAACTGGAGGCGCTGGCCCAGCTGTACGCCGACCCGAAGATCAAGGTCGTCAGCTTCTGGACCATGGGCTTCAACCAGCACACGCGCGGCACCTGGGCCAACAACCTCATCTACAACATCCACCTGCTGACGGGCAAGATCAGCCAGCCCGGCAACGGCCCCTTCAGCCTGACGGGCCAGCCCAGCGCCTGCGGCACCGCGCGCGAGGTCGGCACCTTCGCCCACCGCCTGCCTGCCGACATGGTGGTGACCAACCCCGAGCACCGGCAAATCACCGAAAAGCTGTGGCAACTGCCCGAGGGCACGCTGCCCGGCAACATCGGCCTGCACGCCGTGGCCCAAAGCCGCGCATTGAAGGACGGCAAGCTGCTGTGCTACTGGACCAGCACCACCAACAACATGCAGGCCGGCCCCAACATCAACGAAGAAATCTACCCCGGCTGGCGCAACCCGAAAGCCTTCGTGGTGGTGAGCGACCCCTACCCCACCGTCAGCGCCATGAGCGCCGACCTGGTGCTGCCCACCTCCATGTGGGTGGAAAAGGAAGGCGCCTACGGCAACGCCGAGCGCCGCACGCAGTTCTGGCGCCAGCAGATCGCGCCACCCGGCCAGGCCAAGAGCGACCTGTGGCAGTACATCGAATTCTCCAAGCGCTTCAAGGTGGAAGAAGTATGGCCCGCCGAGCTGCTGGCCAAGAAGCCTGAATACAAGGGCAAGACCCTGTTCGACGTGCTCTTCAAGAACGGCAAGGTCAACAAGTTCCCGGCGAGTGAACTGGCCAAGGTGAACGGCAAGTTCATCAAGGACTACATGAACGACGAGTCGAAGGACTTGGGCTTTTACGTGCAAAAGGGCCTGTTCGAGGAATACGCCGAATTCGGCCGCGGTCACGCGCACGACCTGGCCCCGTTCGACGCCTACCACGAGAACCGCGGCCTGCGCTGGCCGGTGGTGGATGGCAAGGAAACGCTATGGCGCTTCCGCGAGGGCTACGACCCCTACGTCAAGAAAGGCGAGGGCATCAAGTTCTACGGCCACAAGGATGGCAAGGCGGTCATCTTCGCCCTGCCCTATCAGCCGGCCGCCGAGGCACCGGACAAGGAATACGACCTGTGGCTGTGCACTGGCCGCGTGCTGGAGCACTGGCACACCGGCAGCATGACGCGCCGCGTGGCCGAGTTGCACCGCGCCGTGCCCGAGGCCGTGTGCTTCATGCACCCAGACGACGCCGCCGCACGCAAGCTGCAGCGCGGCTCCCAGGTGAAGGTACAGACGCGCCGTGGCGAAATCCTCGCCGCCGTCGAAACACGTGGCCGCAACAAGGTGCCGCGCGGGCTGATCTTCCTGCCCTTCTTCGACGAAAGCCGCCTGGTCAACAAGCTGACCCTGGACGCCACCTGCCCGATCTCGAAGGAAACCGACTTCAAGAAGTGCGCCGCCAAGGTGGTCAAGGCTTGAATGGAACTGCGGCGCACGGCCAGCGTGCGCCAGCAGCTATTGAAAGAGTAGTATCGACATGGCCAAGATCAACCGTCGCAACCTGCTGCAAGGTGCCGCCACGGCCACCACGGCCGCCATGGTGGCCGGCGGGGCGGCCGTGCTTGCCAAGCCCTCGCTGGCACGGCCGGCACAAGCCATCAGACCGCCCGGCGCACTGCCGGAACGCGAGTTTCTGGCGGCTTGCGTACGCTGCGGCCTGTGTGTGCGCGACTGTCCACCACAGAACCTCAAACTGAGCACCTGGGGCAGCGGCCTGGGTGCCGATGTCGCCATCGGCACGCCTTACTTCGAAGCACGCGACATCCCGTGCGAGATGTGCGAGGACATTCCCTGCGTCAAGGCCTGCCCCACGGGCGCGCTGGACCACGCCCTCACCGACATCACCAAGGCCCGCATGGGCACGGCGGTGCTGATCGACGAAGAGAACTGCCTCAACTTCCTGGGTCTGCGCTGCGACGTGTGCTACCGCGTCTGCCCCGTGATCGACGAAGCGATCACGCTGGAGCGAATGAGCAACCCGCGCAGCGACCGCCACGCCATGCTGCTGCCCACCGTGCATGCCGACAAATGCACCGGCTGCGGGATATGCGAGAAAAGCTGCGTGCTGGAAGAGGCCGCCATCAAGGTGCTGCCCATGAACGTGGCGCGTGGCGAAATCGGCGATCACTACCTGAAGAACCTCACCCAGCGCAGCGATGTGGGCCACGTGGGCGAAACCCGCTCCGGCGAGAAGGTCGAGGCCACGCCCGGCCTGCCCAAGTTCGGTCAACCGATGCAGCGCCTGCCCGATCAGCCGGTACCAGGTGACCTGGCGCCGCTGCGCTCGGGCGCCGAGCCTTACAACCCGCCCTCCATCCTGGGCAGCAAGCCGGGGGCCGCGCCATGAGCACCGCCGTGCCCAACCAGACTGCTTCTTCGGCCGGGACACCGCCAGCGGCCGTCAAGACAGGCGCCTACAGTCCCAGCGCCGAAGCCATTCGTGAGAAGGGCTGGTGGAAAGCGCACCAGTGGCTGGTGCTGCGGCGGCTGTCGCAACTCAGCATCCTGGGCCTGTTCCTGCTCGGTCCCGTGGCGGGCATCTGGATCGTCAAGGGCAACCTGTCATCCAGCCTGACGCTGGACGTGCTGCCGCTCACCGATCCCTTCCTGTTGGCACAGGTGCTGGCAACGCGCCACTGGCCCGAAACCGCCGCCCTGCTGGGCGCCGCCATCGTCATCGCGTTCTATGCGCTGGTGGGCGGCCGTGTGTTCTGCAGTTGGGCCTGCCCGGTCAACATGGTGACCGACAGCGCGTCCTGGCTGCGCCGCAGGTTCAACATCACCAGTGGCCGCGCCCCCAAGCGCGAACTGCGCTACTGGATCATGGGCGCCGTGCTCGTGGTCAGCGCCCTCACTGGCCTGGTCGCATGGGAATGGGTCAACCCCGTCAGCATGATGCACCGCGCCATCATCTTCGGCGGCGTGGTGGCCTGGGGCGCCGTGGCGGCGGTATTCCTGTTCGATCTGCTGGTCGCGCCACGCGGCTGGTGTGGTCACGTGTGCCCCATGGGCGCCGCCTACCACTTCATCGGCAAGGGCAGCCTGCTGCGCGTGAGCGCCCGGCACTCCAGCCAGTGCAACGACTGCGCCGACTGCTACGCCGTCTGCCCCGAACCGCACATCATCCCGATTCCGCTCAAGGGCAAGGGCGGCGCCCTGCCCGTCATCAAGACGGCGGAATGCACCAATTGCGGCCGCTGCATCGACGTATGCAGCAAGGACGTATTCACTTTCACCCACCGATTCGACCACCGGAGAGACTGAGATGGCCAAGTTCATCCACCTGATCAAGACCCTGCTTGTTGCTGGCACGCTGGCCACCGGGCTGGCCCAAGCGCAAACCGCCCCTTCGGCCGCGGCCAACGCCGCGCCGGCAGGCATCGTGAAACTGGAGTCGCTGCGTGGCGGCGTCCCCCTCCAGGACAACATCGCCATCGCCCCCTCGCGCCAGGAACGCGACACGCGCCCCATCGACCGCGACTTCGTGCAGCAACCCCCGCTGATTCCGCACACCATCGCCGGCTACCAGATCAACAAGAATTTCAACAAGTGCATGGATTGCCACGCCTTCAACAAGGCCAAGGCCGCGGGCACCATCCGCGTCAGCATCACGCACTTCCGCACCCGCGAGGGGCAGGAGCTGGACAACATCAGCCCGCGCCGCTACTTCTGCACCCAGTGCCATGTGCCACAAACAGATGCTCGTCCGCTGGTGGAAAACACGTTCCAGCGCTCCAGAGGCCTGCAATAAAAACCAGAACCGCTTGCACGCTTAATGCAAGCGCCGGAGGGATATTCCATGACCGAACCCACATCCACCCCACCCGCCGCTCCTGAACGCCCCGGCCTGTTCGCCCGCCTGCTGGCGATGGTGCGCACGCGGCGCTTCGCCCTCCTGTCGTCCGTCTTCGTGGCCGGCATCCTGTTCTGGGGTGCCTTCAACACGGCCATGGAGTGGACCAACCGCGAGGAGTTCTGCATTTCCTGCCACGAGATGTACGACAACGTCTACGTGGAATACCGCAACACCATCCACTATCAGAACCGCACCGGCGTGCGCGCCACCTGCCCCGACTGCCACGTGCCCAAGGAGTGGACGCACAAGATGATCCGCAAGGTGCAGGCCAGCAAGGAGCTGTGGCACAAGATGCTGGGCAGCATCGACACGCCCGAGAAATACAACGCCAAGCGCGCCGAACTCGCCAGCCGCGAATGGGCGCGCATGAAGCGCACCGACAGCCGCGAATGCCGCAACTGCCACAACTTCAACTTCATGGATTTCGCCGAGCAGAACCGCCGCAGCGCCACCATGCACGATCAGGCCTTCGCCGCCGGGCAGACCTGCATCGACTGCCACAAGGGCGTGGCGCACACGCTGCCGCCGATCGAACAGTACATCGGCGCGCCCAAGGCCAACCCCGCCGATCTGGGCAAGCCCGAGATCATGGAGCCGATCCCGGCCAACTGACGCCGCGCTTGCCCAAGCAAAAGGCCATCTTCATGATGGCCTTTTTTTGTTGCTCTCCAGGCGCCCCAGCCATACGCATTGACTTTCAACCTGACAAATGACTTCGCTGCGCATCAATGACAAAGAAAATCCGTCATTTGTCATGCAGCGCCAGCCGCAGTCATTCGTCATCGTTTTGAATGTAAAACGGAGTCAACCGCCGCCGCGCACCATGTCGACCGCGCCGACGGGACACACGCCCACGCATTCCCCGCAGGCCGTGCAGGCCGCCAGGTCTAGCGCCATCTGGCTGATGCCCCCCGCGGCGGGCCGAAAGCGGATGGCGCGGGGCTCGCAGGTGTCGGCGCACATGCGGCATTCCACCTTCTGCAGCGCCAGGCACTGCGCGCCAATCCGTACCTGCCAGTCTGGCCATGCCGCGAGAGGGGCCGCGCCATGCACGGCTTCGGCCGCCGCGCGGTTCAGCGCCTGCGGCTCGCACGCGGCCTCGCATGCGCCACAGAAATCGCAGCCCTGCGACGCGAACCGGACCTCTGGAAAGCCACCGTCGCCCACCTTGAGCACGTCGCGCGGGCAATCCTCGACACAGGCGTGGCAGCGCACGCACAACTGGGTAAACCGCTCCTCGGCCACGGCCCAGGGCGGGCGCTGCACGGCGGGCGCCTGCGGCGCGGCGGCCTCGGCCACGCGACCGCGCAGAAACAAACGGCGACGGGGATCCATCACACCAACCTCCGGAATGGGCGGAAACGCTTGCTCACAAAACAAAGCATACCGCCACCGCGAACGGCCTGTTCTCCGACAGAACCTCCACAAAACAGGCGCATGATGCGACTCCTGTTGAACTTGGATAAACCCTTTTCACTCATGACCTACGCAAACTTTCATCGCCCCGTTCGCAGCCTCTGCCTGGCCACCGCGCTGGCGTGCGCCGCCATCGCCACCACGCCCGCATGGGCACAGCGCGAGGATGGGCCTGCCCGCAGCACCCAGGTGCAATTCAAGCGCGGCGCCACCGAAGCCACTTACCAGGGCAGCCTGCGTGGTCTGGAGTTTCACAGCTACCGCTTCACCGCCCGCAAGGGCCAGGTGCTGAACGTCACGCTCGACAGCCCCAGCCCCGACGTGGAAGCCGTGGTGTACTCCAAGGACAGCAAAGGCGTGGCCGTGGATTCGATCGACGATCCGCTGCTGCTGCAAGACCAGGTCCTGCCCCACAACGGCGGCTACGAAGTCCGCGTGATGAAGACCCGCAACGGCGCCCGCAAGGGCGGCGGCGCCACGTCGTACACGCTCAACATCTCCATCGTCGGCGCCACGGGTGCCAGCGCCGCCGCGCCCGCGGGCTCCGGCGTTCAGAGCGAGGTGAACAAGGCCAACTGGATCAGCTACCGCTGCCAGGGCGGCCAGACCGTGAAACTGCGCTACCACTACGGCGAAGCCACCGCCGGCGCCCAGGTCATGCTGGACGGCAGCCCGGTCGCGCTGAACTACAGCAGCGAAAGCACCGAGGACATGACCGTGTTCGAGGGCGACGGCCTGAAGTGGGCGATTGAAAACCTGCCCGGCAAGCGCCGCCTGCAAGCCAAGAGCGGCATGCTGACCCGCGCCGACACGCAAGTCATCAACGGCCAGCCGACGCCGGTGGACGAAATCCTGCGCAAGAACTGCGATCCGGTGCGCTGAACACCGCCATCCGCCACTCCAGCGCCGCCTCCGGGCGGCGTTTTCGTTGGCGCACGGTGCGGTGCGTACCAGGCCGTTCACTGGGCAGCTTCTGGCGTTTGCCGAGGCAAGGGTGGCGCCTGAGGCCGCGACACCCGGGGGTCGCGCCCCTCGGCCAACTGCGCCAGCGCGGCATCCAGCGCCTGCCGGTCCAGGCTGCCTTCGGCGTACTGGTCGCGCAACTGGGTCAGCACCTTCTGGGCCGCGGGCACGTCGCCGCGGTCCAGCGCGGACAAGCCGCGCAGCATCAGCACGCCGGGCGCGTTGGCGTCCAGGCTCATGGCGCGGGCCAGCAGCTCCTGGCTGCGGCGGTCGAAGCGCTGCCCCTGGCTGAGGATGCGCGCCTCGGTCCATTCGCTCATCGCCTCCACGTCGTCCCAGGCCAGTTCCTTGGCATGCTCCCAGGCCTCGGCCGATTCGGCATAGCGCTGCAGCACCTTGTAGCTGCGCGCCAGCATCAGCCAGCCGGCGGGGTTGTCGGGCTCGGCCCGCAGGCGCTCGGCCAGCTTGCCGACCATGGTTTCGGCGGCTTCGTCCGGCACTGGGTGGCGGTCGCGCGGGTTCAGGCCGCGCGGGTTGCCCAGCGCGGCGTACAGCGCCATGGCGGCCAGCGGCAGGGTGATGGTCAACACCCAGATGCGGCGGCGCGCACCCGAGCCATCGACGCCGCCGCTGCCGGCCGACCACGCCAGCGACGCCGTGAACAGCGCCACCAGCACCATGGCCGCCAGCACGAAGGGCCACAGCCAGTCGGTGGCGATGATCATCGCCATCGGGCTCATGGCGTGTCCTCCGCGTCGTCGGCGAGCACGGCGCCAGCCCCCGAGCGCGCCACCCGCCCACGCACCGCGCGCCACACGACGAAGCCACCCGCGCCCAGCAGCAGCAGCGGCCCCACCCACAGCAGCAGCGTGCTGGCCTTCAGCGGCGGGTTGTAGTTGACGAAATCGCCGTAGCGCTGCAACAGGAAATCGCGAATCTGCGCGTCGCTCTCGCCCTGCTCCATCTTGGTGCGGATCTCGCGCTTCAAGTCCATCGCCAGCGGCGCGTGTGAATCGGCCAGCGATTCGTTCTGGCACACCAGGCAACGCAAATCCTGCGTCAGCTGGTGCATGCGGTCGGCCAGGTCATCGGCGTTGGCGGCTGCCGCGAACGCTATCAATATAAAAGCAATGAGTCTTGATTTGACGGAGGAAAACACCGGAAATCCCTTGGAATTTCTCATCGCCCGGCCTCCAGCAGCGGCACGATGCGCGTGCGGATGATCTCGTCGGTTACGGCGCCCACGTGCTTGAAGCGGATCACGCCTTGCGCGTCGATGACGAAGGTTTCGGGCGCTCCGTACACACCCAGGTCGATGCCCAGGCGCCCATCGGCGTCCTGGATCGACGCATAGAACGGGTTGCCATGCCGGCCCAGCCAGTTCAGGGCGTCGGCGCGCTTGTCCTTGTAGTTCAGGCCAATCAACTGGTCTTCGTGCCCCTGCGCCTTCAGCCTGTCCAGCAGGCGCGTCAGTTCCGGGTGTTCCTGCAGGCAGGTCACGCACCACGATGCCCACAGGTTGATGACGCGCGCCTTGCCGCGCCATTCAGCCGGCCCCATCTGGTGCTCGGGCAGTTCCAGCAAGGGCAGCGAGCGCGCGGGCCAGGGCTGGCCGATCAGCACGCTGTCGAGCTGGCGCGGATCGCGCGTCATGCCCACGGCCAGCAGCGCCAGCAGCGTGACGACCAGGGCGAACGCCGCCCACAGGCCCCAGCGGCGGCGCGAGGGGGGCGCGCTCATGCCGCCACCTCCACGCAACGGGAGCAAAGCAGAGCAGCCATCGGATCCACGGCGTGCCGCGCCGACTCGGTGGCGGATGGCGACTGGCTCGACACGCATCGCTCCATGCTCTTCAACCCTCGCGCGCCTGCGTCGTACGAGCGTGCTCGCCCACCGCGGGAACCAGCGGCGCGGACGGAGCAAGCGTCGCGGGCACGCCCGCCCGCGCGCGCTCCCGCACCGCCCGGTAGCGCCGCGATGCCGCCGCGATGCCGGCGCCCAGCGCCATCAGCACCACGCCGAACCAGACCCAGCGCATGAAGGGCTTGTATTGCACGCGCACGCTCCAGGCGCCATAAGGCGACGCGCCCAGCGGCTCGCCCATGGCCACGTACAGGTCGCGCGTCAGGCCCCAGCGGATGGCGCTCTCCGTCATGGGCATGCTGCTGCCGACGTAGTTGCGTTTTTCAGCCACCATGGCGCGCGGCGCCTGCTCAGGGCATTGCAGCGTGAAATGCCCGGCCAGCCCCATGTAGTTGGGGCCGCGGTGCGGCTGCACTTGGTCAAAGCGCAGTTGGCAATCCGCCAGCGCGTGCGTATCGCCCGGCTGCAGGCGCACGTCGCGCTCCACGCCGTAACCGCCCACCATGGCCACGCCGATGGCGAACACCGCCACGCCCAGGTGGGCCACGACCATGCCCCACTGCGACGCGGTCAGGCGACGCACCCCGAAGCTCCGCTGCGCGGCAAGGCCACCCTTGCGCCACTGGCGCACGGCCCAACGCAGCGTGGCCACCACGACCAGCAGCGACAACCCCATGGTCAGCGCGGTCGGCCAGCGATAGGCGCCGAATTCGAGCTTCAGCAGCACCGCCATGCCGAACACCAGGGCCACGCTGGCCATCGACCAGCGTGCGATGTACCGCCGCGCATCACTTCCCACCCCCGCGCCCCAGCGCAGCCACGCCGCCGGAACCAGCAACGCCAGCAGCAGCAGAAACACCGGCGCCAGCACCGCCTCGAAATACGGCGGGCCAACGCTGAGCTGCCCCAGCCCCAGCGCGTCCATCGCCAGCGGGTACAGCGTGCCCAGCAGCACCGTGGCGCAGGCCACCAGCAGCAGCAGGTTGTTGAGCAGCACCGCCGTCTCGCGCGAGGCCAGCGCCGTGGGCAGCGGACCGCGCGCGTCTTGCAAGCGCTCGGCATGGCGGGCGTACAGGCCCATCGCGCCCAGCAGAAAACCGGCGATCAAGCCCAGCAGGAACACGCCGCGCCGCGGATCGGTGGCGAACGCGTGCACCGAGGTGATGACGCCCGAGCGCACCAGAAACAGCCCCAGCAGCGACAGCATGAAGGCACCAATGGCCAGCACCGCCGTCCAGTGCGGCAGCGCGCGCCGCCCTTCGCGCACCGCCAGCGTGTGCGCCAGCGCGGCCAGCACCAGCCAGGGCATGAACGAGGCGTTTTCCACCGGGTCCCAGAACCACCAGCCGCCCCAGCCCAGTTCGTAATACGCCCACCACGAACCGAGCGCGATGCCCACCGACAGGAAGGCCCAGGCCAGCAGCACGAAGGGCCGCATCAGCCGCACCCATGCCGCTGGCGCGCCGGCATAAGCCAGCACCGCCATCACCATGGCGAACGGCACCGCCGTGCCCACGTAGCCCAGGTACAGCAGCGGCGGGTGCAGCGCCAGGCCCGGGTCTTGCAGCAGCGGGTTCAGGCTTTGCCCTTCGTCCATCGCCGGCAGCAGGCGTGTGAAGGGATTGGAGGTGAGCAGGATGAAAGCCAGCATCGCCAGCGACACCAGGCCAAGAAAACCGAGCACGCGGGCGACGTAATCGCTTCCCGGTTCGCGGGGCGGGCATTCATGCCCGCGTGCCATGCCGTCAGCCGCTGCGCGGGCATGAGTGCCCGCGCTAGCCATTTCCAGCCACCACGCCGCCAGCGCCGACCAGCCCGCCAGGATCAGCACCCACAGCAGCAGCGAGCCCTCGTGCCCGCCCCAGATGGCGGAAATCTTGTACAGCAGCGGCAAGTCGGTGTGGCCGTGCTGCACCACGTACATCACCGAGAAATCGTCCTGCACGAACGCCGCCCCCAGCAGCCCGAACGCCACCGCGATGCCGCCCAGTTGCCACGCCAGCGCCACGCGGGCCAGGCGCGGCAGCGCGCGTGGCGCCAGCCCCGCCCATGACTGGGCCGCCGCGGCGAGCAGGGCGAGGATCAGCAGGAGGTGGGCGAGTTCGGGAAGCATGGGTCGTACTAGCCTTGCGCCAACTCGGCTGCCAGTTGCTCCAACCGTTCGTCGGTAAACGCCCAATGTGGCGGGATCGCTTCAATCGTTCCTGCTCCGCGTGCGCGGCTTGTCCATGCGTGGTGCTCGTACAGGATCGTATCGCCCCGCCCCTTGCATGTGGCGCGCAACTGCGCAGCGATCTCGCTTGGGGTTGCCAAGTACAACCGAGGCAACTCGAAAGCAGCAACTTTTTTGAATTGCACCAAGCAGAAGAGCGTTTTTTTGGAGTGCTTACTGAGCCAAGCGTCTATAGCAGCGTAGTAATCAGCGTTCTTCAGATGGGACTGAGTGAGCCCCCAGCTGCCATCCTTGCTGCCTTTGACTGACACCTTGAGCATCCGGTCTCCATCGACAGCCACCAGATCGTACTCCGGCTGATTCGCGCCGTATTGAACCGACACGTCCCAACCGCAGCGGGAGAACTGCGCCGCCGCAAAAGCCTCAGCGGCAGTCGCGACTTGCCATTGGCTCTTCATCCGCGACGGCAAAGAGTCGCGTAGCTTGCGGTCTTTCAGAGGCTCGACGCAAACCGTGCCTGTCGGATTCAGCGTCCAGCGCAGCGCTTGAGGAGCTTCCAAAGCCCAGTGGCTTCGAATCGCCTCTGGAACCACCGTGCCCCCCTCTTTGTCGAGCACCGAATCAAACGGAGTTGTCATTTGATCCATTCATTTGCCAGCAGGGTGCAACTCCACCCCCGGCGCCACGTAGTTCTCGTCATGCTTGGCCAGCACTTCGCTGGCGACAAGCTGGCCCTGTGCGTCCAGGCGCCCCTGCGCCACGGCGCCCTTGCCCTCGACGAACAGATCGGGCAGCACACCGCGATACACCACGGGCACGGTGTGCGCCACGTCGGTCAGCACGAAGCGCACTTCCAGATCATGCCCCACGCCCACGCCACGCTGGATGGAGCCGGCCTGCACCATCCCGCCGATGCGCACGCTGTCCTTGCCCTTGGCCTGACCCTGCGCCACCTGCGTGGGCGTGAGGAAGAACACCAGGTTGTCGTTGAAAGCGCGCAGCACCAGCGCCAGCGCGATGCCGGCCAGCAGCACGGCGGCACTGATGAACAGCAGCCGCTTGCGGCGCGGCGTCCAGGGCGTACCCGCGGGCGGGGAATGCAAGGCGGTGCTCATTCGGCTTCTCCAGCGGCCAATGGCGGCACGGCGGGCGCCTGGCCCCGCAAGCGGCGCGCCTGCCGGCGCAGGCCGGCCCATTCCAGCGCCAATGCCAGCGCGCACACGCCGAAGGCGGGCCAAACATAAGCGCCATGCTTGCCCATCTGCACAAAGGCACCCAGATCGTTCCACCAAGGGGTCAGGAAACTCATGACTTCAAACCTCTCCAAGCCTTGCGGGTGGCGCGCCATCGGCGACCGCATCGTCGGTGTCCCGTCGCAAGCTGCGCAGCCAGCGGGTGTGCGCTTCGCGCTCCTCGATCAACAGTTGCACGCGCCTGAACGACGTGGCGAAAGTCCACATCCAGGCCGCGCCCGCCATCAGCAGCAGGCCCGTCAGCGTGGCGCCAGGCATGCTGGCGCCCGACGGCGTGATGCTGGCGCCCTGGTGCAGCGTGTTCCACCAGTGGACGGAGAAATAGATCACCGGCAGGTTCAACGCCCCCAGCAGCCCCAGCACGGCGCAGGGCCTGTCGGCGCTGGCGCGGCCCTCGTGCGCGCGCAGCAGCGCCAGATAACCCAGGTAGATGAACAGCAGCAAGAGCGAGGTGGTGAGGCGCGCATCCCACACCCACCAGGTGCCCCACATGGGCTTGCCCCACAGCGCGCCGGTCACCAGCGACAGCAGCGCGAACACCGCGCCCGTGGGCGCCAGCGCATGCGCCATCAGGTGCGAGGCGCGCGTGCGCCAGACCAGGCCGACGAAGCTCCAGAACGCCATGACGGCGTAGATCCACATCGACATCCACGCCGCCGGTACGTGCACGTACAGGATGCGGTAGCCCTCGCCCTGCACCGCGTCGGCCGGCGTGACCACCAGCGCCAGCCACAGGCCCGGCAACGCCATCGCGGCCGCCAGCCACAGGCAGGGCTGTACCCAGCGCCCGGCCAGCACGTGCAGGCGCTTGGGGGCGGCGAAGTGAAACAAGGTGGGCTGCGAAGCCATGCGCCGACTCTAGCGGCAGATGAACAAACGAGACTTGATCCCGGTCGGATTTTTGACACGAATCAAGCCACGGCCGCTGGCTCGACCACCGTCAGCCACGGCCAGCGGCGCTGGTAGCTCAGCGCCTTGGCGCTGAAAAGCGCTGGCATCGCGTGGCGCGGGTTGATGCGCAGCACGCCGCGCCACAAGTCGTCCAGGCCACCGGGCGCATGCAGCGCGCCATCGCCCAGCCGGATGCCGACACAGGTGCAGGCGACCAGAAAACGCTCGATGCCTTCGCGCGTGCAGCGCAGCGGCGGGTAGTCGGCGCCAAACCAGTCGCGGTACCAGGTGTGAACGCGCGCCTGGTTCTTGACCTCCACCGTCACGCCCAAGTCGGCGGTGATTTGCCGCACACGGGCCTCGATCCGCGCTTCGGCATCGGCTGACAAATCGCCCGGATCGAAATAGAACACGTCGTAATCGCGCACGCCCCAGTCCGGCGCCCGACCGCCGCGCTGGTTCCACACCGCCTGAAACAGGCAGCCCGCGGCCAGGTAGGCATCGGGCAGGGCCAGCGCGGGCAGCCGTTCGAGCAAGGCCGCGTTGGCGGCGTTGCGGCGCACCAGCGCCAGAAAATCCGCTTCGCTCAAGCCCGGCACGCGCTCATGCCTCCACCGCCGCTTTCAACCCCACCGCCGCCAGCAAGGGGCACACCAGCAACGCCACGGCCAGCATGGCGCCCAGCAGGGCCAGATCGGCCACCGGCGACAGCCCGCGCATGGCCGCATGCACCGCCTGCGCGCCAAAGATGACCACTGGCGCCACCAGCGGCAGCACGATCAGCATCACCAGTAGCGCCGCGCCTTGCAGGCCGCCGGCCAGCGCCGCCGCCACGCCGGTGATCAGCACCAGCACCGCCGTGCCCAGCGCCAGCGACGCCATCAGCACCGCCAGCGGCCAGGCACCCAGCCCGAACTGCAGCGCCAGCAGCGGCGCCACCGCCAGCACCGGCAGCGCCGCCAGCACCCACTGCGCGGCCAGGCGCGCCGCCACCAGCAGCGCCAGCGGCGTGCCGGTGGCGCGGCAAGTGAGCAGCCACTGGTCGATCCAGCCGCTGCGCAACTCGTCCTGGAACATGCGCGCCGACGCCAGCAGCACCGCCAGCAGCGCCCCCACCCACAGCACTCCCGGGGCCAGCAGCCGCAGCGTGGCCGCGTCAGGTTTGAGCGACAGCGGAAACAGCGCCGCCACCACGGCGAAGAACAGCGCGTGCCAGGCCAGATCAGCCGGCTGGCGCAGCGCCTGCGACACATCGCGCAGGAAGATGGCGCGCAGCAGCGGTCCGGTCATGCCAACTCCTGTTTCGATAGCTGGTGAGCTTTACCAGACACGCGCAACGGCAATTTTTTGCTTTCAGGAAACCCCGTGGGCAACGGCTGATGACTGGTCAGCACGATGGCGCCGCCGCCGGCCACGTGGCGCGCCGCCAGATCGGCCAGCGCGCCGCAGGCGCCGGCGTCCAGCGCATCGAACGGTTCATCCAGCAGCCACAGCCGGCGCGGCGCCAGGGCCAGGGGACTCAACGCCAGCTTGCGCCGCTGCCCCGCCGACAGCAAGCGCACCGGGCGCCCCAGCGGCACGCCCTGGCTGCTCAGCAGCCGCTCCATGCGCTCGCCGGGCACCCCTGCCGCGCCAGCCACATCCAGCAGCAGGCGCAGGTTGAGCAGCGCGTCCAGATCTTCGGCCAGCGCGCTGGCATGGCCGATCCACCACAGATCAGGGCACAGCCGCGACACCGTGGCCACCGCTGGCTCGCGCAGCCCGGCCAGCGTGCGCAGCAGCGTGGTCTTGCCGCAGCCGTTGGGGCCTTGCACGTGCACCACGTCGCCCGGCGCCACACTCAAATCCAGCGGCCCCCACAGCAGCACGCCGCCGCGCTCACCCGCCGCGCCTTGAAGCTTGATGAGCGATGCAGCGTCGCGCATCAGGCTTCCTTTCCAGCACGGGGCAAGGGTACGGCGTTCACCGGCCAATCCAGCCCATCACCCGGCGACGGGGGCGCCCACAAGAAGTGAAGTACGCGCCGCCGGCTGTCCCCCGACGCGCGGGAGGACGCATGCAAGGCCAGCGGACGCATCAGCAGCACATCGCCCACGTCAGCCATGCAAGCCACGTCCGCGCCACGCCGGCGAACGGCTTCTTCGGGCGATACCACGCCCCGTTGGTGCGAAGCTGGTACAACGCGCAACGGTCCATCGTGCTCGCCGCACGGGTCGAGATGAAGGCGCGCGGCCAGCAGGCGCTCCAGCATGGGCACCGGCGGCTGGGCGAACCACATGCCCTCCTTCCTGGCCCATCCCCGCCATCCCGGCGCCGAGGCACGATCAGCCAACGGCACGGACAAATCCTGGTGCGCCGCCACCAACCAGTTGGTAGCGAGCGTTTTCTCGAAATAAGTGCATTGCACCGCCCACGCTCCATCCGTCAGTACACCCGCGGACACCAGTCGCCGCCCCAGCTGACGCGCCAAATCGCGGCACCAGGACTGGGCCAGCAGGTCACGCCGGCCAGCGTTGGACATGGCGAGCAGTTCGGTCTGTGCGGCGATGCGCGCGCATTCCGCCCGCGAACACACCGTGGGCAGCAGGACAAACCCCTGGACCGCGAGCGCTGCGGCAGCGTCGGCCACGGTCAGGCAAGCGCAATCCGCGCGAATTTGCGCTTGCCCACCTGCACGACGTAAACGCCTGCTTTCAGCTTCAGGCCCTTGTCGCTGATCACGCTGGAATCAACCCGCACGCCGCCGCCGTCGATCAGGCGGTTGGCCTCGCTGGTCGAAGGGGCCAGGCCGGACTGCTTGAGCACCAGGCCGATGCCCAGCTCACCGCTTTCGCCCAAGGCCAGGGACACTTCGGGAATTTCGTCGGGCACGCCGCCCCTGCTGCGGTGGATGAAGTCCTGCTCGGCGCTGTCGGCCGCCGCCGCCGAATGAAAGCGCGCGGTGATCTCCTTGGCCAGCATCACCTTGGCGTCCTTCGGGTTGCGGCCAGCGGCCACCTCGCGTTGCAGCGCCTCGATCTCGGCCATCGACCTGAACGACAGCAGCGTGTACCAGCGCCACATCAGCTCGTCGCTGATCGACAGCACCTTGGCGAACATGGTGTTGGCGTCTTCGGTGATGCCAACGTAGTTGTTCTTGGATTTCGACATCTTCTCGACGCCGTCCAGCCCCTCCAGCAGCGGCATGGTCAGGATGCACTGCGGCTCCTGCCCGTATTCCTGCTGCAGGTGACGGCCCATCAGCAGGTTGAACTTCTGGTCGGTGCCGCCCAGTTCGATGTCGGCCTTGAGCGCCACCGAGTCATAGCCCTGCATCAGCGGATACAGGAATTCGTGGATGCTGATCGAGTTGCCGGCATGGAAGCGCTCGTGAAAGTCGTTGCGCTCCATCATGCGCGCCACGGTGTATTTGGCGGCCAGCTGGATCAGGCCGCGCGTGCCCAGCGCATCGCTCCACTCGCTGTTGTAGCGCAGCTCGGTTTTCGCCGGATCGAGCACCTTGAAGGCCTGCGCCTTGTAGGTGTCGGCGTTGGCGCGAATCTGCTCCTCCGTCAGCGGCGGGCGGGTGGTGTTGCGCCCGCTCGGGTCGCCGATCAACGTGGTGAAGTCGCCGATCAGGAAGATCACCTGGTGCCCCAGGTCCTGCAACTGGCGCATCTTGTTCAGCACCACGGTGTGACCGATGTGGATGTCGGGCGCCGTCGGGTCTAGCCCCAGCTTGATGCGCAACGGCTGGCCGGTGGCCTCGGCACGGGCCAGCTTTTTCAGCCAATCGTCCTGCGGTAGCAGCTCCTCGCAGCCGCGCAGCGACACGGCCATGGCTTCCTGGACACGGTCGGAAATCGGATGACTTGTAATGTTGGCGTCAGTCTTCATGCATTTGCGGTTGTAGGAGGGCACCTACGACGTTATACTGGCTCGTTAAGGCCCTGATTCTAGAGGCCGTGCTCTGGCTCCAAGAGCACTTCGGCAGGTGGCTTAGCCACCGCACTAATCTGATTGCAACGATTAACGGAACACCGTCGCGTGAAGCAACACCTGATTTCATCCGGTCTGGCCGTCGCCGATCTCATTCACCGTCATCCCAAGCGCATCACCGCCGCCCTGGCCGCCTTCATGCTGGGCAGCGGCGGTGGCGCCTTTGCCGTGGCATCCCTGGCGCCCGTGGTTCCCACCGAGCCACTGCGCCTGGTGTCCGAGACGATCGAGCTGCAAAACCTGACCGCCCAGAGCGACAGCCTGGATACCCATTCGTTCACCCTGTACCGCAGCGAGTCGACCCGCGCCAACGACACCCCCGAAGCCCTGCTGAAGCGCCTGGGCCTGGCCGATCCGGCCGCGGCGGCTTTCCTGCGCCAAAACGAAACCACGCGCCAGGTGCTGTTTGGCCGCGCCAGCCGCCTGGTCACGGCAGAAGCCAGCGACCAGCACGAGCTGACCAAGCTGCAAACCCACTGGCTGGAAAAGGGCGACGACCAGAATTTCAAGCGCCTGGTGGTCGAAAAAGACGACGATGGTTTCAGCGTGCGCGTTGAAACCGCTCCACTGATGGCCAGCCAGCGCATCGCCAGCGGCGTGATCCGCGGCACGTTGTACGCCGCCACCGACGAGGTCCGCCTGCCCGACAGCGTGACGAAGCAGTTGACCGAAATCTTTGGCTCCGACGTCGATTTCCACCGTGGCCTGCATCGGGGTGACCGCTTCTCGCTGGTCTACGAAACGCTGGAGGCCGATGGCGAGCCGGTGCGCGCCGGCAAGATTCTGAGCGCCGAGTTCGTCAACCGTGGCCGGACGCATCAGGCCATCTGGTTCAAGGAACAAGACGCCCTGAAAGGCGGCTATTACTCGTTCGACGGGCAGAGCCTGCGCAAGGCCTATCTGCTGTCTCCCCTGGAGGTATCGCGCATCACCAGCGGCTTTGGCATGCGCACCCACCCGGTGTACGGCTACAGCCGCGAGCACAACGGCGTTGACTACGCCGCGCCCACCGGCACGCCGGTGCGCACCATTGGCGATGGCGCCGTTACCTTCGCCGGCGTGCAGAACGGTTACGGCAACGTCATCTACATCCAGCACCGCAACAAGAAGGACTCCACGGTGTATGCCCACCTGTCGCGCATCGACGTGAAGACGGGCGATAACGTGATGCAGGGCGAAACCATCGGCGCCGTGGGCTCCACGGGCGTTTCCACCGGCCCGCACCTGCATCTGGAGTTCCGCGTCAATGGCGATCCGCAGAACCCCGCCGAAGTGCTGGCCGAGCAGCGCGAGCACGTGCCCGTGTCTCCCGGCGGCAAGGCCGCGTTCGCCAAACTGGCCGCCGACATGAAGACGCAACTGGCCGCGGCCAGCGAGGTCACGCAAAGCAGCTTCGAGTAAGCACGAAGCACCGGGCGGCGGTTTTTCTGCTGCTCAACCAAGAAAGAAAGCGCCCCCTTGGGCGCTTTTTTATTGCAGCGTACTGGCCTTTCTGATTCCAACTCCAGATCCAGGCGGCAAGCTACCCGTCATTCCAGCTTGCGCCGGAATGACGAGATATTGCAGCTTTGATCTGGAGTCGAAATCAGTGCCGGAAATGCCGCACGCCCGAGAACACCATCGCCACGCCGCGCTCGTCGGCGGCGTCGATCACTTCCTGGTCGCGCATCGAGCCGCCGGGCTGGATCATGCAGCTGGCGCCGTGGTCGATCACCACGTCCAGCCCGTCGCGGAACGGGAAGAAGGCATCGCTGGCGACCGCGCTGCCCTGCAGCGACAACCCCGCGTGCTCGGCCTTGATGCTGGCGATGCGGGCTGAATCGAGCCGGCTCATCTGCCCCGCGCCCACCCCCAGCGTCATGCCGCCGCCGCAGAACACGATGGCGTTGCTCTTGACGAACTGCGCCACCTTCCAGGCAAACAGCAGGTCGGCGATCTGCTCGGGCGTCGGCTGCTTCTGGGTCACCACCTTCAGGTCGGCCGCCTTCAGGTCGTGGAAGTCGGCGGTCTGGATCAGCAAGCCCGAGCCGACGCGCTTGATGTCCATGGCGTTCTGGCCGCGCTCGAACGGCGTGGCGCCATCGCGTTGCACGCCGTCCAGCGGGATGCGCAGCACGCGCACGTTGGCCTTGGCCTTGAACACGGCCAGCGCCTCGGGCGTGAAGTCGGGCGCCATCAGCACCTCGACAAACTGCTTGCTCACGGCCTCGGCCGCCGCGCCATCCACCGGCACGTTGAAGGCGATGATGCCGCCGAAGGCGCTGGTGGGATCGGTCTTGAAGGCCTTGCCGTAAGCCTCCAGCGCGTTGGCACCCACAGCCACGCCGCAGGGGTTGGCGTGCTTGACGATCACGCACGCCGGCTCCACCCACTGCTTCACGCATTCCCACGCCGCGTCGGCATCGGCGATGTTGTTGTAGCTCAGCTCCTTGCCCTGCAGCTGCTCGGCGGTGACCAGCGAGCCGGGCGCCGGGTACAGGTCGCGGTAGAAGGCGGCTTGCTGGTGCGGGTTCTCGCCATAGCGCAAGTCCTGCAGCTTGACGAAGCGGCCATTGCTCTGCCCGGCAAACAAGCCCCGAGCCGGTACGTCGCCTGCGCGAGAAGCATCGAAATCGATAGCAGACAGGTAATCGCTGATGGCCGCGTCGTAGTTGCTGATGCGGTTGAACGCCGCCACGGCCAGGCCGAAGCGTGTCTTGTCCGACAGCTTGCCCTGGTTGGCCTTCAGCTCGTCCAGCACGGGCGCGTACTGATCGGCGTCGGTCAGCACGGCCACGTCTTTCCAGTTCTTGGCCGCGCTGCGCACCATGGCCGGGCCGCCGATGTCGATGTTCTCGATGGCGTCGGCCAGCGTGCAACCGGCCTTGGCCACCGTGGCCTCGAACGGGTACAGGTTGATCACAGCCAAGTCGATGGTGCCAATGCCGTGGTCGGCCAGCGCCTGCATGTGCGCCGGCACATCGCGGCGCGCCAGCAGGCCGCCGTGCACCTTGGGGTGCAACGTCTTGACGCGGCCATCCAGCATCTCGGGGAACTGCGTCACCTCGGCCACCTCGGTCACGGGCAGGCCGGCGTCCTGCAGCAGCTTGGCGGTGCCGCCAGTCGACAGCAGGTTGAAGCCCAGCGCCACCAGCGCGGCGGCGAAGTCGGCCACGCCGGTCTTGTCGGAAACGGAGATCAGTGCATTCATATCAGTACCCATGAAAAAAGACGGAATGACTTGGCCGCTCACGCGGCGTCAATGACGAAATGATGGCTGACGGGTGATCCGCTCATCAGATCAGCTTGTGTTCCACCAGCTTCTTGCGCAAGGTGTTGCGGTTCATGCCCAGCCACTCGGCGGCGCGCGACTGGTTGTGGTCGGCCTGCTGCATCACCACTTCGAGCAGCGGCTTTTCCACCACGTGCATCACCATGTCGTACAGCCCCCCTGGCTCGGTGCCGCGCAGATCACGAAAGTACGCCTCCAGGTTGTCGCGCACGCACTCCTCGATGTTTTTCCTGCTCATGGTTCTAGCGGGCCTCCAATGCTCCCGCGAACTGGGCGGCGGATGCCGTGGGCAAGCGCTCGTGGCCGTCAGCCAGTTCCTCGAAATAATCGGCCACGGCTTGCCACTGCAACGCCGCGCCGTCGATGCCGTTCATGCGCGCGCGAAAGGCCACGCCACCCGGCAGATCGCGCACGTACCAGCCGATGTGCTTGCGCGCCGAACGCACGCCGGTGAATTCGCCATACAGGGCGTAGTGGTCCTGCAAATGATCAAGCAAGGCCCGGCGCACTTCCAGCACCAGCGGCGGTGCCAGGTGCTGGCCCGTGGCGAGAAAGTGCGCCACCTCGCGGAATATCCATGGCCTGCCCTGTGCGGCGCGGCCGATCATCAGCGCGTCGGCGCCGGTGGCGCGCAGCACGGCGGCGGCTTTCTCGGGTGAGTCGATGTCGCCATTGGCCACCACCGGAATCTTCAGCGCGGCCTTGACGGCGGCCATGGTTTCATACTCGGCCTCTCCACGATAGCCCTGCTCGCGCGTGCGGCCATGCACCGTCACCATCCGCACACCAGCGTTCTCGGCGGCGCGGGCAATGTCAAGGGCGTTTTTCATCCGAGCGCACCAGCCAGTGCGCATTTTCAGCGTCACCGGCACGCCGTGCGGCGAACAAGCCGCCACCACGGCCTGGATGATCGAAAGCGCCAGTGCCTCGTCCTGCATCAGCGCGCTGCCGGCCCATTTGTTGCACACCTTCTTGGCCGGACAACCCATGTTGATGTCGATGATCTGCGCGCCGCGGTCGATGTTGTGGCGCGCGGCCTCGGCCATCATGGCCGCGTCGGTGCCGGCGATCTGCACCGCGATGGGGCCCGGCTCACCCGCGTGGTCGGCGCGGCGCGAGGTCTTGAGCGTGTGCCACAAATCCTTGCGCGAGGTCACCATCTCGCTCACCGCATAACCGGCGCCAAAAGCGCGGCACAGCTGGCGGAACGGCCGATCCGTCACCCCCGCCATGGGGGCCACGAACAGGCGGTTGGGCACGGTGTGTGGGCCGATGTGCATGGGGTCGGCGGTGACGGGACGAGGGGCGGGCAAGGCGGGCTGTCGGCAGGGGGGAGCAGCAAGTTTACCTGCCCAAAATTTCAGCAGTTGAAACCCTGGCCGCGCACGGTGCGTGGGTCATGCTGGCGCTGTCTTGGCAGCCGCCCGGCGCCACCGCCACGCCACCCAGGCCAGCAAACCGCCCGCCAGCGCCAGCATGGGCAGGTCGCCCCAGCGGGTGTAGAGCGTGGGTACTTGCCGCACCGGCACGCTGGCGTGCAGCAGGTGGCCGTGCGGTTCGTGGCCCGGCATGGAAGCGCGCAGGCGGCCATGCGCGTCGAACACCGCCGATTCACCCCAGCGCGTGGCCCGCACCAGCGCAAAGCCGCCTTCGATGGCACGGATGCGCGCCATGCGCGTGTGCAGCGGCTGAATGCCCAGCCAATCGGACGCGGGCAGCGCCACCAGTGCCGCGCCCTGCCGCGCATGCGCGCGGCCCAGCGCGGGAAAGTCGTAGTCGTAGCAGATGGCGCCCGCCGCACGGCCCCAGGGGCGCGGGTGAACGCGCAGCGGCTCGTCGCCGGTCAGCGATGGTTCTCCCGGCACGGGGTGGTGCTTGCGGTAGGTTTCGATGGGCTGGCCATCGGCGCCAAACCAGACGTACTTGTTGTCCAGCATCAGCGGTTCGCGCGAGACAATCGCCGCATAGGCCAGCACCAGCTCCACCCCCTGCGCGCGCGCCAGCTCGGCGCCTTCGGCCAGCAGCGCGGCTTCGTCGCCGGGCAGCACCACGGTGGCGGCTTCATTCCAGACGATGAACCGCGCGCCCTGCTCAGCCGCGGTGCGCGTGCGCGCCAGCAGCGCGCGGGTGTTGGCGGCCAGCGCTTCGGGCGCTGGCAGGCCGCCATCCAGCCCCATCGATGTGGTGATGGCGGCCACGCGCAACACATCGCCGGGACTGGGCTGGAGCACGCGCACCGCGCCCCAGCCATACACCAGCAGCAACAGCGCCGCCATGCCCAACAGCGGGCGCAGCGCCATACGCGGCCGAGGCCGCGTGAGCGCCCATGCCAGCAGCGCGTTCGACAGCGCCACCAGCGCGCCGATGCCCGCGATGCCGGTCAACGCCGTCAGTTGCAGCAGGAGCAGGTCGTCGGCGAGCATCGAGGCCGCGGTTCCCCACATGCCCATCGGGCTGTGGGCGTAGGTCAGCCACTCGGACACGATGGTCAGCCCCACGAAGGCCGCCACGCCAGCGGCCTCGCCCGTGCGGCGGCGAAGCCACTCCGACGCCGCCAGCACCGCCCAGATGCCCAGCGCCATCGGCGGCGCGAAGCCCAGCACCATCATCAGTGGAACAGGGGGCGTGATGATCTTGGTGATTTGCAGGTGCACCGCCAGCGTCACCACCGCCAGCAAGCCCAGCCATCCCCGCGCGCCGCGCAACCGGCGCGCCACCACCAGCCAGGGCACCAGCGCCACCCAGGTCAACGCCGGAATCGCCCAGCGGTAGGCGCAGGCAACGATGAGCACGCCGCCGATCAGCAGCAAGGCGCGGGTGGAAAAACGGTCGGTGAGCGTGCGGTGGATGGTCATGGTGGGTGGGCTCTGCACGGGATGGATCGGAGCTGGGTTTGTGTGGAAGCAGGCTTGCCCGCGATGGCGATGGCGGCGTGGAGCGTGCCCCTTATCGCGGCCAAGGCCGCGCCCACAAGCGGTATTCGAGAGTCTGGCCGCCAGGAGCGAGGCACGACAATCCCGCCGCCATCACCCATCGCCGCCATGCGCCCGCCACCACAGCCGCAACTGGTGGGCGTAGGCGCCCTGCACCGCCTCGGGCGCGCGGCGCGCCAATACCAGTGGCACCCCGAAAAAGATCGACACCAGCCCCAACAGGCCAGCGGATTGATCGGCATCCGGTGGCAGTTCGCCGCGCGCCACGGCCTCGGCGATCAGGCGTGGGAACAGCCCGTCCAGGCCCTGACCGGATTGCGCCAGCACCTCGGGCCGGTCGGGCCAGACCAGCAGGCGATCCAAGAGCGGCACGTCGCGCCAGGCGGCATCGGCGGGCAGCCGCGCCTGCACGGCGATGATTTCGCCAAACAGGCCGGGCCGCTCGCGCACCCCCGCCGCGGTGACGTTGAACACTTCGTCCACCGCCTGCCGCACGCTGCCCTCGGCCAGCGCCTGCTCGGCGCGCGCGCCCACGTCCAGCGACCAGAGCTGGATGAAGTACAGCGCCAGTTCCAGCTTGGTGGCGAAGTAGTTGAAGAACGTGGCATCCGACACGTCCACCGCCTCGGCCAGTTCACGCACCGAAATCGCGTCGAGCGAGCGCGCATCCAGCCGCTCCGCCAGAGCCTGCACCAGGCCCACGCGCGTGGCGGCGGCCTTGCGCTCTCGGCGTGAAAATTGATTACTGTCTATATTTATAGTCATCTCTATTTTTAGAGGTTAGCATGAATTTGTCCTGGAAATGCTCCAGGCTGGTTCAGCCTTGATGCCGTTTTGCGTTCAAGACGATGACCAATGACCGCGGCTGGCGCCGCATGACAAATGACGAATGAGCCATTTGTCATTTCGACAGCCAATACGCATGAGAGGCTTCACCGCTGCCTACAATGCGCCGGCCCACGGCTCGACCTCCTCAATGGACGCTTGGTTACATCAACTGCTTGACCTGCTCACGCTGCCCGAATACGGCCTGTCGACCGTGTTCGTGGTTTCCTTCCTGGCGGCCACGCTGCTGCCCTTCGGCTCCGAGCCGGCGGTGTTCGGACTGATCAAGCTCAGCCCGCACCTGTTCTGGCCCACCATCGGGGTGGCCACCGTTGGCAACACGCTGGGCGGCGTGGTGACTTGGTGGATGGGGCTGGGCGCGCACCAGGTGGTGGACAAGTGGCGCCACTCGCCCACGCACTTACGCGCGCTCGACTGGCTGCGGCGCATCGGCCCGCCGGCGTGCTTTCTGTCTTTCTTGCCTGTCATCGGCGATCCACTGTGCGCCGTGGCCGGCTGGCTGCGCATGCCCCTGGCCCCCTGCACCGCCTGGATGGCGGCGGGCAAGTTCACGCGCTATGTGGTGATGACGGTGGCGCTGCTCTACCTGTGGCCGGAGAAGCTCGCGCTGGCAACGTCATGAATGGAACCATGGCACTGCTGGCCCTGATTCCATCTCCACTTCAGGGCGTTCATAACCGTCGTCCCGGCGCACGCCGTTTGGATTCCGGCCTTCGCCGGAATGACGAGATATGGCAGCTTTGATCTGGAATTGGAATCAACCTAGAAACGGCAGTTGGATGCGCCCGAGCGTGCCGTGATGGGCGTGTCAGGCAAGACGCGAGGACGTGGCTGGCTCGTGCCTGCAAGGACGAGCAACGCGGCATGGCACGCCCAGCGCGGTGCGATCGGGTGCATAGCGCGCTCACCCAACAGGTGAATGTGATCGAAGCTGTGAAAATCAGTGCTCATGCCAGTTGTCCAAGGATGGCGAGAGGTCAACTGCCGTTTCTAGGTTCAAGCCGCGGAGTGATTACTTCGGCCGCAGATCGACCACCCGCCTGGCCTTGCCCACGCTGCGTTCGATGCCGCCTTCACCCTTCAGATCGACCTCGACGCTGCTGCCCACGTACACCTTGATCTCGTGCTGCAGCAGCTTGGCGGCGGCGCGCGCGGCGATGCCCTCGGGGTCGACGCCCGGCGCGCATTCCACCGCCACCTTCAGGTTGTCCATGGGGCCTTCCCGCGTCAGCACGCACTGGTAGTGCGGCGACAGCTCGGGGCGCTTGAGCAGCAGTTCCTCGATCTGCGTCGGGAACACGTTGACGCCGCGGATGATCATCATGTCGTCGCTGCGGCCGGTGATCTTCTGCATGCGGCGCATGGTGCGCGCTGTGCCGGGCAGCAGGCGCGTGAGGTCGCGCGTGCGGTAGCGGATGATGGGCAGCGCCTCTTTCGTGAGGCTGGTGAAGACGAGCTCGCCCTCCTGCCCGTCGGGCACCGGCTCGCCGGTGTCGGGGTCGATGATCTCGGGGTAAAAGTGGTCTTCCCAGATCGTTGGGCCGTCCTTGGTCTCGACGCATTCGTTGGCCACGCCGGGGCCCATCACTTCCGACAGGCCGTAGATGTCGACCGCGTCGATGTTCATACGCGCCTCGATGGCGCTGCGCATCTCGTTGGTCCACGGCTCGGCGCCGAAGATGCCGATACGCAGGCTCAGCTCCTTTGGGTCGAGACCCATGCGCTCCACCTCATCGGCAATCGCCAGCATGTAGCTGGGCGTGACCATGATGATGTCGGGCCGGAAGTCCTGGATCAGCTGGATCTGCCGCTCGGTCTGACCGCCGCCGAAGGGCACCACGGTGAGGCCCAGGTGCTCTGCCCCGTAGTGCGCGCCCAGGCCGCCGGTGAACAAGCCATACCCGTAGCTCACGTGCACCATGTCGCCGGGCCGCGCCCCGCTGGCGCGGATGCTGCGCGCCACCACGCCAGCCCAGGTGTCGATGTCCTTGCGCGTGTAGCCCACCACTGTCGGCTTGCCGGTGGTACCGCTGCTGCCGTGAATGCGCACGATCTGATCGCGCGGCACGGCGAACATGCCGAAGGGGTAGCTGTCGCGCAGATCCTTCTTGGTGGTGAAGGGAAACTTGGCCAGGTCGGACAACTGCTGCAGGTCGTCCGGGTGCACGCCCGCCGCATCGAACTTGGCCTTGTAGACCGGCGAATTGGCGTAGGCGTGGGCCAGCGACCACTTCAGCCGCTGCAGTTGCAAGGCGCGCAACTCGTCGATGCTGGCTTTCTCGATCGGCTCCAGCGGAAAGGTCTTGTCGGTCATGAGGAGGCTCCTGCGGACTCCGGGATGACGGTACCGCTGATCTGCGTGCTCTTGCCGCGGAACAGCGCCACCGCCTGCCCCTTCTGGTTGCTGACGCGGATGTCGTAGACGCCGTGGCGGCCGGCCAGGTTCTGCTCGACGCCCTCGGCGGTCAGCACATCGCCCTCGTGCGCCGGTCGCAGAAACTCGATGCTGCAGCCGTTGGCCACGGTGACGTGGTTGCGGCTGTTGCAAGCGTAGGCGAAGGTGGAATCGGCCAGCGTGAAGATGAAGCCACCGTGGCAAATCTTGTGACCGTTCAGGTGCAGGGGCTTGACGACCATGCGCATGCTGGCGCGGCCGGGCTGGCAGCTGATCAACTCCATGCCCATGGTGTCTTTCGACGCCGCGTCGGCGGCGTACATCGATTCGCCCACGCGGCGCGCCAGGTCGGCGGCGTCGGCTTCGGAAAGATGCGCCGTCATCATTCGCCCTTGAATTGCGCGGGGCGCTTCTGCAAAAAGGCGCTGACACCCTCGATGTAGTCGTGCGTGAAGCCCAGGCGCGACTGCACGTCGCGCTCCAGGTCCAGTTGCTCGTCCAGACTGTGCGTGTGCGCGTTGCGCAGCAGGTGGCGCGTGGCGATCAGCGCCTTGGTCGGCATGGCGGCCAGGCACTCGGCCATGGCCTTGGCGGCGGCCACGGGGTCGTCGGCCACGTCCCAGATCATGCCCATGGCCTTGGCATCGGTGGCACTCAGCTTGTCGCCCGTCATGCACAGCGCCATGGCGCGCGCTAGGCCCACGCGTTGCGGTAGCAGCCATGTGCCGCCGCTGTCAGGCACCAGCCCGATTTTGCTAAAAGCCTGGATGAAGCTGGCGCCCGGCGCGGCAATGGCGATGTCGCACGCCATGGCCACCGACGCGCCCGCGCCCGCCGCCACGCCGTTGACGGCGCACACGGTGGGCACGCGCACGTTGATCAGGCGCCGTGTGGTGGGGTTGAAGGCCTGGTCGATCACCGGGCCGGGGTCGGCGCGGAACATGATGTCCTCACCTGGGCGGAAGTCGAACTCCGACAGGTCGGCGCCGGCACAGAAGCCGCGGCCGGCGCCGGTGAGCACCAGCGCGCGGATCGATTTATCGGCCTCGATCTGGTCGAGCACAGCCCACAGATCGCGGTGCATCTGGCGCGTGAAACTGTTGAGCGCGGCGGGACGGTTGAGCGTGAGCAGGGCGACGGCGCCCTCTTTGGCGAACAGAACGGCGGGCTCGGTGGCCGCGCCGTGTGCGGGGGTGGTCATGGTCTTGTCTCCTCGGGGCGCAATTTACCATTAACCGACCCATCGGTCGGTTAACTGCGCGCGGTCATGGCGGCTGGTTATAGTGCCATCCAACCTGACACCATCACACAAGGAGAACCCGCATGGCCTACGAATTCATCACCACCCATACCGAGGGCGAGAAGGTCGGCGTCATCACGCTGAACCGGCCCAAACAACTCAACGCGCTCAGCCCGCAACTGATGGTGGAGCTGGGCCAGGCGCTCAAGGCCTTCGACGCCGATGAGGCCATCGGCTGCATGATCATCACCGGCAACGAGAAGGCCTTCGCAGCCGGCGCCGACATTGGCGCCATGGCCACCTACAGCTTCGCCGACGTATACCGCGACGACTACATCACGCGCGACTGGGAAACCATCCGCACCATCCGCAAGCCCGTCATCGCCGCCGTCAGCGGCTTCGCGCTGGGCGGCGGCTGCGAGCTGGCGATGATGTGCGACTTCATCATCGCCGCCGACAACGCCAAGTTCGGCCAACCCGAAATCAAGCTCGGCATCATCCCCGGCGCCGGCGGCACGCAGCGCCTGCCGCGCGCCGTGGGCAAGGCCAAGGCGATGGACTTGGCCCTCACCGGCCGCATGATGGACGCCACCGAGGCTGAGCGTGCCGGCCTGGTCAGCCGCGTGGTGCCGCTGGACAAGCTGATGGAAGAGGCGCTGGGCGCGGCCCTCATGATCAGCGGCTACGGCCGCATGGCCGTGCTGGCAGCCAAGGAATGCGTGAACCGCGCCTACGAGGGCACGCTGGCCGACGGCGTGATGTTCGAGCGCCGCATGTTCCACGCGCTGTTCGCCACCGCTGACCAGAAGGAAGGCATGGACGCGTTCGTCAACAAGCGGCCAGCGGTGTTCAAGCACCAATGACCCCCGCGAATTCGCCACTGGCGCGGCGGCATTTCCCCTATAATGCGCGGTTGCCGGTGGTATAGCTCAGTCGGTTAGAGCGTGGGATTCATAACCCCAAGGTCGGTGGTTCGATTCCACCTACCACCACCACTATTCAGCGCCCAACCGTTCTCGGTTGGGCGTTTTCCTTTGCGGGTTCCGCACACTGCGCGGGCTTCCGGGCCATTCTGCGTGTGCCAACCGTGTCGGGCATGGGCGGCATGACTCGCCCGGTTCGCCCCTGCTCCGCCCTATCTTCTCTCGAAACCTGCGCCAACTTCTTCGCCGTGGCACACGCAGACGGCGTTGTTCATCAACCACTTGTGTGTGTGCTGATGGAAATGGTTGGCTCGCGGGTTTGCACGAGCAAAGCACACCGGCAAACCCGCGAGGCCAGCCCCCACGTCAGCCCTTTGGCGGGAACGGGTCGTCACCGTAGCTGTTGCGCTCACGGATCTGTCCGTCCCGCCCTTGGATGAGCATCTCGCTCTGCTGGTTGATTGCGATGTCCCGCGCACGGTCAATCGCCTGTTGCTGCGTGTCATGGATGGAGGTGAGACGGTCGTTGCCTTCTCCCCGCACACCCCACTGATCACCGTCGTTGACGGGAACGACCCATTGGTTCTTTCCACTCATTTCAAGCACTCCAAAAATTGAAAGGTCAGGCTCTTGAGGTCGGCGCGAGCCTCGGCGCATCGGGTGGTGTGATCACGTCATGGCGACCTCCTTTCCCGCTGCCGCACACGGCATCGCATACAGCCCCGCGCGTTGCTGCGTGACCACGAGCGCACCATAGGCCGCGTGCTGCGCCTCTGGCCCCGGCTTGCCCTTGTCCTTCGTCTTGATCTTGAACAGGTCGCTCGGCTTGGCGCTGTCCAAGCCTGCACGCGGCATGATCCGGTCCGCCGTCGTGGCTTCGCCTTTGAACGACCACAGCGACTCGAACACCTTGGCCTGACCATCGGTGAACTGGATCGGCGCGCTGCTGATGTCCGGCAGCGTCGCCCATTTGAAGTCTGCCGAGAACGGCCCGTACACCGGTGTCGCCGGATCGTCGACTGCTGGCATCGCGGACGGCGACGTGGCGATGAACGAAATCGCACCGCCGTAGAGCGCGAAGCGTTCTTCCAGCACCAGCCACTCGACGCCCGTGCCGAAGGGCGAACCGCGCGTCGTGCTCGGCCTCGGCGTGATCACCCGGGTGTCGCCGCCCGCCACGCGCACGCGATTCAGCAGCGCGGGTTCGTGCAGCACGCGCGTCAGGTCGCGGGCCAGCACGACGGGCGACCGCCGGGCATCGCCCAAGCGCCACACGCCACCGCCCAGATCATCGATGCCATCGCGGCTCTCGATGTCGAGCGCGAGGCGCATCTTCGTGCGCAGCCATTCCTCGTCCAAGGCCAGTGCCGCGCCGTCGTTCACCTCAACGGCCACCGGCCCGCAGTCTGGGCAGCGGCACATCCGTCCGCCACGACCATCGCCCCACACCTGCGCCCGATGCTGCTGGCAGTGCGGGCAAAGCACGAAGGATTGATCCACGACTGTCGGCTTGACCACCTTGCCGAGGACGGCCAACGCCACCGTTTCGCGCGGCGACACTTCGATGGTGACCACCTTCGCGCGCGTGCGGCCCGGCTCCGGCGGATAGTAGAGATTGACCTGCGCCGCCGTCACCGTCCAGTTGCCTTCCAGCGGGCCGTTCAACTTCTCCTTCAGCAGTTCATGCACGGAGCGTTGCTGGCTGGATTGCATCGCGGTGCATTCGAGTTTCAGCGCACCGTCCGGACTGAGGAAGGTCAGCGCCTTCAACTGCACCATCGAGAAGCCGTCCTCGAACGCCTCCGGCACGTCGAAGCGCTTGCCATCCTCCAGATCGTCGCGCGGCGTGACCGTGACCGGCTTCTTCAGGCCGATCTTCTTGATGTTGCCGACGATTTCCTCGAACACACGGCCATTGCGGTCGCGCGGGTTGAGCACGACGATCTGATCGACCGGGATCATCTGCAATGCGGTGGGGTGATGTGACCTGTTCATGCTGCCCTCCGAATGCGGCTGCGCTCGGCCATGCCATAGAGGCCATCCAGGGTGTCGAAGCGGTAGCTTTCGAGTTCCAGGCCGTTGTGGTCGGCCAGATGGATGCCGCCTTGAACGCGCGGACGACCGAAGTCCAGGCGCGGCAGCAGGTAGTAGTCGAGCGGTGACTGGTTCGTGTCGTCGAGCCGGACGGCGACCGTAATGTCGGGTGTCAGGCTGGTGTCGAAGCGCACCTTCCAGCGGTGGCGGCCGTTGTCCAGCAACTGGCAGCGTGACAGCACCAGCGAGACGGTGAATTCACGGTTGACGGTGAGCAGGTCGCTCGCCGGATCGCGCACCACCGCGCCGCCGACCTCGGCGATCATCTTCTCCGTCTGGCCGACAATTTCCGGGTGCAGGCGGCGCAGGAACTGGTTGACCTCAAGATACTGGTAGTCCCGATCCGGCGTGAAGCCGACCGTCTGGTAGGCGCGGATCAGGCTGCCGAAGCGGTGCGCGTAGGCCGCCGCCGACGGCATGCCCTCTGCTTCGTCGATGATCAGGCCGGAGAGGTAGCCGTGCTGCTGGAATAGGCGGCGCAGCTTCTCGATCAGTTCGTCGTTGCTGAAGCGGTGTGCCCGTGCGCGCAGGATGCCCTGTGCCGTGTAGAACAGATCGGGTGGCACGATGCCTTCGAATGCGCCTTCCTTCTTGATCCACATTTCCGGCTGGTTCACCACGCGCACCTTCTTGAGCTTGAAGGAGCGCCGGTTGTAGATGTTGTTGCCGATGTATTTTTCGTTGGAGAGGATTTCGCGCACCGTGGCCCGCGTCCAGTCGCGCCCGAGGTCGGTCTGGATGCCCTTGGCGTTGAGTCGTTCGGCGATTTCCGATTCGAACAGCGCGTCTTCGACGAACCAGCGGTAGATCTGGTTCACGACCGCGACTTCGGCGTCCGGGCCGGGCTGCAGGATCACGCGGTCGGTTTGCAGGCTCTTGTGCTCGCCGCGCGAAAGCTGGCCCTTCACCGAGCCAGACTGGTCGATCAGCACGCGCCGCAGGCCGTAACCCGCTGGCCCGCCTTGCCGGAAACCCAACTCGATCAGGCGACACTGCCCGGCGAACACCTTCGCGGAAAGCTCGCGGCTGTATTCGCCCGCCATCGCGCGCTTGACGCCTTTGACGATGGTGGACACGGGCGAGCCATCGTTCTCGAACTGCTCGGCGCAGTAGGCCACTTGAATCCCGGCACGGCGGCAGATGTATTCGTAGTAGGCGCTCTCGTCGGCGTCTTGAAACCGGCCCCAGCGACTCACGTCATAGACGAGGATGATCTGGAAGTCGGCCTTGCCCGCCTGCACGTCGGCGATCAGTTGCTGAAGTGCCTGCCTGCCATCGATGCGCAGCCCGCTCTTGCCCTCGTCGGCGTAGGTGCGGACGATCTCGATGTTGCGCCGGGCGGCGTACTCGCGGATTTTGTCGCCCTGGTTCTCCGTCGAGTACTGCTGGTGCTCGGTGGACATGCGCACGTACTGCGCGGCGCGGTACGCCGGCCCGGAGCCTGTTGGGCTTGGAGGTGATTCGTTCGATTGCATAGACCCGGTCACTTCGATGGTTGACGTTGTCGGGTCTGCCATTCCTTTCAATGGTTGCGTCGCCACTTGACGGAAGCTGCGCACACGGTTGGAATCGTTGCCATGCAGAATGTTCGAGAACCCGTTTGGAGGCGACGTTACGGGCGGACAGCTGGGGTGTCGATCAAGTCCTCTCTTGACACGTCCATCTTGCGCGGACACGCGAGGGTCACTGGCGTGATCTCGACGACCCACGAAGCGCCGTTTTCCATTGGGAACGCCGGGTGCCGGGTGATTCGATACAAGCCCGACGGCAGGTCGCACACATCCATCTTTGCAAGACCGGCGTTTTGGGCCTGATCGCGCGACCGTTGCTGCTCGCGGTTGCGCTGCGCGTAGTCCGGTTGGGCGTCGCGGTAGTCGCTCCAGTAGCCCGGATTGCGCTGCGCCCACGCCTGCTGCGCGGCGCGTTGATTGCTCCGGTAGTCGGGATCGGACTGGAGCTTGGCCCGCTGCCACTGGCGCTTGCGGGCACGCTGGCAGTCGGGCGACGAGCAGAAGGCTTGGTCGGGAACTTGCGGGCGGGGTTCGAAGGGCTTGCCGCAGCAGGCGCAGCGTCGGGTCATCGTCGGTGTCTCCATGCAGAAAGGCGCTGGAAACCGCGACGGCACTGCTGCCGCGTCCGCTTGCGGGGTACGCTTGACCTCGATCCGTCAGTAGGGCGTTCTCCTCGTCCGGGATGCACGCCCAGTGGCGCGGGTTCCTATCCATCGGTTGTTATTGACATCTACCGATGTTATGGAACAATATGCCGGATCATGGACACGACCGCCGACAAGCTGCTGGAGCTGGTGCGCACGCAGGGACTGCTGCGCCCGCACGATCTGGCCCCGCTGGGCATCCCACGGGTGGCCCTGACGCGGGCAGTGCGGCGCGGGCAACTGGAGCGCGTCGGGCGCGGCCTGTACGGCCTCACGGCGCGTCCGGTGTCGGCCCACGGCACACTGGCCGAGGTCGCCCGGCGCGTGCCCAAGGGCGTGGTGTGCCTGCTGTCGGCACTGCGCTTCCATGACCTGACCACGCAGGCCCCGTTCGAGGTCTGGCTGGCCATCGACAACAAGGCCGCCACGCCGAAACTCGATTACCCGCCGCTGCGCCTCGTGCGTTTCTCCGGCGCGGCGCTGACCGAGGGCGTCGAGGAACACGTCGTCGATGGCGTGACCGTCCGCGTCACCGGCGTCGCCAAGACCGTGGCCGACTGCTTCAAGTACCGCAACAAGATCGGCCTCGACGTGGCGCTGGAGGCGCTGCGCGAGGCATGGAACGGCAAGCGCATGACCAGCGACCAGATCTGGCACTACGCCAAGATCGACCGCGTGGCCAACGTGATGCGCCCCTATCTGGAGAGCCTGGCATGAACCAGCGCAATGTCGCCGCGTCGGTTCGTGCCCGACTGCTCAACAAGGCCCGCGCCGAGAAACTCGACTTCAACCTGCTGCTGACCCGCTATGCGCTGGAGCGCATCCTGTACCGCCTGAGTGTCTCGGAGCAGCGTGGGCAGTTCCTGCTCAAAGGCGCGCTGCTGTTCGATCTCTGGTTCGATCTGCCACATCGCCCGACGCACGATGCTGATCTGTTGGGCTTCGGCTCCACCGAAATTCCCCATCTGGAAAAGCTGTTCCGCGGGATCAGCCAGATCGCCTGTGATGACGGCATCGCGTTTCAGGTTGACAGCGTGAAGGCCGCCGAGATCCGCAAGGAGGCCAACTACGCGGGCGTGCGCGTCACGCTGCTGGGCCTGCTGGACAACGCGCGCTGCCCGGTGCAGATCGACATCGGCTTCGGCGATGCCGTCACGCCTGCCCCGGAGAACGTGCAGTACCCGGTCATCCTCGACGACATGCCGCAGCCGCAACTGCGGGTCTATCCCCGTTACACGGTCGTCGCCGAAAAGCTCGAAGCGATGGTCAAGCTCGGCATCCTCAACAGCCGGATGAAGGATTACTTCGATCTGTGGGTGTTGTCCCGGCATTCCGACTTCGACGGCACGGTGCTGGCGCAGGCGATCCGGGCCACGTTCGAGCGACGGGGCACGGACATCCCGCCGGGCCTGCCCCACGTTTTGCCTATGGGCCTCACCGACGAATTCGCCCAGCATGAGCAGAAGAACATGCAGTGGGCGGGCTTCCAGCGCAAGAACGCCTTGGAGCCGATGACGCTGGCCGCGGTGATCGAGGCGTTGCGCGAATTCTTGCTGCCGGTGCTGGCGGCACTCGCGGCGGGCGACGGGTTCGACCGTCAGTGGCGTGCGGGCGCGGGATGGGATGCGGCCTGACGGCATGTCACGTCGGCCAGTTCGATTCCGCGTTTGGGGATCGAACCGCCGACCGTTCATTGCTGTGGCAGCAAGCAAATGCGCGGGGGCGTCCGGTTCGTCCTCGGATGCGCGGCCAGTGGTGGAACCAGACCCACGGTGGCAACGTCCGCGTGGCAGGAAAGTTTCCTCTATCGGGGAACTACACCACCAAATGTAGTTCCGCAGCAGTGCGAGAACGCCAAAAGGCCCTAAGAATCATCCCTTTCAAGGTCTTGAGATCATGATCATCTAAGCTCCTGATTGCCAGCAGA
>JAUNUR010000118.1 GCA_030538085.1 Pseudomonadota bacterium | reverse complement strand
TGGCACGCCCAGCGCGGTGCGATCGGGTGCATAGCGCGCTCACCCAACAGGTGAACGTGATCGAAGCCGTGAAAGTCAGCGTTCATGCGGTTTGCCCAAGGATGGCGAGCGGTCAACTGCTGTTTCTAGGGTTACTCCACTTCGCGCGCCACTTTCACCGGGTCGTCGTAGCGGCCCTTGCAGTTCAGGCCGCGGCAGTCGGTCGTCAGCATGGTGTGGATGATGGCGCCGGCATGGTTGCGCAGCTTGAAATGGCCCACGCCGTCGGCGTCGCCACCCTGCTTCTCGTTGGCCGTGGTGGCGCCGGCACCGATGTCGAGCTGCGCCCGCACATTGGGCGCGGGGCTGAACAGCGGGCCATTGGCGCAGCGCTGCGGTTTGGCGGGCAGCGCGCTGGGGCAATGCACCTGGTCGTGCATGCCCGCCGACAAGGTGTAGAAGCGCACCGCCGGGTGCTGGCGTGGCATCTCGCGCAGGCTGCGCTCGCTGCCGGTGCCGGTCCAGGCGTTGCTCTGGGGGTAAAAGCCGAACACGTCGGCGTTGAAAACGTTGGCCGAGCCGCAGGTGGGCGCCAGCGGGTTGGCCGGGCCGGTGAGCAGGCAGGCTTCCAGCCCGCGCAGGCCACCGGCCAGATTGATGAAGCGCCGCACATCGGCCCACCCATCGTTCACCTGCAGGGCGGCCATGGTCATGCTCACGCCCAGCGAATGGGCCACGATGTCGACCTGCGGGGCGCCGGTGTGGGCCTTGACGGCGCGGATGAACTCGGTGATCAGCTTGTACTTCTCGGGCTCGTGGTAGTTGCGGGCGGGCTGATCCTGCTCGCCGGTGCTCAGGTAGCTCAGGCCGTACAGCTCGCAGGGTGTGTAGCCACGGTGGACGAGTTCGTCGTACACCGAGCGTGCCGGTAGGCGGTTCTTGCCAGGTTGCAGCGGCGCCACCGGCGCGTCCCAACCCAGCGCGCTGTCGCCGTTGCCGTGCACGAAGACGATGGGCGTGCGCTGCGCCTTGCACTTGCTGCCGCCAAAGCCACCCGACAGGCCCGCGGGCGGTTTGAAACCGCCCGCGAACTGCGCGGCCTTGGCCTTGCAGAAGGGAAAGCTGTAGTCGCCGCAGTCCAGCGCCTGCGCCGTGCCAGCGCCCAGGCCCAGCAGTCCGGCCAGCACCGCAGCGCGGCCATGACCCGCCACGGACACAAGAAGTCGAGGAAGAATATTCATGTTGCGGCGCAGCATAAACGAAGCGCAAGACGTGAGTGATACGCCTTGGCTTTCAAGATGACAAATGACAAATGACTTCGCTGCGCTTCAATGACAAATGGCGCATTCGTCATTTGTCATGCGGCGCCAGCCGCGGTCATTTGTCATCGCGTCTTGAACGCGAAACGGCAAGACCGGAAGCGGCGTGGTTCACAGCTCCAGGTTGTCGATCAGCCGCGTGCCGCCCAGCCGCGCCGCGCCCAGCGCCACCAACTGGCCCGCACCATCACCCGCCTGCGGTGGCAGCAGGTCGGCGCGGCGGCGCACCGTCAGGTAATCGGGCTGCCAGCCGCGCGCGGCCAGCGCCTGGCGGGCGGTGGCTTCCAGCGCGGGCAGGTGCTGGGGCAGGGCGTGGGCGGCGGCCAGGGCGTCGCGCGACAAGGCGCGCAGGGCCAGTGCCAGTTGCAGGGCTTCGGCACGCTCGGACTCGCTCAGGTAGGCGTTGCGCGAGGACAGCGCCAGCCCGTCGCTGGCGCGCTGGATGTCGCCCGCCACGACCTCGATGGGCAGCGCGAACTGCCGCACCATGTGGCGGATCACCATCAACTGCTGATAGTCCTTCTTGCCGAACACCGCCACGCCCTGTGGCTTGCCGGCGAACACGGCCATGAACAGCTTCATCACCACCGTGGCCACGCCGGTGAAGAAGCCGGGGCGGAATTCGCCCTCCAGCAGGTCGGCCAGCGCCGGGTCGGGAAGCACCTTGAAGGTCTGCGGCTCGGGGTACAGGTCGGTCTCGCGCGGGGCGAACAGCAGGTCGCAGCCGGCCTCGCGCAGCTTGGCGCAGTCGGTCTCGAAGGTGCGGGGGTAGCTGTCGAAATCCTCGTGCGGCAGGAATTGCAGGCGGTTGACGAAGATGCTGGCCACCGTGGCGTCGCCCCGTGGCCGGGCCTGCGCCACCAGCGCCAGGTGGCCGGCGTGCAGATTGCCCATGGTGGGCACGAAGGCGGGGCGCTGCGCGTGCCGCAGGGCGTGGCGCAGTTCAGGCAAGGTGTGGGCGATGTGCATGGGGGCCGGTCAGCAAGTCGGAGGGCGCGCGGTGGCTTACCAGGCGTGCAGCGTGTCGTCGGGAAAGCTGCCGTCCTTGACGGCGCGCACATAGGCTTCGATGGCGGCGCGCACGCCGCCGCTGCCTTCCATGAAGTTGCGCACGAACTTCGGGTTCTTGCCCAGGTTGACACCCAGCATGTCGTGCATCACCAGCACCTGGCCGGCGGTGCCCTTGCCGGCGCCGATGCCGATGGTGGCGCAGTGCGCCAGTTCCTGCGTCAGCTGGGCCGAGAGCGCGGCGGGCACCATCTCCAGCACCAGCATGGCGGCGCCGGCGTCTTGCAGCTCCAGCGCGTGGCGGCGCAGCGTGTCGGCGGCCTCGTCGCCCCGGCCCTGCACGCGGTAGCCGCCCAACGCGTGCACGGTTTGCGGCGTCAGGCCCAGGTGCGCGCACACGGGCACGCCGCGCTCGACCAGAAAGCGCACCGTGGGCGCTGTCCAGCCGCCGCCTTCGAGCTTGACCATGTGCGCGCCGGCCTGCATCAGCGTGGTGGCGCCGCGCAGCGCCTGCTCGGGCGATTCGTGGTAGCTGCCGAAGGGCAGGTCGGCGATCAGCCAGGCCGTGCCCTGCACGCGGTGCAGCCCGCGCGATACGCTTTCGGTGTGGTAACGCATGGTCTCCAGCGTCACGCCCACGGTGGAGGGCAGCCCCTGGCACACCATGCCCAGCGAATCGCCCACCAGCAGGCATTCAACGCCCGCCGCGTCGGCCACGGCGGCGAAGGTGGCGTCGTAGGCGGTCAGCATCGTGATCTTTTCGCCGGCGGCGCGCAGTTGCGCCAGGCGCGGCAGGCTGACCGGCTTGCGTTGTGGCAATGGCGACGCCGGCGGCAGCGTGCCGTAAGGCGAGCCGGGCGATGAGGTGGAGGGCGATGGGGTGGTCATGCGGTGGCGCGTTAGTCAAGCAAACAAACGCGCCGAGTCTATGCGCAAGCCCGATGGCCGCTGGAATGGCCTTGTGTGCGGGCTTGTCCGCGATAGGTGTCTTGTCTCGTGTCGCTCCCGTGTAGCTGGTGCGCGGTGTGGCCGGTTTGTGCCTCGTGTACATTCCGAGCCGCTGGGCGCTACCCGGTGGCTCGGGCACGGGGCTGGAGCCATGCTGGGGCGCATGTCGATGAATCATCATGGTCTATTTGCCGTTCGCGCCCGACTCGGGTGACGAGGACGACATCGTCTTGTTGAGCGAAGGCCGGCGCCTGCTTTGGGTGGCGTTGGGGGCTGGCGTGCTGCTGCTGCTCACGTTCGGTTCGCGGTCCAGTGCGGCCATGGCGCTAGGGGTGGCGGGCTGGGCGGCTTCCACTTGGGGCGGCATGGCGGGCATCAGCAAGGTGGCGCGCGCCATGCGCAGCACGGTGCTGCTCAAGTACCCGGCCATGATGATGGCGTTGGTGCCGCTGATTGGCCTCATTCCGGTGGGAGCCTTTCTGTTTCTGTCGCGCAATTTTCAGGCGGAGAGCGAGCCGCTGGAAGTGAGCGACCGCGTGTTACAGGCAAGGCAGAGGGCGCAGGCGCGGGCGGCAAGGAATGATGATGGGTCCGGTGCGCCGGACGACGGTGGCACCGCGGCGGCGCGCCAGCGGCTGGCGCGCGTGCTACCGAAGATCAAGCATGCCAATCTGTTCGATGTGCCCGATGGCCGGGTGCTGCAAGCGCAGATCGACGATGGCCGTGTCGCGTTGGCCCCGCAGCCCGATGAGCTGCCCCTGCTGCGCGCCAGCGGCGGTGTCTTTGGGGTGGCGTATGTCATTGACGAAGGCCAGCATTACGCTTTTGCCACGCCGGCCGAGGTGCGCCAGGCCGGGCTGTCGGTGGATGAGCTGCACCGGATCGCCGTGCGGCACTTCACCGAGTCGCTGCGCGACGGCACGTTCCAGCCGCGTTTGATCGGCGACGACCGTTCGCCTTACCGTGGGCTGGTGATGGGCGGTGACTTCGAGGCCACGCTGGTACTGATTGACCGGCTGTGGGACGAGAAGCTGGCGCGCTACACACCCCACGGGGCGGTGGTGGCCATTCCCTCGCGCGATATTTGCGCTTTCTGCGATGCTGGCTCGGCCGAGGGCGTGGCGCACCTGCGCCAGTTGCTGCACAGAATGCGGGATGAGGACAGGCAGGAGATTGGCGGTGGCCTGCTACAGCGCGTGAACGGCCGCTGGGTGCCGTTGGCCGGCTGACGTGGCGGTGGCTGTCTGAGAGGCTGTCCTCAATACTCCTCGCGCCGCGCTTGTTCCCGGTCTCGGGCGCCCTGCGGCGTTGCATTCCTTGCCAATAGCACAAGCTATTGGCTGCGAAATGCGCCTTGCAGGACAACCGATCCGGGGCAATCGCTTACCGCGATGAATCTGAGGACAGCCTTTGAGGGCTACTCTCTTTCAGCGTTTTGCCCGCGGACAATGGCTTGCTGTCTGGTGTGCTGATTCGCCGGACAGCCAGGACGGGCTGGGCGCAGAGGTTGAAATCGTTTTGCGTTCAAAGCGATGACGAATGACCGCGGCTGGCGCCGCATGACAAATGACAAATGACAAATGACTTCTATGTCACCCTCGCCATCGCGGCTTTCGCCGCAACGATGGGGGGTGAGTGCGTGGCGTTGCGTACTCTGTCGCGGCGCGCCAATTGAGGGCTGATCAGGAGCAGCTCAAGCTCCCACGCTCACCAAAACCTTGAACCTAGAAACGGCAGTTGACCGCTCGCCATCCTTGGACAACTGGCATGAGCACT
>JAUNUR010000117.1 GCA_030538085.1 Pseudomonadota bacterium | reverse complement strand
ACGAATGACGAATGCGCCATTGGTCATTGAAGCGCAGCGAAGTCATTTGTCATTTGTCATTTTGAAAACCAATGTGTATCGGTCGTGACCGCGCGGGAGAGGGTGCCGCCTACAATCCGTTGCATCTGTGTGCGCAAGCTCTCCATGAAGATTCTGCTCAGCAACGACGACGGCTATCAGGCCACCGGCATCGTGGCCTTTCACGAGGCGCTGAAGGCGCTGCCGGGCGTGCAGGTGGAGGTGGTGGCGCCCGAGCACAACAACAGCGCCAAGTCCAACGCGCTGACGCTGAACGCGCCGCTGTACGTTTACCAGGCGGCCAACGGTTTTCGCTACGTCAACGGCACGCCGGCCGATTGCGTGCACATCGCGCTGACGGGCCTGCTGGACTACCGGCCCGACCTGGTGGTCTCCGGCATCAACAACGGCGCCAACATGGGCGACGACACCATCTACAGCGGCACCGTGGGCGCGGCGATGGAGGGCTACCTGTTCGGCATTCCGGCCATCGCGTTCTCGCAGATCGACAAGGGCTGGGCGCACATCGAATCCGCCGCTGCGCGCGCCGCCGAGCTGGTGCAGCGCATCGGCAGCCACCAGCTCGATGGCGGCAAGCCCTGGCTGCTGAACGTCAACATTCCCAACCTGCCGCTGGAGCAGTTGAAGGCGCCCAGGATTTGCCGCCTGGGCCGGCGCCACGCGGCCGAGAAGGTCATCACCATGGAGAGCCCGCGCGGCGACACCATGTACTGGATCGGCGGTGCCGGCGCCGCCGCCGACGCGGCCGAGGGCACGGATTTCCACGCCACGGCCGAGGGCCACGTCGCCATCACGCCGCTGAAGGTGGACCTGACCGACCGCGACGCGCTGGGCTACTGGTCGCAAGGCCTCAAGCACATGCTGGGCGGGGGACACGGCTGATGAGCACGCCGCCGCAGCGTCCGAGTTTTCCGGCGCGCATCGACCTGGGGCAGAGCGCCCGGCCGGTGTCGCGGCCAGCGCCGCGCGTGGTGGTGCAGCCCGCGGCGGCGGCGCCCGCGGGCAGCATGGCGCGCGATCCGGTGCCGGCGCGCGCGCGCATGGTGCGGTTGCTGGCGGCCGAGGGCATCAGCGACGCGAGGGTGCTGCGCGCCATGGGCACGGTGGACCGGCACCGCTTCGTCGACAGTGCACTGGTACCCCAGGCGTATGAAGACACGGCGCTGCCCATCGGCCTGGGCCAGACCATCAGCAAGCCCAGCGTGGTGGCGCGCATGACCGAGCTGCTGATGCAGGGCGGCCTGCGCGGGCCGGACGGCAAGCTGGGCCGCGTGCTCGACATCGGCACCGGCTGCGGCTACCAGGCCGTGGTGCTAGCCCAGCTGGCCAGCGAGGTCTACAGCATCGAGCGCCTGCGCGATCTGCACGAGAAGGCCCGCTCCAACCTGCGCCCGCTGCGCATCGCCAACGTGCACCTGATCCTGGGCGACGGCATGGCTGGCTTTGCCCGGGGCGCGCCCTATGCTGGCATCATCGCGGCGGCCGGCGGCGAGGCCGTGCCAGAGGCCTGGATCGAGCAACTGGCCGTGGGCGGACGCATCGTCGCGCCGGTGGCCACGGGCGCCGGCCAGCAGGCGCTGGTGGTGATAGACAAGTCGCGTCAGGGGGTTCAGCGGGCGGTGTTGGAGGCGGTGAATTTCGTGCCTCTAAAATCAGGTGTTGCGTAAAACGCGAGAGGAAGTTTTCATATGCGTTTCACAGGTCGCAAGACTTGGCTGCTCATCACCCTGACCACGGCGGCGGTGTTGGCAGGTTGTTCGTCCACTTCGGTCAACCGCGCTCCAGTGGAAGACCGCAACGTCAGCGGCGCGCCGCGCGTCGACCCGGCCACGTTGCCGGGCGCCGAGAACGCGGGCAAGCCTGGTTTCTACACGGTGCGCCCCGGCGACACCATCAGGCGCATCGCCACCGAGGTCAACCAGCAATGGCGCGACATCGCGCGCTGGAACAACCTGGAGAACCCCGACGTGATCGAGGTTGGTCAGGTGCTGCGCGTGGTGCCGCCAACCGACGCCACCGTGGCCGCCGCCGGCGAGCCGGCGCGTGCCGCCACGCCCGTGGCGCCTAGGCCCAATGTGCCGGTGGCCACGCAGACCACGCCGGGAGTGACCGCCACGCCAGCGGTACCGGTTTCCGCGGGAGCCGACGACGTGGACTTCATGTGGCCAGCTCGCGGCGCGCTGATCGCCGGCTTCGACGAGGCCAAGAACAAGGGGCTGGGCATTGCCGGCAAGGCGGGCGACCCGGTGGTGGCCGCCGCCGATGGCCGCGTGGTGTACGCCGGTGCTGGCTTGCGCGGCTATGGCAACCTGATCATCCTGAAGCACAACAACACCTTCCTCACGGCCTATGCGCACAACCAGGCGCTGCTGGTCAAGGAAGACCAGAACGTGAAGAAGGGCCAGAAGATCGCCGAGATGGGCTCCACCGACGCCGATCGCGTGAAGCTGCATTTCGAGATTCGCCGCTCGGGCAAGCCGGTGGATCCGGCGCGGTACTTGCCGGCTAGATAAGCTCCCCCTGTGCCGCTGGCGCGGCTTCCCCCTGAGGGGGACGGCGCTGGTGGCCGGCGCGAGTTGAGGCCACGGCGCCCTTGTATGGCCTGCTCCGCGGCCTTTTGACCGGCTTGCTGCGCAGCCGTTTGCTCCCTCTCCCGCAGGCGGGAGAGGGTTGGGGTGAGGGTGGTGCGGCGCTCGAATACTATTCAATTCATAGCTGCTTGCGCTTGTCCAGCAAGTGCTGGAGGCCATTTTGACCATGAATCCGGAATCTTCTCCCGCGCCTGAGTTGCCAGCAGACTGGTTGCACATCGACTCGATGGATCTGGACGCGCAGGGCATTGCCCGGCGCCCGGATGGCAAGGTGGTGTTCATCGACGGTGCGCTGCCGGGCGAACTGGTCAGCGCCGTGGTCACGCGCCGCAAGAACCAGTGGGAAGCCGCCACGCTGACCGCCGTGCACCGCGAAAGCAGTCTGCGCGTGGCGCCGCGCTGCCCGCACTTCGGCCTGCACCAGGGCGCGTGCGGCGGCTGCAAGATGCAGCACCTGGAGGCGTCGGCGCAGGTGGCCGTCAAGCAGCGCACGCTGGAGGACAACCTGTGGCACCTGGGCAAGGTGCGGCCCGAACTCATCCTGCGCGCCATCGAGGGCCCGGCCTGGGGCTACCGCTATCGGGCGCGCCTGTCGGTACGCTATGTGCAGAAGAAGAACGAGGTGCTGATCGGCTTTCACGAGCGCAAGAGCCGCTACGTGGCCGACATGCGCGAATGTCATGTGCTGCCGCCGCACGTGAGCGCGCTGTTGCTGCCGCTGCGCGCGCTGATCATGGGCCTGGAGGCGCGTGAAACCTGCCCGCAGATCGAGCTGGCCGGTGGCGACAAGGTGACGTCGCTGGTGCTGCGCCACCTGCAACCGCTGTCGCCCGGCGATCTCGGCCAACTGCGCGACTTCGGCGCGCGCCACGGCATCCAGTGGTGGTTGCAACCCAAGGGGCCGGATACCGTGCACCGGCTGGAAGAGGGCGGGCCGCCGTTGGCGTATGCGCTGCCCGAGTTCGGTATCACGATGCCGTTCAAGCCGACCGATTTCACGCAGGTCAATCCGCACATCAACCGCGTACTGGTCACGCGCGCGCTGCGCCTGCTGGACGCGCAAAGGCACGAGCGCGTGATCGACTGGTTCTGCGGTCTGGGCAACTTCACGCTGCCCATCGCCACGCAGGCGGGGCAGGTGCTGGGCGTGGAAGGAAGTGAAACGCTGGTGGCGCGTGCTCGGCAGAATCTGGATCGAAATCAGGCTTCAGCGCCTGCCAGTCAAGCGCTGGCAGCTACCACATTCGCAGCACGCAACCTGTTCGACATGACGACGGCGCAACTGGTGGCCGATGGCACCGCCGACCGCTGGCTGGTTGATCCGCCGCGCGAGGGTGCGTTCGCGCTGGTCAAGGCGCTGGCGGCCATCCACCAGGCGCGCATCGGCGCCGAAGATGCCGAACCGCTGCCGCCCGGCGCAGAAGGCTGGCAGCCGCCGCGCCGCATCGTCTACGTCAGCTGCAACCCCGCCACGCTGGCGCGCGACGCCGGTCTGCTGGTGCACCAAGCGGGCTACCGCTGCAGCGCGGCGGGCGTGGTCAACATGTTTCCGCACACCGCGCACGTGGAGAGCATGGCGGTGTTCGAGCTGGCGGGTTGAGCGTGGCGTCAGGCCGTGGTGGGCGCCTGGCTTAGCCGCGCGATCAGCCCATGTTCGGCCGGGCCGTCCACCGGAATCCACACCCGCAGCGGGTTGCCGGCGGCCACGTCGATGGGCTCGCCTTCGGCGTTCTTCATGACCTGAAGCCGCACGGTGCGGTTGCCCTGCGGCGTGATGATCTCGATCCAGTCGCCCACGGCAAAGCGGTTCTTGGTCTCGACCTCGGCCCAGCCGTCCTTGGTGCTCTTTACTTCACCCACGAACTGGCTGCGCGTGGCGACCGAATGACCGGTTTCGTAGTTCTGGTAGTCCTGCGCCGGGCGGCGCTCCAGAAAGCCTGACGTGTAGCCGCGGTTGGCCAGGCCTTCCAGTTCGGTGATGAGTGCGGGGTTGAACGGGCGGCCCGCCACCGCGTCGTCGATGGCGCGGCGGTACACCTGCGCGGTGCGGGCCACGTAGTACAGGCTCTTGGTGCGACCTTCCACTTTCAGTGAATCGACGCCGATCTTCGTCAGCTTCTCGATCAGCTCGACGGCGCGTAAATCCTTGCTGTTCATGATGTAGGTGCCGTGCTCGTCTTCCATGATCGGCATCAGCTGGCCGGGGCGGCCTTCCTCCTCGATCAGGTACACCTTGTCGGCGGCGGGGTGGCGCTGGCCGTTGCCGCAGGTGGAATCCGTCTCCGCACGCTCGGCCTCGGCGGCGAAGTTGAAGCCCTGCAACTGCTCGCTGGTCGCCATCGCCTCGCCGGTGTTGGGGTCGACGGCCGCGTCCATCGTCTTGTAGTTCCAGCGGCAGGCGTTGGTGCAGGTGCCCTGGTTGGGGTCGCGGCGGTTG
>JAUNUR010000023.1 GCA_030538085.1 Pseudomonadota bacterium | reverse complement strand
GCTTATCGCGGGCAAGCCCGCTCCCACAAAAAAAGATGGAAAACCGCGTGCATGCATGCACGCTCTGAAACTCGTTGATAAGCGAGCATGTTTTAGAAGAGTTCGCGCGCTGGCTGTGCTGCGCGAACTTCGTGGTTGTCTATTTGTAGCTGCGCGCGTCCTCAATCACCTTGCCGTCGTTGGGCAGGGTGCCCGGCGCCACCACCTCGACATCGCCGCGCAGCTTGGTGACGTCGCGCACGGCCTCGGCCACGCGCTCGCCCAGGCCTTCGGCGGGGGCGGATTCGACCAGCAGCTTCATCTGGTCGTTGGCCATCTCGCCACTCACCACCAAGCGCGCACGCTGCACTTCAGGAAAGCGCTTGACGATCTCGGCCACCTGGCCGGGGTGCACGAACATGCCCTTGATCTTGGTGGTCTGGTCGGCGCGGCCCAGCCAGCCCTTGATGCGGGTATTGGTGCGGCCCGTCGGGCAGGGGCCTGGCAGTACTGCGGAGAGATCGCCGGTGCCGAAGCGCACCAGCGGATAGTCAGGGCTCAGCACGGTGACGACGACCTCGCCCACTTCACCCTCGGCGATGGGATCGCCCGTGCCAGGGCGCACGATTTCGACGATGGCGTTCTCGTCCAGCACCAGGCCTTCGCGGGCCGCGGTTTCGTAGGCGATCAGGCCGACGTCGGCGGTGGCGTAGCTCTGGTAGACGGCCATGCCGCGTTCGCTGAACCAGTCGCGCAGGCTGGGCGGGAAGGCCTCGCCGCCGACCAGGCCCTTCTTCAGGCTGGAGATATCGCTGCCAGCCTCCTGCGCCTTCTCGACCAGGATGCGCAGAAAGCTCGGCGTGCCCAGGTAGGCCTGCGGCTTCAGGTCGGCGATGGCCTGCAACTGCTGCTCGGTTTGGCCGGTGCCGGCGGGAAACACGGTGCAGCCCACGGCGTGCGCGCCGCTTTCCATGATGAAGGCGCCAGGCGTCATGTGGTAGCTGAAGGCGTTGTGCGCCAGGTCACCGGCGCGAAAGCCCGCCGCGTACATGGCACGGGCGGTGCGCCAGTAGTCGCGCGCCGTGCCCTCGGGCTCGTAGATGGGGCCGGGGCTGGCGTACAGGCGCGGCATGGCGGCGCCATGGCGCACGGCGGCGAAGCCGCCAAAGGCATCGCGCCCAGCGGCGCGCGACGCCTGCTGGCGGGCCAGCAGTTCACTCTTGCGCGTGACGGGCAGGCGCGCCAGCGCGGCGCGCGAAGTGACCTGCGCCGCATCGACACCGGCCAGGATCTCGCCCAGCGCCGCGCTGTGCGTCTGCGCGTGCGCGATCTGGCGTGGCAGCGCGGCCATCAGCGCGGATTCGCGCTCTTCGGGTGAACGCGTTTCAAGTGGGTCGAAGTAGTCACCGATCATGAATGCACCTTGCGTCTTTTCGCTATGCTATAGATAGCTTCATGTCTTGAATTCATGAGCTCCGGAGGTCAGTGGACGAAAATGTCCAACGGCCTATCCATGGCTGCTGCGCCTTCAAGAACTGCGCCGTCAGGGTTTCCCTGGCGGCTGCAGTTGCCCCCTTGAGGGGGGTGGCGGAACAATGCGAAGCATGTGGAGCCTGGGGGTGGTCAAGCGAGCCAGCGCTTGCGCCGCTTGTAGCTCTTGACGTCCTTGAAGCTCTTGCGCTCGCCGCCGCCGACGCCCAGGTAGAACTCCTTGACGTCCTCGTTGCTTGCCAGGTCGCTGGCCTTGCCGTCCATCACCACGCGGCCGCTTTCCATGATGTAGCCGTAGTCGGCGTACTTCAACGCCATGTTGGTGTTCTGCTCGGCCAGCAGGAAGGTGGTCTTCTCCTTGGCGTTCAGGTCCTTGACGATGTTGAACACCTCTTCCACGATCTGCGGTGCCAGGCCCATGGAGGGCTCGTCCAGCAGCACCATGTCGGGGTTGCACATCAGCGCGCGGCCAATGGCGCACATCTGCTGCTCGCCGCCCGAGGTGTAGGCCGCCTGGCTGTTGCGCCGCGTCTTCAGGCGCGGAAAGTAGTTGTAGACCTTCTCCAGGTTGCGCGCGATCTCGGCCTTATCGGTGCGCGTGTAGGCGCCCGTCATCAGGTTTTCCTCGATCGTCAGGTGCGCGAAGCAGTGGCGCCCTTCCATCACCTGCACCACGCCGCGCTTGACCAGATCGGCTGGGGTGAGCGACTCGATGCGCTCGCCCTTGTATTCGATGCTGCCCTTGGTGACCTCGCCGCGCTCGCCCTTGAGCAGGTTGGACACCGCGCGCAGCGTGGTCGTCTTGCCGGCGCCGTTGCCGCCCAGGATGGCGACGATGCCGCTCTTGGGCACGGTGAGCGAGACGCCCTTGAGCACCAGGATCACGTGGTTGTAGATGACCTCGATGCCGTTGACGACGAGCAGCGGCGCGGCTGCGGCTGAGGCAGTAACGGTGGGTTCGATGGCGGTGGCAGTCATGAAAACTCCGGCGTCCGGTGGATATGCGAGGCGCACGCGGTGCGCCGACCCTTCGCGGCAGCCATGGCCGGGCTTGCACCGGCCACTGGCTGCGCCCCCTTCTTCCTTGGGGGGAGCGCCGTCAGGCGCTCGGGGGCTTAGTTGCAGGTTCGCATCTTGATGTTCTTCTCCTTGGCGTATTTCTCGCCGTACTCCTTGACCAGCGGCTCGACCAGCGTCTTGTCGGCCTGGTACCAGTCGGACACCACCTTCCAGCCCTTGCCGTCCCACTGCGCGATGCGCGCCCAGTCGGTGCCCAGGTGGTTGGTGCAGCTGGTCTGGATGGGGCGCAGGATCTTGCCGAAGCCCAGCTCGTTCAGGCGTGCCTGCGTCAGGTTCAGGTTCTCGTAGCCCCAGCGCACCTGCTCGGACGTCATTACCTTGCCCTTGCCGAACTTCTCCTGCGCGGTGCGGATGGCTTCCACCTGCAGCATCGAGATCACCATGCCGCGCGTGTGGGCCATGGCGCCCAGTTCGCTCGCGTCCTTGGCCGTGCCCTGGCCCTTGTCGTAGAGCATGGCCTTCACGTCGTCGTGCACCTTGTCGCGCTCGGCCGTGTTGTGGATGGTGGCGGCGTTGTAGCCCTTGGCGCCGGCGCCGATGTCCTTGACGTCGTGGTCGGAGCCAGCCCACCAGATGGCGTAGATCTTCTCGCGCGGGAAGTTGGTGGCCTGCGCCTCGCGCACGGCGGCGGGCGTCATCACGCCGGCCGACCACAGCAGCACGTAGTCAGGGCGCTGCTGGCGAATCTGCAGCCAGGTGGACTTTTGTTCCACGCCGGGCGCCGTGACCGGCAGCTTGAGCAACTCGAAGCCTTCCTTGGCGGCGCGCTTTTCCAGCAGCGGGATCGGCTCCTTGCCATAGGGCGAGTCGTGGTAGACCAGCGCGATCTTCTTGCCCTTGAGGCTGCCTTTCTCCTTCTTCAGGATGTCCTGGATCATGGCGTCGGCGGCAGTCCAGTAGCTGCCCATGAAGGGGAAGTTCCATTCGAACACGCGGCCATCGGCGGACTGCGACAGGCCATAGCCCATGGTGATGATGGGCATCTTGTCGCCCGCGGCCTTGTCGGTCAGGGCGAAGGTAATGCCGGTGGACTGCGTGTCGAAGCCGGCGGCGCCGCCGCCCTTGTTCTTCAGGCGCTCATAGCACTCCACGCCCTTGGCGGTGTCGTAGGCGGTCTCGCACTCCTCGAAGGCGATCTTGACGCCGTTGACGCCGCCGCGCGCGTTGACCAGCTTCAGGTAGTCCTGCTTGCCGTCGGCCCATGGAATACCCAGCGGGGCGAACTGGCCGGTGCGGTACACCAGCAGCGGAATGAACTGCTCCTGCGCGAACGCGGCGCCAGAAGTGATCGATGAAGCCGCGACCACGGCGGCGGCGATCAGGGTCTTGGAAAGCTTCATGGATGTCTCCTTTAGTAATGGTTGAAGCACAGGGGAAAAAACGTTGGTCAAACGGAAACCGGTGTCAGGGCGAACCATGAGAAGCCCTGTGGTTGGGTTGAATCGCGGCCAAGGCCGCTCCCACAGGCCGGGCGCCAGACACGTCCCGAATGAGTATTCGAGCGGCCGCGGAGCAGGCCACGCCAGCAGCCACCGTGGAGCGGGCTTGGCCCGGCCACTGGTGGCGTCCCCCCTTCAGGGGGGAAGGCGCGAAGCGACTCAGGGGGGTGCTCATGCTCAATGCGGGAACGGCCACACGCGCAGCTTCTGCCTGGCGGTAGCCCACAGCCGCGCCAGGCCGTGCGGCTCGACGATGAGGAAGAACACGATCAGCGCGCCGAAGATCATGTGCTCCAGATAAGTGGCCGTGGCGGTGGACAGCGGCAGGCCCAGCCAGTGCGGCACATAGTTCAAAAACAGCGGCAGCAACACGAAGAAGGCCGCGCCGAACAGGCTGCCGACGATGGAGCCCAGCCCGCCGATGATGATCATGAACAGCAGCTGGAACGAACGGTCGATGGAGAACGCCGCCGGCTCCCACGCGCCCAGGTGCACGAAGGCCCACAGCGCGCCGGCCACGCCGACGATGAAGCTGCTGACGCCGAAAGCGCTAAGCTTGGCGTACATGGGGCGGATGCCGATCACCGCCGCCGCCACGTCCATGTCGCGGATCGCCATCCATTCGCGCCCGATGGCGCTGCGCACCAGATTCTTGGCCCCCAGCGCGATCAGGCACAGCAGGCTCAGGCACAGCAGGTATTTCTCCATCGGCGTGTCGATCCGCCAGCCCATGATCGACAACTGCCCCGCGCTGACCGAGCCGGACGAGGAGTTGTTGGTGACCCACGGGGCGCGGCTGGTCAGCCAGTCCATGAAAAACTGCGCCGCCAGCGTGGCCACCGCCAGATACAGGCCGCGAATGCGTAGCGATGGCAGGCCGAACACCATCCCGAACACCATGGCGATCAGGCCGCCGCCCAGCAGCGCCAGCAGCAGCGGCATGCCGTCGATGCGCGCCTGCAGGTTGAACGCGGCGTAGGCGCCCACGGCCATGAAGGCGCCGGTGCCCAGCGAGATCTGGCCGCAATAGCCGACCAGGATGTTCAGCCCCAGCGCGCCCAGCGACATGATCACGAACGGGATCAGGATGGCCTGGAACACGTAGTCGCTGGCCAGCAGCGGCACGGCGACGAAGGCCAACGCAATCAGCAGCAGCACGCTCACGCGGTCCTGCAGGATCGGGAAAATCTGCTGGTCGGCGCGGTAGGTGGTCTTGAATTGACCGTTTTCTCTGTAGAACATGGCGTTATCCGGTTCAGCGTTGGGCGTTGGGCGTTGGGCGTGAATGCACCGACGGACCACGTGAATTCATGTACATGCTGGCTCCTGTCTTTCTTGTTCAACGCGGAATTTCTTCACACGCGATCAATGATCTTTTCGCCGAACAGGCCCTGGGGGCGCACCAGCAGCAGGGCCAGCGCCAGGCCGTAGGCAAACCAGGTTTCGATGCCGCCACCGATCATGGGGCCGAGGTACACCTCCGACAGCTTCTCGCCCACGCCGATGATCAGCCCGCCGATGATGGCGCCGGGCAGCGAGGTGAGCCCACCCAGAATCACCACCGGCAGCGCCTTCAGCGCCACCAGCGAGAGCGAGAACTGCACGCCCAGCTTGCTGCCCCAGATGATGCCCACCACCAGCGCCACCACGCCCGCCACCGACCACACGATGACCCACATGCGGCCCAGCGGGATGCCGATGGACTGCGCGGCCTGGTGATCGTCGGCCACCGCGCGCAGGGCGCGGCCAGTCTTGGTCTTCTGGAAGAACAGCGTCAGCGCCGCCACCAGCACCGCGGCGATCAGGGCCGAGTACAGGTCTTCCTGGCTGACCAGAACGCCGCCTTCGAACACGTTGTTCAGGATGAACAACGGGTCCTTGGGCATGCCGACGTCGATGCTGTAGACCGCGCTGCCGAAGATCATCGGCCCCAGTCCATCCAGCAGGTAGGCGATGCCCAGCGTGGCCATCAGCAGCGTGATGGGTTCCTGGTTGACCAGGTGCCGCAGCGCCAGCCGCTCGACCAGCCAGGCCACCACGATCATGATGAGGATGCTGACCACGATCGACAGCAGAATGGTCACCACGCCCGGCGTCATGCCAAGCCAGCCCGGAATCCACTCCGAAAAGCGCGCCATCGCCAGCGCGGCGAACAGCACCATCGCCCCCTGGGCGAAGTTGAACACGCCCGAGGCCTTGAAGATCAGCACGAAGCCCAGCGCCACCAGCGAATACAGCATGCCGGTCATCAGACCGCCCAGCAGTGTTTCCAGAAAAAAGCCCATGGTTATGTCCTCAGCCCATGACAGATGACCACTCGCTGCGCTCGCATGACTTCGCCGCGTGGCGGCATCCATGACGGCGCCGCTGGCGCCATGAATTCCATCATGCGGGCGAAGCCCGCGTCATCGATGCGCCGAAGGCGCGAGGTCATGCGAGCGCAGCGAGCAGTCATTTGTCATCACCCTCAATGCGACGTGCCCAGGTAGGCCCGGATCACGTCTTCGTTGCTGCGCACTTCATCCGGCGTGCCATCGCCGATCTTCTTGCCGTAGTCGAGCACCACCACGCGGTCGCTGATATCCATCACCACGCCCATGTCGTGCTCAATCAGCACGATGGTGGTGCCGAACTCGTCGTTCACGTCGAGGATGAAGCGGCTCATGTCCTGCTTCTCTTCCACGTTCATGCCGGCCATCGGCTCGTCGAGCAGCAGCACCTGCGGCTCCATCGCCAGCGCTCTTCCCAGGTCGACGCGCTTTTGCAGGCCGTAGGGCAACTGCCCAACGGGCGTCTTGCGGTAGGCCTGGATTTCGAGGAAGTCGATGATGCGTTCGACCACCTCGCGGTGCGCGATCTCCTCGCGCTCGGCCGGGCCAATGCGCAGCGCCTGCAGCAGGATGTTGCTCTTGATCTTGAGGTTGCGGCCCGACATGATGTTGTCGAGCACGCTCATGCCCTTGAACAGCGCCAGGTTCTGGAAGGTGCGTGCCACGCCCATCTCGGCCACCTGGCGCGAGTTCATGTGCGCGAACTTCTGGCCGCGGAAGGTGATGCTGCCCTCGCTGGGCGTGTAGACGCCGTTGATGCAGTTCAGCATCGACGACTTGCCGGCGCCGTTGGGGCCGATGATGGAGCGGATCTCGTGCTCGCGCACGTTGAAGCTGATGTCCGTCAGCGCCTTCACGCCGCCAAAGCGCAGGCTGATGTTCTGGATGTCCAGAATCACATCGCCGATCTTCTTGGTATTCAGTTCGGCATGGCTTTGCTCGGAAATCGCCATCATTTCTGAGTTCCTCTGTTCAAAGGCTGCGGAGCAAGCCATGCCAGCGACCGCCGCGGAGCGGGCTTGGCCCGGCCGCTGGCGGTGTCCCCCCTCAGGGGGGAAGGCGCGAAGCGGCTCAGGGGGGAGAGCATGTTTTTCATGCGGCACTCCTCACGGACGGAAAGGTCTTGGCGTCGAGGATGGTGAGGTTGGCCGACACCTTGCCAGTCCGCCCGTCCTCGAACTTCACCGCCGTCTCGATGAACTGCTCGGCCTTGCCCGTGTACAGCGCGTCGATCAGCACGCCGTACTTCTCGGCGATGAAGCCACGGCGCACCTTGCGGGTGCGGGTCAGTTCGTCGTCGTCCGGGTCCAGTTCCTTGTGCAGCACCAGGAAGCGGTGCACCTGCGTGTCGGCCATGCCGGGCTCGCTGGCGAGATCCGCGTTCACCTTCTCGACGCAGTCCTTCATCATCGTCAGCACCTCGGGCTTGCCCGCCAGATCGACGTAGCCCGCATACGGCAGCCCCTGCCGCTCGGCCCAGTTGCCCACGGCCTCGAAGTCGATGTTGATGAAGGCGCAGACCTTGTCCTTCTCGTGGCCGAAGCACACGGCCTCCTTGATCTGCGGGAAGAACTTGAGCTTGTTCTCGATGTAGTTGGGCGCGAACATGGCGCCGCTGGCCATCTTGCCCACGTCCTTGGCGCGGTCGATGATGATCAGGTGACCATCGGGGTCGAGCACGCCCGCGTCGCCCGTCTTGAAGTAGCCGTTCTCGTCGATCACCTCGGCCGTGGCGTCGGGGCGCTTGTAGTACTCCTTGAGCACCGACACGCCCTTGACCAGCACCTCGCCGTTGTCGGCGATCTTCAGTTCGATGCCGGGTGCCGCCTGGCCCACGCTGTTGAGCTTGACCTGGCCGTTCTTCTGGATGCAGACATAGGCGCAGGTCTCGGTCTGGCCGTAGAGCTGCTTGAGGTTGACGCCGATCGAGCGGAAGAAGCGGAACAGCTCCGGCCCGATGGCCGCGCCCGCCGTGTAGGCCACGCGGATGCGCGACAGGCCCATGGCGTTCTTCAGCGGCCCGTAGACCAGAAAGTTGCCCAGCGCGTACATCAGCCGGTCGGCGGCGCCCACCGGCTTGCCATCGAGCACGTCGGAGCCCACGCGCGTGGCCACGTCCATGAACTTGCGGTGCATCCACTGCTTGATGCGCGCCGCGTCTTCCATGCGGATCGACACCGAGGTCAGCATGCCCTCGAACACGCGCGGCGGCGCGAAGTAGTAGGTCGGCCCAATCTCGCGCATGTCGATGTTCACCGTGTCGCTCGACTCGGGGCAGTTGATGGTGAAGCCCGCCACCAGCCACTGCGCCACCGAGAACAGGAAGTCGCCCACCCAGGCCGGCGGCAGGTAGGACAGCACGTCGTCGCGGGCCGTGAGACCGTCGGTCACCACGCCACCCTCGGCCGAACCAATGAAGGCGGCATGGGTCTGGCACACGCCCTTGGGCCGGCCGGTGGTGCCCGAGGTGTAGAGGATCACCGCCACGTCATCGGGTTGCACCTGCGCCACCGCTTCGTCGAACAGTTGCGGGTGCGCCTCGTCGTGCTGGCGGCCCAGCGCCATCAGCTCGTCGACGCTGACAAGCCCCGGCTGCGTGTAATTGCGCATGCCGCGCGGGTCGTCGTAGATGATGTGCGTGAGGCCGGGCACAGACTCGCGCAGCTCCAGCATCTTGTCGACCTGTTCTTGGTTCTCGGCGAAGGCGAAGTGCACCTCGGCGTCTTCCAGCACGAAGGCCATCTCGGCCGCCACGGCGTCCTGGTACATCGGCACCGGCACGCCGCGCAGCGCCTGCACGGCGATGAACATCAGGTACAGGTGCGGGCGGTTGTCGCCTACGATGGCGAGGTTCTGCCCCGGCGTGAAACCCAGCGCCGCCAGCCCGCAGGCCATGGCCCGCACGTCGGCCTGCGCGCGCTGCCAACTCCAGGTCTGCCAGATGCCATATTCCTTCTCGCGCAGCGCCGGGTCTTGCGGACGGGCACTGGCGTGCTTTTGCAGCAGGCGGGGAAAAGTGGTCACCATGAGGCGTTGTCTCCTTTCACTGTGCCCCGATGCTTGGCCGGGACGCTGAATATGGATGAATAGTACGGCGGGACTTTGACGCCAAGCTGTCGTTTGAACGACAATTGAGGGGCAAAACGCTCAGGTTTTTCCCCTATGACCGTTGCCCCCAGCCTGCACGAACGCCGCCGCCTGCTCACGGAAGAGGAGTTGGCGGGTGTGCCGTGGCTGCCGCATCTTGGCGCGGCCGAGCGTGAGCGCGTGCAGCCCGAGCTGCGCATCGGCGAGGCCGAGCCCGGCGATCTGATCTGCCGCATGGGCGCGTCCGCCACCTACTGGTTCGGCGTGGTGGATGGCCTGCTGAAAATGAGCACCGACACCGCGCAAGGGCACACCATCACCTACTCCGGGCTCACGCCCGGCGGCTGGTTCGGCGAGGGCACGGTGATGAAGCGCGAGGTTTACCGCTACAACGTCCAGGCGTTGCGCACCAGCCTGGTGGCCGGGCTTCCGGTGGACACCTTCCACTGGCTGCTGGATCACTCCATCGGTTTCAACCGTTTCGTGATGAATCAGCTGAACGAGCGGCTGGCGCAGTTCATCGGCACCATCGAGGCCGACCGCACGCCCAGCCCCGAGCAGCGCGTGGCGCGCAACTTGGCCGCGCTGGTCAATCCGGTGCTGTTTCCCGGCGTGGGCGAGGTGCTGCGCATCACGCAGCAGGAGTTGGCCTACCTGGTCGGCCTGTCACGCCAGCGCGTGAACGAGGCGTTGAAAGTGCTGGCGGCGCAAGGCCTGCTGCAAATCGAATATGGCGGGCTGCGCATTCTGGATCTGCCGGCGCTGCGGTGGCAGACGTTCGCGGACAAGCCATACACCGTTTCGCGCACAAAACGATGACGTATGACCGCGGCTGGCGCCGCATGACAAATGACAAATGACAAATGCGCCATTGGTCATTGCAGCGCAGCGAAGTTATCTGTCATTCGTCATGCGGCGTCCGCCGGCGCGGTCGGTGTCGTCAATGTGTCGGCCGACGCGATGACCCCGCCGCCCAGACAGACCTCGCCGTCGTACAGCACCGCGCTTTGCCCCGGCGTGACGGCCCATTGCGCATCGGCAAAGCGCAGGCGAAAGCCGCCGGACGCCGTGCCAGCGCCACCAGTGATCAGCGTGCAGGCCGCATCCTGCTGGCGGTAGCGTGTCTTGGCGGCGTAGGTGCCGGGCGCGGGCGCCTCGCCGGCCGTCCAGGCAGCGTCGTCGAACACCAACTCGTGTGACAGCAGCCACGGGTGGTCGTGTCCCTGCACGGCGAACAATGTGTTGGTCGCCATGTCCTTGCGGGCCACGAACCAGGGCGCGTGCTCGCCACCACCGCGTTGTGCGCCTTTCTCCTTCACGCCGCCTATTCCCAGGCCCTGGCGCTGGCCCAGCGTGTAGAAGCTCAGACCCACGTGCTCGCCGATCCGGCGTCCGCGCTCGTCCTTGATCGGGCCGGGCTTCGTTTGCAGGTAGCGGTTGAGAAACTCGCGAAACGGTCGTTCTCCGATGAAGCAGATGCCGGTCGAATCCTTCTTTTTCGCATTCGGCAGGCCGATGTCCTGCGCGATGCGGCGCACTTCGGTCTTGTGCAGCTCGCCGACGGGGAAGACCGTCTTGGCCAGCTGTGCCTGCGTCAGGCGGTGCAGGAAATAGCTCTGGTCCTTGGTTGCATCAAGGCCCTTGAGCAGCTCGTGGCGCCGCGATGCCTCGTTGAATCGCACGCGGGCGTAATGCCCCGTCGCGATTTTTTCCGCGCCCAGCCGCATGGCGTGGTCAAGAAAGGCCTTGAACTTGATCTCGGCATTGCACAGCACGTCGGGGTTGGGCGTGCGGCCAGCGGAATACTCGCGCAGGAATTCCGCGAACACGCGGTCACGATAGTCCGCCGCGAAGTTGACGTGCTCGATCTCGATGCCGATCACGTCCGCCACCGCCGCCGCGTCCACGAAATCGACGTTGGACGAGCAGTATTCGCTGTCGTCGTCATCTTCCCAGTTCTTCATGAAGATGCCGACCACCTCGTGACCGGCCTGCTTGAGCAGCCAGGCGGTGACGGCGGAATCGACGCCGCCGGACAGACCGACGACGATGCGCTGCGGATGGGACATGCCCCGATTATCCGCAGCGCGCCTTGCCCGTGCCGGGCGTATCAGCGAACGAAGCGTCCCCTCGGCCCGATGAAGGTGATCTCGGTGAAGTTGCTGCCATGGTGGCGGTCGGGGCCGAAATTGAGTGAGTAGCCGCCCAGATCAAGCCGGCCCAGCTTTTCCATCGCGATCGCCATGGCGGCGGGGCTGGGGTCGGTGCCGGCGGTGCGCACCGCTTCGACCAGTACCCGGCCGTTGATGTAGCCCAGGTAATGGTCGTAGTCGACCGGCAGCTCGTTCTTTTTGGCCAACACGGTGTACGACCTGGCCAGCGATTGCGTGACCGACCACGGATACGGCGTGGAACGCACCACGGCCAGGCCCACCGCGTCGGCGCCCAGCGCCTGGATGGCGGCCGCGCTGATCGCCAGCGAATAGGTGTACAGCGGCGCCGCCACGACGCGGCGCAGTGCCTTGATGGCGGGCACCACGCCTGGCCCAGCCACCAGTACCACCACGGACTGCGGTTTGGCCTCGGCGATGGCCTGGGCCGCGGGGCCAACGTCCTTGCCGCTGGCGTCCATGACGCGGGTGGCTACCACCTCGGCGCCGGCGTCGGCAGCGGCTTTTTGCAACATGGGCAGCATCGACCTGCCGAAGGCATCGTCCTGGTAAAGCACCGCCACGCGGCTGGTCTGCACGGTGGTCAGGTGGCGGATGATGCGGGCCGACTCGTCCATGTAGCTGGCCTGCGTGGTGAAGTAGGTCGGAAAGTCGGCGGTGCGCAGTGCCGGCGTGCCGGTGTACGAGGCGATGAGCGGAATCTTCGCGGGCGTCAGCATCTTCAGCGCGGCCACGGTTTGGGCCGTGCCCACGGTGCCGAACACCGCCGCCACTTTTTCCTCGATCAGCTTGCCGATGTTCTCCGCCGTGCGGCGGGGGTCGTAGCCGTCGTCCAGCAGCACCAGTTCGATGGGCTGGCCGCGCCCGCGCTGGTTGTGTTCCTCGACGGCCAGCTTCTGACCGGCCAGCACCCCGGCGAACACCGGCGCCATGGGGCCGCTGAGGGGGGCGCTCAACCCGATTCTTACTGGCGTGGCGGGTGTTTGGGCCTGCACCGGCAAGGCGGCGCAAGCCAGCAATCCCAGGCCACCCAAGGCGGTCAGCGCGGCACGCCGCGAGCTGTGGTAACGAAAGTGTTTCATGGCGTATGTCTCCATATTTGTTGCTTGAAGCGCCTGTCCGCGCGCTGACCGCACTGCATGACAAGTCACGTCAGCGCCAGCTTGTACAAGAGGCTGTAAAAAATTGTAGCTGCCGTGGGCGCAGACTTTGCTTAGGGAAGTTCAGTAGATGCGCACGAAAAACAGGGCGCTCATGACAAGTCCCGTCACGATCACGATGCCGCGAACCACGCGCACCGGCAGGCGTCGGGCCAGTCGCGCGCCGGCGAAGCCGCCCAGGGTGGCGAACACGGCCATCAGCAGCGCGGGCTTCCAGACGATGGCCCCGCCGATGGCGAAGGCGATGACCGACACCATCGACAGCACGAAGGAGTTGAGGTTCTTCAGCGCATTGACGGTGTTCAGGCGCTGCTCGCCCACCAGCAGGTACAGCGCCATCAGCAAAATGCCCAGGCCGCCATTGAAGTAGCCGCCGTATACCGCCACCGCCAGCAAGCCCAGGCCGCGCCACCGGGCCAGGCCACCGCCATGCTCGCCGCCGGCCCAGCGTGCCAGGCGCGGGCCCAGCGCGAACAGCACGGTGGCGAACAGCAGCAGCCAGGGCACCACGCCGGCGAAGACCTTGGCGGGCGTGACCAGCAGCAGCAGCGCGCCGGCCACGCCGCCGAGCGCGCTCAGCACGACCTCGCGCAGCAGCAGCGCGCGCGGCAATGCCGCCAGCTCCTGACGAAAGCCCAGCGCGCTGCCCATATAGCCAGGACACACGGCGAAGGCGCTGGTGGCGTTGGCGGCGATGGGCGGCACGCCTATCCACACCAGTGCGGGAAAAGTGAGGAAAGTGCCGCCACCCGCGATCGCGTTCAGCACGCCGGCGGCGAACGCCGCGGCGGCGAGCAGGGCCAAGGCAAGAAGGGGATCCATGAAAGCGATGCGGGGCTCAGGCGAACGGCCCGCCGTGCGCCGATGGATCCATGTGCACCGCGTCCAGCGCGAAGCGGCGGCCCGCCAGGTGATCCTGCACGCAGCGCCACACCAGCGGGCTGCGGTGTCGGCCCTGACTGGCCTCGATTTCGGCTGGCGTCATCCACAGGGTGCGCACGATGCCCTCGTCCAGCGGCCGGGTTGGGTCGGCCTCGCCCGCGTCGCCGCAATAGGCAAAGCGCAACCAGGTGGTTGGCTCGCCACGCGCGTCGTGCGCGGCGGCCATGTAGATGCCCAGCAATGCCTCGGGGTGGAACGGGCGGCCGGTTTCCTCCAGCGCCTCGCGGATGGCGCCATCCTGCGGCGACTCGCCCGGCTCCAGGTGGCCGGCGGGCGTGTTCAGGCGCAGACCTTCGCTGGTCTGCTCCTCGATCAGCAGGTAGCGGCCCTCGTGCGCGATCACCGCCGCCACGGTGACGCTGGGTTTCCATCGGCGCAAAATCATGGTGGGTGATTATCCTGAACAGGTTGATTGCGGAAAATGGAGCACAATCTGCCGCGCGTTTTACGCTTTGATAAACATCCTTGATAAGCGTATTTCCACAGGACAAGATCGCAATTCGGCCACGACCGTTGTCGCGTGGCCCCACGAGGAGAAGTTGCATGCTGATTGGCGTACCCGCTGAAACGGTGGCTGGCGAAACCCGCGTTGCTGTCACGCCTGAGACAGCCAAGAAGCTCGTCGGCCAAGGGCACACGGTGCGCGTGCAGTCCGGTGCCGGTCTGCGCGCCAGCGCCACCGACGAGGCTTACACCGCCGCCGGTGCTGAAGTGACCGATGCCGCCAGCGCCTTTGCCGCCGACATGGTGCTGAAGGTGCGCGGCCCGTCGCCCGCCGAGATCGCGCAGATGAAGCCCGGCACCGTGCTGGTCGGCATGCTGGAGCCCTTCAACGCCGAAGGCTTGGCAAGGCTGGCCGCCGCCAACCTGACCGGCTTTGCGCTGGAGGCCGCGCCGCGCACCACGCGGGCGCAGAGCATGGACGTGCTGTCGTCGCAGGCCAATATCGCCGGCTACAAGGCCGTGATCATGGCGGCCGACCGCTACCAGAAGTTCTTTCCCATGCTGATGACGGCAGCCGGCACCGTGAAGGCGGCGCGCGTGGTCATCCTGGGCGTGGGCGTGGCCGGCTTGCAGGCCATCGCCACCGCCAAGCGCCTGGGCGCGGTGATCGAGGCCAGCGACGTGCGCCCGAGCGTGAAGGAGCAGGTCGAGTCGCTGGGCGGCAAGTTCATCGACGTGCCGTATGAAACCGCCGAAGAAAAAGAGGCCGCCGAAGGCGTGGGCGGCTATGCCCGTCCCATGCCGCAAAGCTGGCTGGACCGCCAGAAGGTCGAGGTGGCCAAGCGCGTGGCGCAGGCCGACGTGGTGATCTCCACCGCGCTGATTCCCGGCCGCGCCGCGCCGGTGCTGATCACCGAGGACATGGTGAAAAGCATGAAACCCGGCTCGGTCATCATCGACATGGCCGCTGGCAAGGGCGCGCCCAACCCCGATGGCACGGTGGGCGGCAACTGCCCGCTGACCGAAGCCGACAAGACGGTGCAGAAACACGGCGTGACCATCGTGGGCGAAACCAACCTGGCGACCATGGTGGGCGCCGACGCCTCGGCGCTGTACGCGCGCAACGTGCTCGATTTCCTGAAACTGGTGCTGCCGCCCGCCGCCAAGGGCGAGCCGCCGGCCAGCTTCCGCATCGACATGGAGGACGACATCGTCGCCGCCTGCCTGGTCGCGCACCAAGGCGCCGTCACGCGCAAGTAGGCGCTCACTCGCAAACGCCGCGCGATTCGCCCGAAACGATCAACCCCTTGCTGGAAACCCGACCATGGAACTGATCTCCCCCATCGTCTTCAACCTCATCATCTTCGTGCTGGCGATCTACGTCGGCTACCACGTGGTCTGGAACGTCACGCCGGCGCTGCACACGCCGCTGATGGCGGTGACCAACGCCATCTCGGCCATCGTCATCGTCGGCGCCATGCTGGCGGCGGCGCTCACCGAAGGCGGCTTTGCCAAGCTGATGGGCGTGCTGGCCGTGGCGCTGGCCGCCGTGAACGTGTTCGGCGGCTTCCTCGTCACCCGGCGCATGCTGGAGATGTTCAAGAAGAAAGAGCGTCCGGCCAAGACCGACGCGGCCAAGTAAGAAGGAGCCACCCATGAGCATGAACCTCGTCGCCCTGCTGTACCTGGTCGCCAGCGTCTGTTTCATTCAGGCACTCAAGGGGCTGTCGCACCCCACCACCTCGATTCGCGGCAACCTGTTCGGCATGGTCGGCATGGCCATCGCCATCGTCACCACCGCCGCGCTTATCGTCACGCTGGCCGGCTCGGCCATGGGCCTGGGCTGGGTGCTGCTGGGCCTGCTGGTCGGCGGCACGGCCGGCGCCATCATGGCCAAGCGGGTCGAAATGACCAAGATGCCCGAGCTGGTGGCCTTCATGCACAGCATGATCGGCCTGGCGGCGGTGTTCATCGCCATCGCCGCGGTGGCCGAGCCCTGGGCCTTCGGCATCACCGCCAAGGGCACGCCTATCCCTGCTGGCAACCGGCTGGAGCTGTTCCTGGGCGCGGCCATCGGCGCCATCACCTTCAGCGGTTCGGTCATCGCCTTCGGCAAGCTGTCGGGCAAGTACAAGTTCCGCCTGTTTCAGGGGGCGCCGGTCATCTTCAGCGGCCAGCACATGCTGAACCTGGTGCTGGGCCTGGCCACCGTGGGCCTGGGCCTGGTGTTCATGTTCACCGGCAGCTGGGCGGCCTTCTACGCCATGCTGGCGCTGAGCTTCATCCTCGGCGTGCTGATCATCATTCCCATCGGCGGCGCCGACATGCCGGTGGTGGTGTCGATGCTCAACAGCTACTCCGGCTGGGCGGCGGCGGGCATCGGCTTCTCGCTCAACAACAGCATGCTGATCATCGCCGGCTCGCTGGTGGGCAGCTCGGGCGCGATCCTGAGCTACATCATGTGCAAGGCCATGAACCGCTCGTTCTTCAACGTGATCCTGGGTGGCTTCGGCGGCGAGGCCGGCGCCGCGGCCGCCGGCGCGCAGGAGCAGCGCCCGGTCAAGAGCGGCAGCGCCGACGACGCCGCCTTCATGCTCGGCAACGCCGACAGCGTGATCATCGTGCCCGGCTACGGTCTGGCGGTGGCGCGCGCGCAGCACGCGGTGAAGGAGCTGGTGGACAAGCTGGTCGAGAAGGGCATCGACGTCAAGTACGCCATCCACCCGGTGGCCGGCCGCATGCCGGGTCACATGAACGTGCTGCTGGCCGAGGCCGAGGTGCCCTACGACCAGGTGCACGAGATGGAAGACGTGAACGGCGAATTCGGCCAGGCCGACGTGGCCATCATCCTGGGCGCCAACGACGTGGTGAACCCCGCCGCGCTGCAAAAGGGCAGCCCGATCTATGGCATGCCGATCCTGGAGGCCTACAAAGCCAAGACGGTGATCGTCAACAAGCGCTCCATGGCCGCCGGCTACGCGGGCCTGGACAACGAGCTGTTCTACATGGACAAGACCATGATGGTGTTCGGCGACGCCAAGAAGGTGGTCGAGGACATCGGCAAGGCGATCGAGTAAAGCCGACCGTTGGAGCGGGTTAACAGACGGAGGGCGATGCTAAAATCGCACGATCGTACGAAAGGTATCGCTGCTTGATACTTATCTGTTGCCTCTCTGGCGCATAAGGAAAACGCCAGTACCGACGCGTTGCAGGTTGTCACACAATGTGCGCGAATGGGCCCGCCACTCAAGGGGGTTCGTCCGCTTTTTTCAGGTGCGCCGTCGCAAGAATGGCGCGATATTCAGGAGTTGTCACGCATGACTGAGCGCATCTGGCTCGCCGATTACCCCGAGGGTGTCCCGACCGACATCGATCCTACGCAATACCCCTCGCTGGTGGCGCTGATCGACAACAGCTTCAAGCAGTACGCCGATCGCACGGCCTACAGCTTCATGGGCAAGGACATCAGCTACGCCGAGACCGACGCGCAAAGCCGCGCGCTGGCGGCGTATCTGCAGGGCCTGGGCCTGGCGCGCGGCGACCGCGTGGCCATCATGATGCCCAACGTGCCGCAGTACCCCGCCGCCGTGGCGGCCATCCTGCGCGCGGGCTACGTGGTGGTCAACGTCAACCCGTTGTACACGGCGCGCGAGCTGGAGCACCAGATGAAGGACTCCGGCGCCAAGGCCATCGTCATCATCGAGAACTTCGCCGCCACGCTGGAAAAGTGCATCGCCAACACGTCGATCAAGCACGTGGTGCTGGCCAGCATGGGCGACCGCCTGGGCGGGCTGAAGGGCATGATCGTCAACTTCGTGGTGCGCAAGGTCAAGAAGCTGGTGCCGGCGTTCAATTTGCCCGGCGCTGTGCGCTACAACGACGCCGTCGCCAAGGGACGGGGCGCGCCCTTCACGGCGCCGACCATCGGCCCCGATGACGTGGCCGTGCTGCAATACACGGGAGGCACCACCGGTGTTTCCAAGGGGGCCGTGCTGCTCAACCGCAACCTGATCGCCAACGTGCTGCAGTCCGAAGCCTGGAACGATCCGGTGATGAAGCAGGTGCCTGCCGGCCAGCAGCCCGCCAGCGTGTGTGCGCTGCCGCTGTATCACATCTTCGCCTTCACGGTGGGCATGATGCTGACCATGCGCAGCGGCGGAAAGCTGATCCTCATTCCCAACCCGCGCGATCTGAAGTCCACGCTCAAGGATCTGTCCAAGCAGACCTTCCACAGTTTTCCGGCCGTCAACACGCTTTTCAACGGGCTGGCCAACCATCCTGATTTCAGCACGGTCAACTGGAGCAACCTGAAAGTGTCCGTGGGTGGCGGCATGGCGGTGCAAGGCGCCGTTGCCAAGCTGTGGCTGGAGAAAACCGGCTGCCCGATCTGCGAAGGCTACGGCCTGTCGGAAACCAGCCCCACGGTCAGTTGCAATCCGGTCACGTCGACGGAGTTCAACGGCACCATCGGCCTGCCGTTGCCCAGCACGTACATCAAGATCCTGGACGACAGTGGCCAGGAAGTCCCGCTGGGCCAGGCAGGCGAGATCGCCATCAAGGGGCCGCAGGTCATGGCGGGCTACTGGCAGCGCCCCGACGAGACCGCCAAGGTCATGACGCCCGACGGCTACTTCAAGAGCGGCGACGTCGGCGTGATGGACGAGCGCGGCTACACCCGCATCGTCGATCGCAAGAAGGACATGATCCTGGTCAGTGGCTTCAACGTCTATCCGAACGAGGTCGAGGATGTGGTGGCCGCCATGCCCGGCGTGCTGGAAGTGGCCGCCGTTGGCGTGCCCGACGAGAAGACGGGCGAGGCCGTGAAGCTGGTGCTGGTCAAGAAGGACCCGGCACTGACCGAGGATGTCGTGCGCAAGTTCTGCCACGACAATCTCACGGGCTACAAGCGCCCGCGCATCATCGAATTCCGGGACGAGCTGCCCAAGACCCCCGTGGGCAAGGTGCTGCGCCGCGAACTGCGCGACCACAAGCCGCCGGTGGTGAGGGCTGAAGGCGTCTCGGTCAACTGACGCACTGAGTGCCCAGGCTGGCGGTGGTCATGTCCCTTTTTCTCTGATCCCTGCCGAGCAGCCACATGCGCACCGGCATAGTCAGTGCCATGCCGCAGGAGCTGGCGGCCGTGCTGGCGCGTCTGCCCGACGAGCGGCGTCAGCAGGTGGCAGGGCGCGACTTCTGGGCCGGCCACTGGCACGGACACGACGTGGTGGCGGTGCTTTCCCGCGTCGGCAAGGTGGCCGCCGCCACCACGGCAACGACGCTGATCGAGCACTTTGGTGTCGACCGCATCATCTTCACCGGCACCGCGGGTGGTTTGGGCGAAGGCGTGCGCGTGGGCGATCTGGTGCTGGCCGATGCCTTCATGCAGCACGACATGGATGCATCGCCGCTGTTCCCGCGTTTCGAGGTGCCGTTGTACGGCCAATCGCGCTTTGCCGTTGATGCCGCGTTGTCCGCGGCGCTGGGCCGTGCCGCGCGCAATGCCGTCGCGGTGCCAGCCGAGACGCTGGGTGCCGATGCGGTGGCCGAATTCGCGCTTGATGCGCCCCGTGTGCATGAAGGCCTGATCGTGAGCGGTGACCGCTTCGTTGCCACCAGCGCCGAGAGCGATGCACTGCGCGCCGCGCTGCCTGCTGCGCTGGCCGTCGAGATGGAAGGCGCCGCCGTCGCGCAGGTGTGCCACGACTATGGCATCCCCTTCGCTGCCCTGCGCACCATCAGCGACCGCGCCGATGATGCCGCGCACGTCGATTTCATGCGCTTCATCGACCAAGTGGCCAGCCGCTACAGCGTGGCGGTACTGGAGTCCTACTTCAGTTCACTATGAATTGAATAGCTGCTTGCGCTTATTCAAAGGGCGCTATAGGTTCAATACTCACGCGTACGGGCTGCGCAGCAAGCCCGTTCAGCAGGCCGCGGAGCAGGCCGCACCAGAACGCCGTGGCCGGGCTTGCACCGGCCTCTGGCGTTGTCCCCTTGAGGGGAAGGCGCGCAGCGCCACAGGGGTGGGCTACTTCAACCACCCCTTGCGCCGGAAGTACCACATCGGCAGCAGCGCGCTGACCGCCATCAGCGCCAGCGCCCAGGCGTAGCCGTATTGCCATTCCAGCTCGGGCATGAACTTGAAGTTCATGCCGTACAGGCTGGCCACCAGCGTAGGCGGCAGCAGCGCCACGCTGGCCACCGAGAACAGCTTGATGATCTTGTTCTGGTTGATGTTGATGAAACCGACCGTCGCATCCATCAGGAAGTTGATCTTGTCGAACAGGAAAGTGGTGTGGCTGTCCAGCGAGTCGATATCGCGCATGATCTGGCGCGCCTCCTCGAACTGCTCGGCGTCCAGCATCTTGCTGCGCATCAGAAAGCTCACGGCGCGGCGGGTGTCCATCACGTTGCGGCGCACGCGCCCGTTCATGTCCTCCTGCCGCGCGATGGTGGCCAGCACCTCGCTGGCGACCTCGTCGCCCACGTTGCCTTCCAGCACCTTCTTGCCCGCGGCCTCCAGCTCGTCGTAGATGCCTTCGAGCGTGTCGGCGCAGTATTCCGCGTCGCCGTCCAGCAGCGCCAGCAGCACGTCCTTGGCATCGTCCAGCAGGCCGGGCATGCGCCGCGCACGCATGCGCAGCAGGCGGAAGGCCGGCACCGTCTCGTCGTGGATCGAGAACAGCACGCCGTGGCTGCGCAACTGTTCGTTGACGTTGTTCAGGATGAAGGCCACGCGCGCCTGCCGTGGCTCGTCGAAATCGGCCACCAGAAAGTCGCTGCGAATGTGCAGTTCGCCGTTGTCTTCCTCGTAGAAGCGAGCCGACTCCTCGATGTCATCGTCCGTCGCGTCCTCGGGGATCGACAGGCCGTAATACTGCTTGACCCAGCGTTTTTCCTCCGTCGTCGGCTCTTCCAGATCAACCCAGATCGGCCGGAAGCGCGACAACTCCTCCAGCGATTCGATCTCTTCCTGGAACAGCCGTCCGTTGGATAGCGTGAAAACGTTGAGCATGGCAAGAACCCCTGGGCGTTGAAGGCGGGTGCGGCGCTGCGGGCGGTGAGGTGCTTTCGGCCCCCCGCGCGCCAGCGGTTCCCAGGGAGGCGAAAGCTATCGACTCGGGTCGGGTTCCAAGGCGGGCTTTCAATAGATGGAGCAGGACGGGGCGAATTATGGCACTGGGCCGGACATCATGTGGTCAGCCCACGGCCGGACACGCACGCACTCACGGCCAGGAGTGGGGCCGGGAAGAGACGCTTTTTTACGCTTCGACCAGTCTCGCGTGATCTCGCGAAATACGCCTTGCAGGATGCCCGATCCGGAGCAATCGCTTACCGCGGCCACCTTGAGGACAGGCTCTAAAATCCTTCGATGCAATCCGTGAAGAATGAACTGCTCGCCGCGCTGGCGGCCGAGCTGGAAAAGCTATCGCTCGGCGCTGGCGAGAAGGCGGCTTTCGAATCGCCCAAGCAGGCCTCGCATGGCGATCTGGCCTGCACCGCCGCCATGCAGTTGGCCAAGCCACTCAAGAGCAATCCGCGCGCGCTGGGCGAACAGCTGAAAGCCGCGCTGGAGGCCGCGCCCGCGTTTCAGCGCTGGGTCGATGCCATCGAACTGGCCGGGCCGGGCTTTCTGAACATCCGCCTCAAGCCCGCCGCCAAGCAGCAGGTGGTGCGCGATGTGCTCTCCCAAAAAGAGCGCCATGGGCAGCAAGCGCCACGCAACGAGCGCGTGCTGGTCGAGTTCGTCAGCGCCAACCCGACGGGGCCGCTGCACGTGGGACATGGCCGCCAGGCGGCGCTGGGTGATGCCATCTGCAACCTGTTCGCCACCCAGGGTTGGCAGGTGCACCGCGAGTTTTATTACAACGACGCGGGCGTGCAGATCGAGACGCTCACGACTTCGGTGCAACTGCGCGCCAAGGGCCTGAAGCCGGGCGACGAAGGCTGGCCCGAGGCCGCCTACAACGGCGACTACATCCAGGACATCGCGAACGACTTCCTGGCGAAGAAGACGGTGCGGGCCGATGACCGCAGCTTCACCGCCAGCGGCGACGTTGATGACGTGGAGGGCATCCGCCAGTTCGCCGTGGCCTACCTGCGTCACGAGCAGGACAAGGACTTGCAGGCTTTCCGCCTGAAGTTCGACGAGTACTACCTGGAGAGCAGCCTGTACACCAGCGGCAGGGTCGAGGCCGCGGTGTGGAAGCTGGTCGCCAGCGGCCACACCTACGAGCAGGGCGGCGCGCTGTGGTTGCGCACTACCGATTTCGGCGATGACAAGGACCGCGTGATGCGCAAGCAGGACGGCGGCTACACCTACTTCGTGCCCGACGTCGCCTACCACATCACCAAGTGGGAGCGCGGCTACCCCAAGGTGATCAACATCCAGGGCACCGACCACCACGGCACCATTGCCCGCGTGCGCGCCGGCCTGCAGGCCGCTGGCGTGGGCATTCCGGCCGGCTACCCGGACTACGTGCTGCACACCATGGTGCGGGTGGTCAAGGGCGGCGAGGAGGTCAAGATCAGCAAGCGCGCCGGCAGCTACGTCACGCTGCGCGACCTGATCGAATGGACCAGCGCCGACGCGGTGCGCTTTTTCCTGCTGTCGCGCAAGCCCGACACCGAATACACCTTTGATGTCGATCTGGCTGTCAAGAACGACAACGAAAATCCTGTGTATTACGTTCAGATGGCGCATGCGCGCGCATGTTCAGTGCTGGACACCTGGGGTGGCGATGCGGCCACGCTGGCCGAGGTGGACTTGGCGCCGCTCGATACTCCCGCCGCCCAGGCGCTGATGCTGAAGCTGGCCCAGTACCCCGACATGCTCACGGCCGCCGCGCAAGACTTCGCGCCGCACGACGTTACCTTCTACCTGCGCGATCTGGCGGCCAGTTACCACAGCTACTACGATGCCGAGCGCATCCTGGTGGATGACGAGGCGGTGAAGAAAGCGCGCCTTGCCCTGGTCGCCGCCGTGGCACAGGTATTGCACAATGGCCTGTCGGTACTGGGCGTGTCCGCCCCCACCCGGATGTAAGACAAGACGCATTGGCGTTCAAAATGACAAATGACTTCGCTGCGCTTCAATGACAAAAGGGACATTCGTCATTTGTCATGCGGCGCCAGCCGCGGTCATTGGTCATCGTTTTGAACGCAAAACGGCATAAGACGTTATCGCACCATGAATTTCCCGTTGAGAACACTCAGTCAGACGGCAGCAAAGCAGGCCACGACAGCCGCCGTGCTCAGTTCCGTGCCAGCCAATGGCGGCACCCCTCCTTGGGGAAGAAGGCGCGCGGCGGCTCAGAGGGGCGGCACCTTTCTCGGCATCATCCTGGGCATCGTGTTTGGCCTGGCGGTGGCCTTGGGCGTGGCCATCTACGTGGCCAAGGTGCCGGTGCCGTTCGTCAACAAGAACACGTCGCGCACCAGTGGCCAGGACGCCGCCGAGGCCGAGCGCAACCGCGACTGGGATCCCAACTCCACGCTGCGCAACCGCAATGCCGCCACGCCCGCCGCGCCCAACAGTGGCGTGGCCACCGGCACCGTGGCGCCCGCGCCCGACCCGGCACCCATCCCGGCGCCCGCCGAGGTGGCGCGTCCTGCTCCCCGGCCCGGCCCGGCTCCAGCCAACGCTTCTTCCGCCGAGCCGCCGGCACCGGCGGTGGTGGCGCGCCCGCCCGCGCCGGCCACCACGCCCCCAGGCTCGAACGATCCGTTGGGCGATCTGGTGGCGGCCCGCACGGGGGGAGCCCCGGCCGCCGCTGCTGATCCGTTCACCTACTTCGTGCAGGCGGGTGCCTTCCGCACGTCCGACGATGCCGAGGCCCAGCGCGCGCGCCTGTCGCTCATGGGCGTGGAAGCGCGCGTGACCGAGCGCGAGCAGGCGGGCCGCACCGTGTACCGTGTGCGTGTTGGCCCATTCCAGAACAAGGACGCCGCCGACCGCGTGAAAGACCGTTTGGACGGCAATGGCTTCGATTCCGCCCTGGTGCGCGTGCAGCGGTAAAGTTTCACGAAGCGGTGTGCTGGAGCGCGTTCGCGTGGAACTTCCATGGCGTCCACGGGCTCCATCAGCCGCCTCGATTTTGGAGAAAACACAAATGAAACGTCGTGAATTTGCTTTGGGTGCCTCGGCCCTGGTCATGCCCGGTCTGCTGGTACTGCCTGCCCATGCCCAGTCGGGGCCAGGCTACGCCACGCTGAAAGCGCGTGCGCCCGTCGATGCGCCGGCTGGTCAGGTGGAGGTGGTGGAGTTCTTCTCCTACGGCTGCTCGCATTGCAAGAACTTCGAGCCCATATTCAGTGCCTGGAAGAAAGCCGCTCCCCAGGGCGTGGCCGTGCGTTCGGTTCACGTTGCGTTCCAGAGCAGCTTCGAGCCCCTGCAGCGCATCTATTTCGCGCTGGAGGCGATGAACCAGGTCGACAAGGTGCACGCCAAAGTGTTCGATGCCCTGCAGGTGCAGCGCAAGCGCCTGGACAAGCCCGAGGTGCTGTTCCCCTGGATCGCGGAGCAAGGCGTTGACCGCGCCAAGTTCGAGGCCACCTACAAATCCTTCGGCGTGGCCAGCAAGGTGCGCCGCGCCGTCCAGTTGCAAGAGGCCTACCAGGTCGAGGGCACTCCGGCGCTGGGCGTGGCGGGCCGTTACTACACCGACGGCTCCATGGCCGGCGGCTTCGAGCGCATGATCCAGATCACCAACAATCTGATCGCGCAAGAGCGCAAGGCCGGTTGAAGCGCCCGGAAACCGGGTTGACGGCCACTTTCCAAAGCCCGCTTCGGCGGGCTTTTTCACGCCTTGCGCCACCGTGCACCGCAACGGCACGCTTACAATGAAATCAGCTTTTAAGCAAAAAACGTGCCCTCCATGAAGCCTTCCGCTTTTTCCCCCATCGGCCGGACGAGCCTGGCCGTGCTGTGCATGGCGTTCACGGCTTTTGCCTGGGCGGAGCGCGCCGACCGCGACCAGCCGATGAACATCGAGGCCGACGCGCTGCGCTACGAAGATCAGACGCAGGTCAGCACCTTCACCGGCAGGGTGGTGGTGACCAAGGGCTCGATCGTGATGCGCGGCTCGCGGCTCGAAGTGCGGCAGGACGCGGCGGGCAACCAGTCGGGCACCATGGTGGCCGAGCCTGGCCAGCGCGCGTTCTTTCGCCAGAAACGGGAAGGCGCGGACGAATACATCGAGGGCGAGGGTGAAACCATTGAATACAACGGCAAGGCCGACACGGTGCGCTTCGTGCGCCGCGCCGAAATGCGGCGCCTGGCCGGTGCCACGGTGATGGATTCGGTGCAGGGCGGCGTGATCGTCTACAACAACACGACGGAGGTCTACACCGTCGATGGCACGCCACGCGGCGAGGGCGCGCCGTCGGCGGCTCCTGGTGGCCGGGTGCGGGCGATTCTGGCGCCGCGCAATCAGGGCGGAGGGGCGGCGCCCGGCAACGGCGCAGCGGTGCCGTTGCGGCCATCCACCACGCTGCCGCCGGGAGCCGGCCAGTGGTGAGCGAAACATTGACCGGGCAAGCCACCCCGCGGCCCGATGACGCCAGAGCGGCCGCGCTGGCCAATCCAGGGCAAAGCCGGCTGGAAGTGCGCGGCCTGCGCAAGAACTACGGCGCGCGGCGCGTGGTGCACGATGTGTCGCTTGACGTGGTCAACGGCGAGGTGGTCGGCCTGCTGGGCCCCAACGGCGCGGGCAAGACCACGTCGTTCTACATGATCGTTGGCCTGGTGCGGGCCGATGCCGGCACCATCGCCATCGACGGCCAGCCCATCCACGACATGCCGATCCACCGGCGTTCGCGCCTGGGCCTGTCGTACCTGCCGCAGGAGGCGTCGATCTTCCGCAAGCTCACGGTGGCCGAGAACGTGCGCGCCGTGCTGGAGTTGCAGGTCGGCCCCGGTGGCCGCGCCCTGCCGCGCGACGAGATCGAGCGCCGCCTGACCGATCTGCTGGAGCAGTTGCACGTCAACCATCTGCGTGATTCGCCCGCGCCCGCGCTGTCGGGGGGCGAGCGGCGGCGCGTGGAGATCGCCCGCGCGCTGGCCACGCAGCCGCGCTTCATCCTGCTGGACGAGCCGTTCGCCGGCATCGACCCTATCGCGGTGATCGAGATCCAGCGCATCATCGCCTTCCTCAAGAGCCGCGGCATCGGCGTGCTGATCACCGACCACAACGTACGCGAGACGCTGGGCATCTGCGACCACGCCGTCATCATCAGCGAAGGGCGGGTGCTGGCCACCGGCACGCCGGCCGACATCGTGGACAACCCCGAGGTGCGGCGCGTCTATCTGGGCGAGCATTTCCGCTTGTGACCGGGGCATGAGTGGCTGGCGGTGAAACCCGGACTTTCTCTTCGCGTCTCCCAGCATCTGGCGCTGACGCCGCAACTGCAGCAATCCATCCGGCTGCTGCAGTTGTCCACGCTGGAGCTGGAAAGCGAAGTCGAGCAGATGCTCGACGACAACCCCTTTCTGGAGCGCGACGACGATGCCGCGCCGCGCGAGGAGTTCGGGCTGGCACGCGCCGACACGCGCGTCAGCGAGGGCGACCGCATCCACGAAATCGCCGCGGATTCAGCGGCCGGGGGCGATGACTCGCCGGATGCCGGCTCCGAGCCACTGCTGCCTGACAGTTGGGACGGCGATGGCAGCGTGGACATCGTGCCCGACGATGGCGAGTGGGGTGGCGACGCGCCCGCGCGAGCCAACAACCTGGACAGCGACGACGAGCTGGACCCCGGCGAACGCTCGCGCCCGCAGGAGTCGCTGGCCGAGCACCTGCACCGCCAGGCGCTGGCGCTGCGCCTGGCGCCCGAGGATACGGCGGCGCTGCACTTTCTGATCGAATCGCTGAACGACGACGGCTATCTGGAGGACTCGCTCGCCCAGCTGGCCGCCACGCTGGCCGGCGACGACCATGGCGACGACGAGCTGGAGCGGCTGCAGGAGCTGGTGCACCACTTCACCCTGGCGCTGAACCTGCTGCAATCGCTGGAGCCGGCGGGCGTGGGCGCGCGCAACCTGGCCGAATGCCTGAGCCTGCAGCTCAAGAGCCGGCAGGCCGAGCGCGGCGTGGAGCCCGCCGAGCAGGAAGGCATTGCCGTGGCACTCAGGGTCTGCGCGCAGCATGGCGCCGTCGATCTGCTGGCCAGGCGCGATGCCAAGCGGCTGGCGCAGCTCACTGGCGATGACGAGGACGCCGTGCGCGCCGCCATGCAGCTCATCGGGCGGCTCGACCCCAAGCCCGGCCGCCAGTTCGCCGATGTCGAGCGCAACGCCATCGTGCCCGACGTCATCGTCAGTTGCGTGGGCAGCGGCGCCACGCAGCGCTTTCGCGTGCAGCTCAACACCGACGTGATGCCCAGGCTGCGCGTGCACGACATCTACGCCAACGCATTGCGTGGCGGCAAGGGCGGCGAGAACCACCAGGCGCTGGCGCAGCGCTTGCAGGAGGCGCGCTGGTTCATCAGGAACATCCAGCAGCGCTTCGACACCATCCTGCGCGTGTCGCAGGCCATCGTCGAGCGGCAACGCAACTTCTTCATCCACGGCGAGCTGGCCATGCGCCCCATGGTGCAGCGCGAGCTGGCCGACGAGCTGGGCGTGCACGAATCCACCATCAGCCGCGTGACCACCGCCAAGTACATGGCCACGCCACGCGGCACTTTCGAGCTGAAGTACTTCTTCGGCTCTGCCCTGGGCACAGATGCTGGCGGCAACGCCAGCAGCACGGCGGTGCGCGCGCTCATCAAGCAGTTCATCGCCGCCGAGGACGCGGCCAAACCGCTGTCGGACAACCAGATCGCTGAAATGCTGAAGGAGCAAGGCATCGACTGCGCGCGTCGCACCGTCGCCAAATACCGCGAAGGCTTGCGCATTCCGGTGGCCAGCCTGCGGCGATGCGCCGCGGATTCAACCTAGGTTCACAGGCGGTTCCCCGACGCCTTGCACCGCGCGGCTGCGCTTTTTCTATGTCGTTCGACATAGTACGTCCGACTACACTGAATCATGTCCAGTTTCCGTACTCCGGATCACGCCCCTTCCGGCTCGACGCTGCGCGAGCAGTTGCGCGCGGCCACCGCCGCCGCCCATGCGCGGGTCGATGCGGCCATGCCGCTCACGCGGCCCGGCGTTACGCTGACCGATTACCAGCAACACTTGCTGATCCTGCTGGATTGGCTGGTGGCCCTTGAACAGTTGTTGCCCGAGCAGGCCTGGCTGGCCGACGAACGGCACGCGATTGCGCAAGATGCCGCCACTTGCACGCAGTTGCTGGGCGATGCGGGTGCGCCTGGCGCGCCACGGCCGCTGTCCTTGTCCAGGTGGCAGGCGCTGCTTGACGGGCCACGGCGCGATGCCGCGTGCTGGGGTGTGCGCTACGTCATCGAAGGTTCGCATCTGGGCGGTCAGGTGCTTTACCGCCGCCTGTCGACGGTCTTGGCGCCGCATCCGCTGGATTACCTGCGCGCGGGTGGCGCCGGCACGCCTGGCGAAGGGCGCTGGCGCCGCTTTCTGCTGGCGCTGGACGATCAGGATTGGCCGCCGCCCGCGCGGCGCCACGCCATCGAAGCGGCGCAAGCCGCGTTCGAGTTGCTCATTGCCTGCCTGGACGCCCACGGCGCGCCACTGGAGTCGGCCACATCATGAACACCACATCACAAGTCGTGGATCTTTCCAACTGCGACCGCGAACCCATCCACATTCCGGGGCTGATCCAGCCGCATGGCGTGCTGTTGGCGCTGGACGCGGCACGGCGCGTGGCGCATGCCAGCGCCAATGTCGCCACCGAACTGGGCGAAGGCGCCCCCGCGCTGGGCGACAGCGTGGCGCCGCACCACTTCGAAGCCAACGAGACCGTGCATCTGCTGCTGGCGCAGGCCCAGGCCCTGCAGCCGCTGGCGGGCACACCGCCAGCGCTGCACGCCGTGGTCACGCTGGCCGGGCGGTTGTTCGACCTGGTGGTGCACCGCCAGGGTGCGCTCGTCATCGCCGAGTTCGAGCAACGCGCGCCGGGCGGGCCGCCGCCGCAGTATTTCGGCCCCGTGCTGCTCGACGTCATCCACCGCTTTCGCGGCCAGACCAGCGTGCAGGCGCTGCTGGAGGAGGGCGTGCGCGCGCTGCGCGCGCTCACGGGCTTCGACCGCGTGATGGCCTACCGTTTCCGCGACGACGACAGCGGCGACATCGTCGCCGAGGATCGGCATGCCGACCTGGAGCCGTATCTTGGCTGGCGCTTTCCGGCCAGCGACATCCCGGCGCAGGCGCGGCGGCTGTACACCGTCAACCTGATGCGCCTGATCGCCGACGTTGGCGCTGCCCCGGTGGCCCTGCACTCGCTGCCGCTGGCCGATGAGCCGCTGGACATGAGCCACGCCGTGCTGCGCAGCGTCTCGCCGATCCACATCGAATACCTGCGCAACATCGGCGTGGCCGCGTCCATGAGCCTGTCCATCGTGCGCGACGGCCGGCTGTGGGGCATGCTGGCGTGCCACCATCGCCAGCCGCTGCGACTGGCCTATCCCGTGCGCTCGGCCTGCGCGGTGCTGGTCGAGTTGCTGACCGCGCATTTGCAAACCCAGACCGTCACCGAGCATGCCGCCCAGAACGCCGCGCATCGGCAATTGCAGGCCACCGTGCTCGACCGCCTGCCGCAGGCCAGCACCCCGGCCGCCGTGCTGCGCGAGCTGGCGCCCGAATTCGCACGACTGTTCAAGGCCGACGCCGTGCTGGTCACCGGCCCCACCGGGGTGCAGACCTGGGGCGATGTGCCGGCGCCCCTGTCGGTCGAGCTGGTGAACTGGCTGCGCGCGCAGGATGGCGACGCCGGCCTGGTTGCCACCGCCGCGCTGGGCACCACCGCGCCCGAGTTAGCACCGCTGCTGGCGGGGTGGTGCGGGCTGATGGCCATCCGCTACGACAGCGGCGCTCCCGGCAAGCTGGTGCTGCTGCGGCGCGAACAGATCGAGCACGTGGCCTGGGGCCACAACCCCCGGAAAGAGATACAGGCCGGCCCGCTGGGCCCGCGCCTGACGCCGCCGGGCTCCTTCCAGCTGTGGCGGGAAACCGTGCGCGGCACCGCGCAACCGTGGACGGAGATGGAGCAGTCCTCGCTGCGTGAATTGGGCGCGGGGCTGCGGCGCTTCATCGCCGTTCGCGTGGCCGAGATGCATCGCCACCGCGTCGCCGTGGCGGCCATGCTGCGCGGAGGCGACTCACTGCCCGCGCCGCTGACGCAGGAAGAAGCGCCCGTCGACCGCTTGCTGCGCCAGGTCATGGATCTGTCGCTGCTGCAGCAGGGTCGGCTGTCGCTGCACAGTGAGCCGGTCGCGCTGGAGCAGCTTCTGCAGGATCGGGTCGATGCGGCGCGGCGGCGTCACCAAGGTGTTTCGGCGTTCTGTGATCTCTCGCGCAGCGGCACGCCATCGCCCACGGTGCGCGGTGATGTCGCAAGGCTGGCCCAGTTGTTCGACAGCCTGCTCGACAACGCCGTGCAACACGGCACGGTGGGCGAATCCATGGTGATCGAACTGGACCGTGGCGATGGCGACGACGCGGTGGTCCAGTTCAGCAACGTCAGTCCGCCGCTGGACCCGCAGACGGTGGACCGGCTGTTCCGGCCCGACGTCGCGGCGGTGGCCGACAACGACCCGCGCGGCGGGCTGGGCTTTGGGCTGTACATCGCCCGCGCCATCGCACAGGCTCATGGCGGCGATCTTGTCTACCGCTACGACGAGCCTTTCGTCACGCTGGCCGTGCGGCTGCCCCTGGCAACGGCTTGACCTGTCCGCAATGACGGGATGAGGTGATGGCATGACATAGGCTTGTCCTGAATTACGAAAACCTCTCAAGAAAACGTTTTGTAAGTCATTGATTTTTCTCAGGTGCACCGGCCCTGCTGGCGGGGTTGAGTTGCTCAATAGTCAGCCCTCTTCTGCCTCCGGCTGTTGTAGCCTGTCTGGTGAACCGGCACGCCAGGCCGCAAGCCACTGTCCGCGGGCAAGCCTTGAAAAGGGCGCTTCTTCGAGTAGCCACCAGCCTTTGATGGCGAGCGGCGGCGACAATCGCTCCATGTGTCCATTCTTGCCCACCCCGCGTTGCCGATGACCGCGCCGCTTGCCCTGTTCCTGCCCTGCCCCGGCGGCGTCGAGGATTTTCTGGCCGACGAGGTGCACGGCCTGACCGGCCTGATGGGTGAAGATCTGCTCACGGTGCGCGGCGGCGTGCGCGTGCGCGGCGACTGGCCGCTGGCCCTGCGTCTGAACCTGCACAGCCGGCTGGCCCAGCGCGTGCTGGTGGAGCTGGCGCACGCGCTCTACCAGGACGAGCACGACCTGTATCGCCTGGCCGCCAGCGTGGCTTGGGAAGACTGGTTCACGCCGCGTCAGACCTTTCGCGTGGACATCTCCGCGCAGGCCAGCCCGCTGCGCAGCCTGAACTTCGCCACGCTGCGCGTGAAAGACGCGGTGGCCGACCGTTTCCGCGAGCACGCCGGCGGCGTGCGCCCCAGCATCGACACGCAGCGCCCCGATGCGCGCGTGACCGCGCACCTGAGCGCCAGCCACGCCACGCTGTACATCGACACCAGCGGCGAGCCGCTGTTCAAGCGCGGCTGGCGGCAGGACAAGGGCGATGCGCCGCTGAAGGAAACCCTGGCCGCCGCCATGCTGGCCGCCAGCGGCTGGTGGCAGCCCGCCACACGGCAGGTATTGCCCGTGCCGCTGTACGACCCCTGTTGCGGCAGCGGCACCATCGTCATCGAGGCGGCTCAATTGGCCCTGGGCTTGCCGCCGGGCGGGCAGCGGCGCTTTGCCTTCGAGCGGCTCAGGCCATTCGACTCACGGCAATGGGGTGCTATTAAAAAAGAAGCTTCAGGCGCTTTATTGGCAGGCGATATAGATCAATTTGACCTGAAAGTGGAGTCAATTCAGGTGTTTGGCAGCGACGTGGCTCACCGCATGGTCGACTTCGCCCAGCGCAACGCCGAGCGCGCTGGCGTGGCGCAGGCCGTGCAACTGCGCGGCGGCGATGCGCTGCAACGCCTGCCGCCTGCGGATCAGCCCGGCATATTGCTGATGAACCCGCCCTACGGCGAGCGCATCGCCGCCGCTGGTGTCGCGGGCCGCCAGGGTGGCGGGCGCGAGGCCTTTCAAAGCGGCACGCTGGCACGCCAGCGCAGTGATGGCGCCGTGACGGTGCAGGAGGTCAATGCCGGCGACGAGTTCTTCACTCGTCTGGCCGCGCACTGGAAGAGCCACTATGCCGGCTGGACGGCCTGGCTGCTCACGCCCGACCTCAAGCTGCCGGGCCGCCTGCGCCTGAAGGAATCGCGCCGCGTGCCGCTGTGGAACGGGCCGATCGAGTGCCGGTTGTTCCGTTTCGACCTGACGGCACGGCAACCCCGGTCAACGTGAGCCCGGCGTCATGAGCACCACCTGCTTTTCAGGCGACCGCGAACCGGCGTTGCCGATCCCCCTGCGGGGCAACGTGGTCATCGACACCAATTGCGTGCTGGATCTGTGGGTGTTTCAAGACCCTGGCGTGGCCCCGCTGCATGCCGCGCTGGCTGCGGGCCGCCTGTGCTGGCGCGCCACCCCGGGCATGCGCGATGAACTGGCCCGCGTGCTGGGCTATCCACGAATCGTGCCCCGTCTGGTGCGCGCTGGCAGAACGGCCGATGAGGTGCTGCGATCCTTCGACGGCGTGACATGCATCGAGCCGGCCGCCGCGCATGCCCCCGTGCGCTGCCGCGACCCGGACGACCAGCCCTTCATCGACCTGGCCGTGCATTGGCGCGCCACGCTGCTCAGCAAGGATGCCCGTGTCTTCGGTCTGGCGCGCCGGCTGGCGCCGCTGGGGGTGACGGTGCGGCGCGCGTGGCTGGATGACGAAATGACACCGGCTGCGCCGGGCATGACGGAATGAACCTAGAAACGGCAGTTGATCGCGCGCCATCCTTGGGCAACCGGCATGAGCACTGACTTTCACGGCTTCGATCACATTCACCTGTTGGGTGAGCGCGCTATGCACCCGATCGCACCGCGCTGGCCGCGCCATGCGGCGTTGCTCGTCCTTGCAGGCACGAGCCTGCCGCGTCCTCGCGCCTTGCCTGGCACGCCCATCACGGCACGCTCGGGCGCATCCAACTGCCGTTTCTAGGGTCACAGCGATTTCTTCAGCAGGTGGCCCAACTCGCCCACGATGCCGCGCCTGAACAGCAGCACGCACACCACGAAGATCGCTCCCTGCACCACCGTCACCCAGGCGCCCAATTGCGCCAGATAGTTCTGCATGGTGACGATGATTGCCGCGCCCACCACCGGGCCGAAGATGGTGCCCATGCCGCCCAGCAGCGTCATCAGCACCACCTCGCCCGACATGCTCCAGTGCACGTCGGTCAGCGAAGCCAGTTGGAACACCAGCGACTTGGTGGCGCCGGCCAGCCCCGCCAATCCGGCCGACAGCACGTAGGCGCGATGCTTGAACTTGTCGGTGTCGTAGCCCAGCGAAATGGTGCGCGGCTCGTTTTCGCGGATGGCCTGGAGCACCTGACCGAAGGGCGAGTGGATGACCCGGTAGATCAACAGAAAACCACCCAGGAAAATCGTCAGCACCAGGGCGTACATGGCGTTCACGTTCGACAGGTCGATGAGGCCGAACAAGTGCCCGCGCGGCACCGCCTGGATGCCGTCCTCGCCGCCCGTGAAGGGTGCTTGCAAGGCCATGAAGAACACCATCTGCGCCAGCGCCAGCGTGATCATGGCGAAATAGATGCCCTGGCGCCGAATCGCCAGCTTGCCCGTGACCCAGCCCAGCGCCGTGACGCAGGCCGTCGCTGACAGGATGGCCAGCTCGGGCGTCAGCCCCCACACCTTGGCGGCGTGCGCCGATACGTAGCCGGCGCCGCCCAGGAACATGGCGTGCCCGAACGACAGCAGGCCGCCAAACCCCAGCAGCAGGTTGAACGCGCAGGCGAACAACGCGAAGCACATCACCTTCATCATGAACACCGGGTAGACCCCGAACAGCGGCGCCGCCATGAAGGCGATCGCCATGACGGCGAAGGCGATGCGGTGCGTGCGCGCCGGGTGAGATTCGGGCGCGGCGGAAACGGGAGTTGGTGCGGTGGCCATGGCTTACTTCTGGGTGCCGAACAGGCCCGCCGGACGGATGAGCAGCACGATGGTCATGATGATGAAGATGACGGTGGTCGAGGCCTCGGGGTAGAACACCTTGGTCAGACCCTCGATCAGGCCCAGGCCGAAGCCGGTGACGATGGCGCCCAGGATGGATCCCATGCCGCCGATCACCACCACCGCGAACACCACGATGATCAGGTCGGCGCCCATCTGCGGGTTGACGGCGTAGATCGGCGCCGCCATCACGCCGGCCAGCGCCGCCAGCGCCACGCCGAAGCCGTAGGTCAGGGTGATCATGCGCGGCACGTTGATGCCGAAGGCCTGCACCAGTTGCGGGTTCTCGGTGGCCGCGCGCAGGTAGGCCCCGAGCTTGGTGCGCTCGATCACGAACCAGGTCACCAGGCAGACGGTGACCGAGGCCACCACCACCCAACCGCGGTAGTTGGGCAGGAACATGAAACCCAGGTTCTGGCCACCAGTGAGCTGGTCCGGAATGCGGTAGGGCAGGCCGGCGGCGCCGAACTCATTGCGGAACAGGCCCTGGATGATCAGGGCCAGGCCAAAGGTGAGCAGCAGGCCGTACAGGTGATCCAGCTTGTACAGCCGCACCAGCATGGTGCGTTCGATGACCACGCCGGTGGCACCCACGATCAGCGGTACCAGCAGCAGCGACCACCAGTAGCTGATGCCGAATTTTTCCAGCAGCAGGTAGGCGCAGAAAGCACCCATCATGTACTGCGCGCCGTGCGCGAAGTTGATGATGTTGAGCAAGCCGAAGATCACCGCCAGCCCAAGCGACAGCAGCGCGTAGAACGAGCCGTTGATCAGCCCGAGCAGGAGCTGCCCGAACAGGGCTTGCGTGGGAATGCCGAAGATCTCCATGGGATTGCCGGGTACTTTCTGGCCTGAGGGAGCGTTCGCCCTGCGTCTTACTTGACCAGCTCGCAGCCGCCATCCTTCAGCGGACGGAAGGCCTTGTCGGCCGGGATGGTGGCGCGCACCTTCAGGTAGTCGGCACCGCCCTTGGATTCGCTGGGCTTCTTGACTTCCAGCAGGTACACGGGGTGCACCTTGCGGCCGTCGGCGCGGATGCTGCCCTTGCCGAACAGCGCGTCGTCGGTCGGCAGCACCTTCATCTTGGCCACGACCTTGTCGCCGGCGTCGGTGCCAGCGGCCTCGACGGCCTTCAGGTAGTGCAGAACCGATGCGTAGACGCCGGCATGAATGGACGAGGGGTACTTGTTGCCGTTGGCCGCGACGAAGCGCTTGGCCCATGCGCGGCTGCCGTCGTTCAGGTCCCAGTACCAGGACTCGGTGAAGATCAGGCCCTGCGCGGTCTGCAGACCCAGGCTGTGCACGTCGGGCAGGAACATCAGCAGCGCCGCCAGTTGCTGGCCGCCCTTGCCGATGCCGAACTCGGCCGCCTGCTTGATCGAGTTGATGGTGTCGCCACCGGCGTTGGCCAGACCGATGATCTTGGCCTTGGACGATTGCGCCTGCAGCAGGAAGGACGAGAAGTCCTGGCCCGGGAACGGGTGGCGCACCTTGCCGCCGGACTTCAGCACCACGGCCTCGGTGTCGCGCTCCAGCGCGTGGCCGAAGGCGTAGTCGGCGGTGAGGAAGAACCAGCTGTCGCCGCCCGATTGGACGATGGCGCTGCCGGTGCCGTTGGCCAGCATCCAGGTGTCGTACAGCCAGTGTACCGTGTTCGGCGAGCAGGACTTGCCGGTCAGGTCGGCCGTGGCCGCGCCACTGTTGATGAAGGCCTTGTTCTTCTCGCGCGAGAGCTGGTTGATCGCCAGCGCCACCGACGAGGTGGGCACGTCGAAGATGGCGTCCACGCCCTGCGTGTCGTACCACTGGCGGGCGATGTTGGAGCCCACGTCGGGCTTGTTCTGGTGGTCGGCGGAAACCACCTCGACGTTCAGTTTGCTGCCCGTGGCCTTCTTGTAGTCCTCCACCGCCATGCGCGCGGCCAGCGCCGAGCCCTGGCCGGTGATGTCGGCGTACAGGCCGGACATGTCGTTCAGCACGCCGATCTTCACCGTGTTGCCGGAGATCTGCGCCTGTGCGGCGCCAGCGCCCAGCAGGCCCAGCCCCAGGCCAGCGATCAGGCTGCTCAGCAGTTTGCGTTTCATGGAAATGTCTCCTTTGGTTGGTTGTTCAGTTGGTTGGATTGCCGCCACGAGAAAACTCACACACCGAGGTACTCTTGCAGCATCTCGGTGTTGTCCTGCAACTCGGCCGCGCTGAGTTCGCGCACGACCAGTCCGCGTTCCATGATGTAGAAGCGATCCGCCAGCGGTGCCGCGAAGCGGAAGTTCTGCTCCACCATCAGCACCGTGAAGCCGCGCGCGCGCAGCTCGCGGATCATGCGCGCCAGCGCCTGCACGATGACCGGCGCCAGGCCCTCGGAAATCTCGTCCAGCAGCAGCACCTTGGCGCCGGTGCGCAGGATGCGCGCCACCGCCAGCATCTGCTGCTCGCCGCCCGACAGGCGCCCGCCAGGGCTGTTCTGCCGCGCTTTCAGGTTGGGAAACATCTCGTGGATTTCGTCCACGCTCATGCCGCCCTCGGCCACCTTGGGCGGCAGCATCAGGTTTTCCTGGCAGGTCAGCGAAGTGAGAATGCCGCGCTCCTCGGGGCAGTAACCCAGCCCCAGGCGCGCGATGTGGTGTGGCGACAGGCGGACGGTTTCGGCGCCGTTCACCTGGATCGATCCGGTGCGCTTGCCCACCAGCCCCATGATGGCTCGCAGCGTGGTGGTGCGTCCGGCGCCGTTGCGCCCCAGTAGGGTGACGACCTCGCCTGGCATCACGTCGATGTTGATGCCATGCAGGATGTGTGATTCGTCGTACCAGCTGTGCACGTTCTGCAGGCGGATGGCGGGGGTGGCGCTGCTCATGCTCAATGCGCTCCCTGAAGGACTTCGTCGGTGCTGCCCATGTAGGCCTCCAGCACCAGGGGGTTGCGCGATACCTCGGCATACGGCCCCTCGGCGATCACCTGGCCGAACTGCAGCACCGTGATCTGGTCGGCGATGCTGCCGACCACGCTCATGTTGTGTTCAACCATCAACACCGTGCGGTTGGCGGCCACCTTCTTGATCAGCTGCGTGACCATGTCCACGTCCTCGTGGCCCATGCCTTGCGTGGGTTCGTCCAGCAGCATCAGTTTCGGGTCCATGGCTAGCGTGGTGGCGATTTCCAGCGCGCGCTTGCGGCCGTAGGGTAGTTCCACCGCCTTCAGGTGCGCGAACTCGGCCAGCCCCACGAAGCCCAGCAGTTCCATGCAACGGTCGTTGAGCTGGTTCAGCGAGCTTTGCGGCTTCCAGAAGCTGAACGCGGTGCCCAGCGTCTGCTGCAATGCCACGCGCACGTTCTCCAGCACGCTCATGTTGGGGAAGGTGGACGAGATCTGGAACGAGCGCACCACGCCACGGCGCGCGATGCTGGCGGGTTTTTCCCGCGTGATGTCCTGCCCGTCGAACAGGATCTGCCCGCGCGTGGGGTCGAGAAACTTGGTCAGCAGATTGAAGCAGGTGGTCTTGCCCGCGCCGTTGGGGCCGATCAGGGCGTGGATTGTGCCGCGACGCACCCGCAGGTTGACGTCGTTGACCGCCACGAAACCCTTGAACTCCTTGACGAGCCCACGCGTTTCCAAAATGAAATCCGAATTCATGCGGCTCGTCGTGCCTTGAAGACTGTGTAACCGCGCAAATTATGGGAGACCCTCCGTGCTCATTGGCTAGGGGTTTTTACTCGCAGCGATGGTCTGGATGGCGGTATTCGTCGAGTTTTTCGTGGCTGCCCCAACCAGGGCCGGGCATGACCGGTGGTCGATCCATGCTCTTGTTCCAATTCCAGATCAAAGCAGCCACTTCACAGTCATTCCGGCGAAAGCTGAAATCCAGACGGCGAGTGTAGGGATACATGCAACCATGTCTTCGCCGAAGATGACGGTTATCTATGCTTTTGAAGTGGCATTGGAATCAGGCCGAGAGCCTGTTTATGGCGTCAGCCCGGGTGTGTGCCGCCGTCGGCTGCCGCGCTCGTGCGCGGATCGGAGGCGCGCCAACTTTCAGGCACCTCGGTGGCCGATGCCGGAGTGGCCGCTGGCGGCGCAGCCTGCTCGGGGTGCACGGTGGCGCGTGGCGTGGCTTCGGGCACCACGGGTGGGCGCAATTGCAGCGCCACTTCGTAGGCCGACGGCAGTGCGTTGGATGGCCGCGCGCCGTCGCGCACGCGCAGGTCGGGCGGTGCCTCGCCGGGCGCCGGTTCGCGCGGGTCGAAGCTGTCGGCGCTGGCCAGCGGCCAGTACAGCCGGTACACGTTGGGCAGATGACCCAGGTCGTTCAGGATGGCGCCGGGCGCCACCTGCGGCATCAGCGACGACAGCAGCCGCACCTCGGCATCGTCGATACGGCGCACGATGTGGTGCGCCGTGATCTGGCTCGGGTGCGTCAGCCCGGCGGCCTGCAGCAGCTCTTTCAGCGCGTGCATCGTGTTGGCGTGAAACTGCGCCACGCGCGGCGCCTTGTCGGCCACCACCAGCGCGCGCTGGCGCATGGGGTCTTGCGTGGTCACGCCCGTGGGGCAGCGGCCGGTGTGGCAGGTCTGCGCCTGGATGCAGCCCAGCGCCATCATGTAGCCGCGCCCCGCGTTGGCCCAGTCGGCGCCCAGCGCCACCATGCGGGCGATGTCGAAAGCGTTGGTCACCTTGCCGGCGCAGCCCAGCTTGACGCGGTCGCGCAGGCCCACGCCGACCAGCGTGTTGTGCACCAGGCGCAGGCCTTCCTGCAAGGGCGTGCCCACGTGGTCGGTGAACTCCACCGGTGCCGCGCCGGTGCCGCCCTCGGCGCCATCGACGACGATGAAGTCCGGCGTGATGTCGGTCGCCAGCATGGCGCGCACGATGGCGAACCATTCCCAGGGGTGGCCGATGCACAGCTTGAAACCCGTGGGCTTGCCGCCCGAAAGCTGGCGCAGCCGCGCGATGAATTGCATCAGCTCGGCGGGCGTGGCGAATGCGCTGTGGGCCGAGGGCGAGATGCAGTCCACGCCCACCGGCACGCCGCGCGCGGCGGCGATTTCGGGCGTGACCTTGGCCGCCGGCAGCACCCCACCGTGGCCCGGCTTGGCGCCCTGGCTCAGCTTCAGCTCGATCATCTTGATCTGCGGATCCTTCGCCTGCTCGGCGAAGCGCTCGGGGTTGAAGCGGCCATCGGTGGTGCGGCAGCCGAAGTAGCCCGAGCCGATTTCCCAGATCAGGTCGCCGCCGTGCACGCGGTGGTACTGCGAAATCGAGCCCTCGCCCGTGTCGTGCGCGAAGCCGCCGATGCGCGCGCCCTGGTTCAGCGCCAGCACGGCGTTGGCCGACAGCGCGCCGAAGCTCATGGCGGAGATGTTGAACACGCTGGCGCTGTAGGGCTGCGTGCAGGGCTGCGCGCCTGGCAGCGGCTGGCCTGGCTGGCCACCGATCCAGATGCGGAAGTCCTGCGACTCGATCTTCGTGGTGTGCAGCGAGTGGTTGATCCACTCATAGCCTTCGACGCCCACGTCCAGTTGCGTGCCGAAAGGCCGGTTGTCCGGCACGCCCTTGGCACGCTGATACACCAGCGAGCGCTGCGCGCGCGAGAAAGGCTGCGCCTCGGTATCGCTTTCTATGAAGTACTGGCGCATCTCGGGCCGGATGAACTCCAGCCCGAACCGCAGCCAGCCCAGGATGGGGTAGTTGCGCAAGATGGCATGGCGCGTCTGGTTCAGGTCGTGAATGCCTAGCGCCACCAGCGCGCCCGACAGCACGAACCATGGCAGCCCTCGGCCAAAGGCGATGATGGAAAACAGGCTGAGCACGAACACCAGCGCGCACAACGCCAGCGTGCTGTAGCGCACGGTGTTGGTGAAGGTCAGGGGTGGGGGCATCGGCAAAAACTCCGCGAGGCGGGCATGGCGCCCGGAAGGCGAGCTGAAGGGAGGTTGGGTCACGTGGTGTCGCTGGCAGGGCTGACAGCCTACCACCCGTGGATGTCGGAGCAAGACCAATGTGCTTGCGCAGGGTCACGGCGGGCCTGGCCGCGTGGGCTGGCGTGAATCGCGGGTTTTTCATGATCCATATTTGAGAAACTTGGTTAACTTTTTGGTTCAATTTGATGTATCGTTCATTCTTTTAAGCGTTGATTTTTCCGCGAAAGAATTACATGTCTTCGTGCTACCCCAAAAAGAAAAGCGTTTTGCCCTGGCTGCTGGTGGCTACCAGCCTGTGGCTGCTGCAAGCGTGCAGCCTGGGCCAGATGGGCAACTGCGGCGCTTTCTGCGGCGGCGGCCAGGTGGTGCGCTCCGAAGTGGGGGCACCGCCGGAAGACCCCAGGCTGGGGCAGATTCAGGGGCTGGGCCACCCCAAGAATAAGGAGCACTGGATCTGGAGCCGCCGCACCATCGAACGCATTGGCGAGTTGCCCGGTCAACCCAAGCTTGATGCCCGGCTGTTCAACCCCCAGGTCACGCCAGAGCAGGCGCGCGGTAGCAACTGGTACACGCTCACTTGGGGGCGCGGCACCATTGACCCTAAAACCAAGCTGGAACAAGACATTCCAACCAGCGCCACATCCGTTCCCCCCGGCCTCTACCGCCTCACCAGCCAGGTCAGCTTCGTCGATGACGGCAGCGTCAACAAATACCTTCCCTTCCAGGGCCAACCCCGCACCACCATCATCTCGGTCGAAGCCGGCAAGACCACGGTACTGAGCTATCGCACAGGCGTGGACGCCACCACCAGCCCCATCACCGCCTGGGTCGACGTGGTGCAACTGCCCAGCAGCGAGGC